>CAZEEC010000154.1:0-5007 GCA_964511105.1 uncultured Mesorhizobium sp.
TAGTGACTAACCCGCCTTGCGGATCGTGCCTTGCGCGGTCGCGCACATCTTCTCCGCGCCTTCAGCGATCACGAACACGTCGCAGTGGCAAACGGCCTGCGTCTTGCCGCTGCCCGTCACGCGCGCCCGCGCGATCAGGCGCTGGCCGATCGCAGGCCGCAGATAGTTGATCTTGTATTCGAGCGTGACGGAATCGCCGAGCACCGATCCGCCGGCAAAGGTCAGCGCGTTGTCGGCGAGATAGCTGACCACGCCACCATGGGCGAAGCCATGCTGCTGAAGATGCTCCGGCTTCAAATCGAGCGCGAGTTCTGCCCGTCCCTCCTCGAAGGTCGTGAGTTCGGCTCCAAGGAGGCGGCTGAAAGGCTGTGCCGCCAGAACCCCGCGCCCGAATGCGAGCATATCAGCCAAGATTTTCTCCCTATGCGTCCGGCGCCATCGCCAGCACCACCAGCGCCGCCATCGTAACCAGCGCGCCGGCGGCCACGGCAGCGCTTGCCCAGCCATGCCCCAGCAGGCCTTCATAAAGAATGATGAAGCTTGGCGTCAGGTAGTTGTAGGCCATCACCTTTGCCGCAGGCAGACGCATGGCGCCGAACTGGACCAGAAAGGTGGTGCCCGCCGTCGTGAAGATTGCGAGATAGGCAACCGCGATCCAGACGATCGCAGGCTGGGATGACCAATCGGTGTCGATGATCTCGCGCACGCTGTAAAGGGCGATCCAACCGCCTGTGGCAAACAGGGTCCAGAAAGTGAAGACCGCAACCGACTCGCCGCGATTGAACCGTCGCACGAGAGGCGCATAGGCGGCATGGCAGAGGACGCCGAAGATGAAGATCAACTCCCCACGCCCGAGATCGAGTGACAGCAAGGCCTGGATATCGCCCCGGAAGATGACCCAGATCGCGCCGCAGGCGGCAACGATCAGGCTCACGACGACGATCGGGCGCGGCACCTCGCCCAGAAAAAGGAGCCCGAATCCGGCGACCATCAAGGGCATCAAAGTGAAGATCGCGCCTGTCGCGATCGGCGTCGTCAGGCGCAACGCCATGAACATGGTGATGAAGAACACCGCCATCAAAAGCCCCAGCACCGCATAGCGCCATGGCGCGCGAGGACGCGGGATGGAACCGCGATTGAGAAGCATCACGGCTGCCGCCATGACGCCGATCCCGAAGGCGAACCGCACGGCATTGATCGCGCCGGGCCCCAGATGAGGCGCGGCCATCGCTCCCATCGAATAGGAGCCCGAGACTAGGGCGGCGAAGCCGAGCATCGCCAGATGGCCGATCAGTTTCTCGCGGCCGCCCGCATGCGTTCGTTTCATAGCGATGTCGGCCACGGCAACTCGTCCTGATCGCGAAAGCGGGCGCGGTCTCCCGCGCCCGAAGCAATTCCATGGCGGCGGTTGCGTCGCAACCCTATTCGGCGGCGACCTTCGCGGCCGGATTGTTCGGATGCATGGTCCAGTTCGCATAAACCGGCGAAACGACCTGGCCGGTCCGCTGGTCCAGCGCGCCGGCGGCAAGCGGCTCCATCGTGATGCAGTTTTCCACCGGACAGACATTGACGCACAAATTGCAACCCACGCATTCTGCGTCGATCACCTCGAAATGTCGTTTGCCGTCAACCATGCTGGTGATCGCCTGGTGCGAAGTGTCTTCGCATGCAATGTGGCAGCGCCCGCATTTGATGCACAGATCCTGATCGATGCGCGCCTTGGTGACATAGTTGAGATTGAGATGCTGCCAGTCGGTGACGTTCGGCGTGGCGCGGCCGATGAAATCGTCGAGCGTGGCATGTCCCTTCTCGTCCATCCACTCGGCGAGACCGGTGATCATCTCCTCGACGATCTTGAAGCCATACGTCATCGCTGCGGTGCAGACTTGCGCGTTGCCTGCGCCGAGTGCCAGGAATTCGGCAGCATCCCGCCAGGTCGTGATACCGCCAATGGCGGAGATCGGCAATCCGCGCGTCTCTGGGTCACGCGCGATCTCGGCCACCATGTTCATGGCGATCGGCTTCACCGCCGGCCCGCAATAGCCGCCATGGCTGCCCTTGCCGTCGATCGAGGGTTCAGGCGAGAAAGTGTCCAGATTGACCGCTGTGATGGACGACACCGTGTTGATCAGCGACACGGCGTCGGCACCGCCCCTCTTGGCAGCTCGCGCCGGATAGCGGATGTCGGTGATATTCGGCGTCAGCTTCACGATGACGGGCATGCGCGTATACTGCTTGCACCATCGCGCCACCATCTCGATATATTCGGGCACCTGCCCAACCGCCGAGCCCATGCCGCGCTCGCTCATGCCGTGCGGACAGCCGAAATTGAGCTCGATGCCATCCGCCCCCGTTTCCTCGACCAGTGGAAGGATGGTCTTCCAGGCGTTTTCCTCGCACGGGACCATGATCGAGACGACCATGGCCCGATCCGGCCAGTCGCGCTTCACCTGCTTGATCTCGCGCAGATTGGTCTGCAAGTCGCGATCGGTGATCAACTCGATATTGTTGAGGCCCAGAAGACGGCGGTCGGCGCCCCAGATCGCACCGTAACGCGGCCCGTTGACATTGACGATCGGCGGCCCCTCCTCGCCAAGCGTCTTCCATACGACGCCGCCCCACCCAGCCTTGAAGGCGCGGACGACATTATAGGCCTTGTCAGTCGGCGGCGCAGACGCCAGCCAGAACGGGTTCGGCGACTTGATGCCCACAAAATTCGAGCGAATGTCTACCATTGTCGTGCTCCTTCTAACCTGAAACGGCACGGAAAGTGCTGGGGAATGGGATCATTGAACCTGCTCCGGCAGGCTATCGAAGGTCCGGACGCCATCGGGGATGATATGGAAGGCCGCCTTCTCTTCGCAGAAGATCGCGATTTTCGGGCCGCCAAAGACGCCTGGATCGTCCAGCGTTCCGACCTTGAGGACGATTTGCGGCAAATCCGGCCGTCGCGTCAGAACATGCGTGCCGCAAACGGCGCAGAATTCGCGGACCACTGGTTTGGGCAGGTCCGGCCGCGAATATCTCTTCGCCTTCCCTTCCACATAGGAAAAGCCCTCCGGCGGAATGAGCATGAAGTAATTCGGACCGCCGCCCGAAACATGCTGGCAGGCGCGGCAGTGACATTGCGCCTTCAAGACAGGGGCCGCGGACACCTGGTAGCGCAATGCCCGGCAATAGCAGCCGCCGTTCATCTCGCGTCCCATCCACCCGCCTCCTCCCGGGCAGGAATGTGGCTCCGTTCGGCATGGCCGCGTTCAACGCTCAAGGTGCGGTGAATGCTTTCCGCCGCATCCCGCCCTTGAGCGACGGCAGTCACCGTCAAATCGTCGCCGCCATGAATGCAGTCACCGCCGGCCCAGACGTTCCGCGCCGAAGTGCGCCCTTCCGCATCGACCTTGATGCGACCCGCTTCCATGGCAATCGCCGCGCCGCTTCCATTCAGCGGCAAGGGGTCGAACGTCTGTCCGATCGCCTTGAAGACCTGATCGGCTGGGATGCGCACGATCTCGCCTGTTCCGGCAACCCGCCCGTCGCGGATCGCTGTATATTCGAGCTCGATGCCTGTTACCTTGCCGCCCTCTGAAAGGATACGGACCGGCTTCAGCCAGTGGCGGATGGTGACGCCCTTCGATGCCGCCAGATCCTGCTCGAACCCGGACGCGTTCATGTCGGCCTTGCCGCGCCGATAGGCGATGGTCACCTGTTCGGCGCCGAGAAGCTTGGCCTGAATCGCGGCGTCGATGGCGGTCATTCCGCCGCCGATCACGACGACGCGCCGGCCGATTTCAAGTTGCGACAGATCGGATGCCTGGCGAAGGATTGCGATGAAATCGACCGCGTTGTCGACGCCCTCGAAATCCTCGCCCTCGGCCTGAAGGGCGTTGACCCCGGTCAAGCCCGCGCCGAGAAATACGGCATCATAGGAACCCGCCAGATCCGAAAGCGCGAAGTCGCGGCCCATCATCTCCCCGTTCCTGACCTCGATATTGCCGATCGACAGCACATAGTCGACCTCGGCCTGGGCGAAGTGTTCGGGCGATTTATAGGCTGCGATGCCATATTCGTTGAGGCCGCCGAGCTTAGGGCGGGCCTCGTAGATCGTGACGTGATGGCCGTGCGTCGCAAGTCGATGCGCGCACGCCAGCCCTGCCGGTCCGGCGCCGACCACCGCGATCCTTCGTCCCGTGTCCGACGCGCGCTCATAGAACTGGACATCGCGCGCCATCGCAGCATCGGTCGCGTATCGCTGCAACTGTCCGATCTTGACCGGCTTGCCCTCGGCTTCCTCTCGCACGCAGGCTTCCTCGCACAAGGTCTCCGTCGGGCAGACCCGCGCGCACATCCCGCCAAGGATGTTCTGGTCGAAAATGGTCTTTGCCGATCCAAGCGGATTGCCCGTCGAAATCTGGCGGATGAACAGCGGGATGTCGATCGACGTGGGGCACGCATGCATGCACGGCGCGTCGTAGCAGAAATAGCAGCGATCGGACTCGACAAGCGCTTCATGTTTGTCGAGGGGCGGATGCAGATCCGCGAAATTCTGAGAATATTGATCGGGGGCGAGCCGCGCGGCGGCAATGCCCTCCCTGTAGAGGCCTTCAGCCATTCCGGTTCCCCATTCTTGGTTTTTCCGGAAGGCTAGCACGGATTTATTTTTTATCAATCGGTCAAAATTCGCCCGAAACGCACGTCGTGACGATACAGGCGGCTTGGCGGGCTCCCTCTGGCAGGCTAAGCAAGCCGCATGACCGAATTTGCCATAGCTGCCCCCGTTCAGCCCTCGCTCGCCATTGTCGAGAGCCGGCAGCGCTTTCCGATCCGCCGCATATTCTGCGTCGGCCGCAACTATGCCGCGCACGCGCGCGAAATGGGCAATGATGAGCGCGACCCGCCCTTCTTCTTCATGAAGCCGACCGATGCGGGCTTTGATGCGACAGGCGACGTCCCCTATCCGCCCTTGACGCAGAACCTGCATCACGAGGTCGAACTGGTCGTCGCCATCGG
>CAZEEC010000155.1:0-4968 GCA_964511105.1 uncultured Mesorhizobium sp.
TCGACGTGAAGGAGGAGTGGGGCACGACGATCCTGATGGTCGAGCACGACATGGGTATGGTGATGGACATTTCCGATCACGTGGTGGTGCTGAATTTCGGCCAGGTCATCGCTAAAGGCTTGCCGCACGACGTGCAGCAGGATCCCAACGTAGTCGCCGCCTATTTGGGTTCGGGCGATCCCGCGGCTCTGATGAAGCGGCTCGCCGCCGAAGCATCCGGCGAGGTCGAAGCAGCATGAGCGATTTCCTGTTCTTCCTTGAGGTTTCCCTGGCTGGGCTGGGCTCGGGCGCGCTCTTGTCGCTGACGGCGCTTGCCTTCGTCCTGATCTACAAGGCGACGCGGGTCATCAATCTCGCCGTCAGCGAAATCCTGATGATGGGTGGCTACTTCTTCTTTGCCTTCGCAGCCGGGATGAGCCTCCCATACTGGCTTGCCATTCCGCTTGCCGTTGCCGGTGGCGGGCTGATCGGCGCGATCGTCGAGCGCGGCATTATCCGGCGCATGCTCGGCGAGGCCGAAATCTCGGTCTTCATGGTGACCGTTGGACTCGGCTCCGTGCTGATCGGCCTGGTCGAAATGATCTGGGGCACCGACCCGCGGACGCTTCCCGACTTCATGGGCAGCGCGCCGATCTTCATCGGCGAGCTTTATGTCTCGCGCAAGATCGCGGTTGCCTTCGTGATCGCCGCCATCGTGATCGGGCTGTTCCTCCTGCTCTTCCGCTATTGGCGCGGCGGCGTGGCGCTGCGTGCGACCGCGACCGATCAGGCGGCAGCCTATTCGTGCGGCATCAACGTGCCCGGCGTCTTCTCAATGGCCTGGATCGTCGGCTGCGCGACGGCAGCAGGTGCGGGCCTTCTTCTGGGAGCCATTGGCGGCATCTCGCCGTCGATGGGCGTCTTCGGGCTATCCGCGCTCGTCGTGGTGATCGTCGGCGGCCTCGATTCGGTGGCCGGCGCGCTCATTGCGGGGCTCTTCATCGGCCTGGTGGAAGCCTGGGCCGGCACTTATCTCGGCGGCGAATACAAGCTCGTCTCCACCTTTAGTATCCTGATCCTGATGCTGATGATCCGTCCCTATGGACTGTTCGGCACAACCGAGATCGAGCGCCTCTGATGCGGATCGCAACAGCCAATGAGAGCTATCTCGCCGACGAGGCGCTGCTGCAGACACGCACGCAGTGGGCCTGGATGGCGATCCTCGTCCTGGTGCTCGTTCTGGCGCCCTTCGTCCTCAACAATTACTGGCTCTATCTCGCCTGTCTGGTTGCCATCAACGTCGCCAGCGCGACGGGCCTCAACATCCTGACCGGCTATACCGGGCTGGTCAGCCTGGGGCAGGGCGCCTTCATGGCGGTCGGGGCCTATACGGTCGGCTGGATGGAAGGCAATCTCGGCACGCCTTTCCTGCTCAATCTGGTGCTGGCGGGCGCGGTCGCGGCGGCCGTCGGCATCCTGGTCGGCATCCCTTCGCTCCGGGTAAAGGGACTTTATCTCGCCATCGCTACCATCGGCGCTTCGATCATCTTGCAGTTCGTCTTCTTGAACTGGACGTCAGTGACGGGCGGGGGGCGCGGAATGAACGTCGCGCCGGCAACGCTTTTCGGCAGCCCGCTCACCACCTATGCCCAAATGTACTGGGTCTTCATGCCGATCACATTCGTCATGGTCCTGGGCGCGGCGAACCTATTTCGAACCCGGATCGGCCGCGCCTTCATCGCCATTCGCGACCGCGACATTTCCGCAGAAGTGCTCGGCATCCCGCTTTTGCAGACCAAGCTGCTCAGCTTTGCGATCTCGTCCTTTTACGCCGGGGTAGCTGGCGGCATGTGGGCCTATTTCTTCCGCTCGGTCGGGCCGGAAAGCTTCACCATCGTCGAATCGATCTTCTTCCTTGCCGCTGTCATCGTCGGCGGGATGGGCTCGATTCTTGGCGGCATCATCGGCGCCGCGTTCATGACACTGGTGCCGGAATTTCTACGCTTCGGCGTCGATATCATTTCGCCTTACGTGTCGAATGCCGGCACGCTTTTGTCGCCGATCCGCACCATAGCGTTCGGCGGACTGATTATCCTGTTCCTGGTGCTCGAACCCCAGGGTCTCGCCGAGATCATCCAGAGGATCCGGCGCTTCTTCCATCTCTGGCCATTCAAGAAATAGTACAACTCGTGGAGGAGAATATCATGGGACTGACAAAACGGACGTTTCTGGCATTGGCCGCTTCGACGGCGCTGATGGCGTCGGCACCTGCCGGTGCACAGGACGACGGTGAGATCGTCATCGGCGGTTCGCTGCCGCTGACCGGCGTCTTCGGCTTCGCCGGCGTGGCGATCGAGGCGGGCATCCAAGACTATCTGACGATGCTGAACGAGGAAGGTGGCATAAACGGCCGACAGGTGCGGCTCGCCTATGAGGATACTGGCTATCAGGTCGACCAATCGGTGGCCGTCTTCAACAAACTCGCCAGCCAGAACGAGAACATGCACCTCTATTACGGCGATTCCACCGCCTTCTCGCGGACGATCAATTCCGAACTGGAGCGGCGCGGCGACATCCTGATGGCCGGCGCGTCCTTCGCCACCGAGATCAACGATCCCGAGAACTTCGCCAATCAGTTCATCGCCGGACCGGACTATACGGAAATGTACTCGATCCTGCTCGAATACATCGCGCAGGAAACACCGGGCGCAAAGATCGTGTTCGTCAATTCCGATACGGAATTCGGCCGCGACCCGATCGAATCCTCGACGGCGCGCGCCCAGGAACTTGGACTGGAAGTGGTCGAACAGATCATCACCCCGCCGGGCGCCGTCGATGTGTCGACGGAAGTCTTGAAGCTGCGCCGATCACGGCCTGATTATGCGATCTTTCATGGCTACATCCTTGCTCCACTGCCCGAGTTCATGACGCAGGCCAAGGAACTGGGTCTCGAAACCAAATTCATGGGCACGTTCTGGTCGATGGACTCCTCCATCTGGGCCGATGTGGGCGAAAATGCCGACGGCTTCATGGGTGTGATGCCGTATCGCTATTACTATGATGAGGAAGAGGCGCCGATGCTCGACCGCATCCGCGAAATGCGTCCGGACTATCAGGCGACCGGCTACATGCAGGGCTTCCTGACGGCGATGCTGATGGCCGAGGCGGTCAAGCGCACACTCGATGCGGGTCAGGAATTGACGGGCGAGAACATGAAGGCGGCGCTCAACTCGATCGAGGATTTCGACACCGGCGGCATCATCGGCGTGCCGATCTCGGTTCCTGG
Organism: uncultured Mesorhizobium sp.; assembly: GCA_964511105.1. Lineage (GTDB taxonomy): Bacteria > Pseudomonadota > Alphaproteobacteria > Rhizobiales > Rhizobiaceae > Aliihoeflea. The sequence goes on from CAZEEC010000155.1 coordinate 3,266, forward strand.
CAACACGGTGCCGGTCGGGCGCATCTACCAGTATGACGCTGCCGATCAGCGCATGGAGCCGGTCTCCGACTGGATCAGCCTGCAGGAGTAGAGCGTAATGGCCGCGGACACCATTTTGTCGGTCGAGAATATCGAGGTCGTCTACAACAAGACGATCCAGGTGCTCCGCGGCCTGTCGCTTTCCGTGCCGCGTGGCAAGGTCGTCACGCTGCTCGGCTCCAACGGGGCCGGAAAATCGACCACACTGAAAGCGATTTCCGGCCTGCTCGAACTCGAAGACGGAGCCGTCACGTCGGGCGGGATCGATTTCGATGGCCGCAAGGTTGCAGAAGACACGCCGCACGGTCTGGTGCGGCGTGGCCTATTCCATGTGATGGAGGGCCGGCGCATCTTTGAAGATCTCACGGTTGAGGAGAATCTGACGGCGGCGACCTTCGCGCTGTCGGGCCGCGGCGTGAAGCCGACCTCGTTCGACCTCGTTTACGGTTATTTTCCACGGCTCCATGAGCGGCGGCACGGGCGCGCCGGCTACCTGTCCGGCGGCGAGCAACAGATGCTGGCGATCGGGCGCGCGCTGATCGCGCAGCCCAAACTGATCCTGCTCGACGAGCCGTCGCTTGGCCTTTCGCCGATTCTGGTGGAAGAGATTTTCGGCATCATTGCCCGGATCAACCGCGAGACGGGCGTCTCGATGCTGTTGGTTGAGCAAAATGCGGCGGTGGCATTCGCCATCGCCCATTACGGCTACATAATGGAAACGGGCAAGATCGTGCTCGATGGGCCGACCGACCGGCTCGTCAACGACCAGGACGTGCGTGAATTCTATCTCGGCATGAGCGGCGGCGAGGGCCAGAAGAGCTATCGTGACGTCAAGCATTACAAGCGCCGCAAGCGCTGGCTTTCCTGAGGCTTTTCATGGCTCTACCGTCCTTTCCCGAACTGACCCTGCCGCAGATGCTGCGCGAGCATGCCGGCAAGTCACCGACCCGCGTCGCCGTCCGGCAGAAGGATTTCGGCATCTGGAATCCGGTCACGTGGGCGGATTATTTCGAGCGCGCGACGAATGTCGGTCATGGGTTTCGCGCGCTTGGGCTCTCCGAACGTGGTCATGTCGCCATCCTCTCCGAAAACCGCCTTGAATGGGTGCTGTCGCAGCTTGGTGCAGGGTTGGTCGGTGCTGTCACGATCGGCGTCTATCCGACCAGCCCGGCCAATGAAGTCGCCTATGTGCTCGAACATTCCGACGCCGAAATCATCGTGTGCGAAGACCAGGAGCAGGTCGACAAGGTGATCGAGGTGCGCGCGCAGCTGCCGCGCCTGAAGACGATCGTCGTGGTCGAGACCAAGGGCATGCGGTCTTATCCCGCCGATCTGGTGGTTTCCTTCGAGGCGACGGAGGTGAAGGGTGCGGCCCATCGCAAGGCCAACCCCGGTCTGGTCGATGCGGCTCTGTCGCGCCAGAACCTCGAAGATATCGCTCTGATGATCTATACGTCGGGCTCGACCGGCAAGCCGAAGGGCGCGATGCTGTCCTACAGGAATCTGCGCGCCCAGGCCGTCGCGGTGACAGAGCGGCTCGAACTGTCATCGGCCAGCACACATCTGTCCTATCTGCCGCTGTGCCACGTCGCCGAGCAGATGACGACGGTGATGGCGCCGATCTACCTCGGCTCGCAGATCAATTTCGGCGAATCGATCCGTAC
>CAZEEC010000156.1:0-4962 GCA_964511105.1 uncultured Mesorhizobium sp.
CCGTCGAACATCACCAGAATGCGATCGGCAAGCGAGCGGATTTCGTCGAGTTCGACGGACACCAGAAGGATGGCCTTGCCTTGATCGCGCATGTCGATCAGGCGCTTGTGGATGAATTCGATCGCGCCGACGTCGACGCCGCGCGTCGGCTGGCCGACGAGGAGCACCCCCGGGTCTTTTTCCAGTTCGCGAGCCAAAACGATCTTCTGCTGATTCCCGCCGGAAAAGTTGGCGGTCTTCAGTCGTTCGTTCGCAGGTCGGATATCATAGTGGTCGATCTTGTTTTTCGCGTCCTTGCGGATCGCGTCGATGTCGAGAAAGGGGCCGTTCAGATATTCCGGCCGGTCATGATAGCCAAGGATGGCGTTTTCATACTGCTCGAAAGGCAATACCAGCCCGACATGGTGCCGGTCTTCTGGAACGTGGGCGAGACCGCGGTCGCGCAGTTCGCCCGGATCGGCCGCGCCGGTGATGTCGATTGGCTTGCCATCCAGGAGCACGGTGCCCGCGACAGCTGCACGAATGCCGGCAACCGTTTCTAGAAGCTGCGATTGGCCATTGCCGGCAACCCCGGCGATCCCGACGATCTCGCCGCCGCGCACATCGAAGGATACGCCGTCGACCACCGTCACGCCGCGCGAATCGACGACGCTGAGATTGCGCACCGCCAGCTTGACGTCGCCGGCTTCGGCCGGGCCCTTTTCGACGCGCAAGAGGACGCGGCGACCGACCATGAGTTCGGCGAGTTCCTCGACCGTGACGTCTGAAGTCTTGCGCGTCGCGACGATCTCGCCTTGCCGCATGACCGAAACATCGTCGGTGATCGCCTTGATCTCGCGCAGCTTGTGCGTGATGAGCACCACCGTCTTTCCCTCGGCGCGCAACTGGTCGAGGATACGAAAGAGGTGGTCGGCCTCGGCCGGCGTCAGGACGCCGGTCGGCTCGTCGAGAATGAGAATGTCGGCGCCGCGATAGAGGGCCTTCAGGATCTCCACGCGCTGCTGAAGACCGACAGGCAAGTCCTCGATAATGGCATCGGGGTCGACCTCGAGACCGTATTCCGTCTCGAGTCGCCTCAGTTCCGACCGCGCCTTGGAGATTGAGCTCTTGAGCAGCGCTTCGCCTTCTGCGCCGAGGATGATGTTCTCCAGCACAGTGAAGTTTGGCACCAGCATGAAGTGCTGATGCACCATGCCGATGCCAAGCGCGATCGCATCATTGGAATTGGCGATCGTCCGAGCTTCGCCGCCAACCCGAATCTCGCCCGAATCCGCTTGGTAGAAGCCGTAGAGAATCGACATCAGGGTCGATTTGCCTGCGCCGTTTTCGCCCACGATGCCGTGGATGGTGCCGGCTTTTATGTGGAGGTCGATGTTCTTGTTGGCATGAACCGGGCCGAAGCTCTTGTTGATGCCGACAAGTTCGATCGCAGCTTCGGGCATGCCGGGATTTTCCGTCAGAACACTGTCGTCATCCATCGGAATTATCATGGGCGTTGCGCGCCGGCAAATGGCTGCGAGAAGAGATATCCCTCGACAAGCGCAAGCTTGCTTGCCACTTTCGCGGCCATGACCCAAACGATCCTTTCGCCCTTCATATTCAACACCACTGCCTCGATTGTTTTCGAAGCCGGCAGCGCCGCGCGACTTGGCTCCATCACCGCGAAACTTTTAGGCGTGCGCGTGCTTTTCATCACCGATCCAGGCTTGCGCGTCATCGGCCTTTGCGACGGCGCTATAGCTTCGCTGGAAGCCGCGGGCATCGACGTCATCCTATTCGACCAGGTCGAAGCCGATCCGTCGCGCGCCACGCTGATGAAGGCGGTCGAGGCGGGCGCGGGCGCCTCCGGCGTCGTCGGCTTCGGCGGCGGTTCTTCGCTCGACGTCGCCAAGCTTGCGGCGCTTCTGCTCGGTTCGGGCGAAGATCTCGATCAAGCCTGGGGCGTGGCGCAGGCCAAGGGGCCCCGCCTGCCGCTCGTTCTCGTACCGACGACAGCCGGCACCGGGTCGGAGGTGACGCCCGTTTCGATCATCACGGTCGGCGAGGAGGAAAAGCGCGGCGTCTCCAGCCCCGTCATCCTGCCCGACATCGCCGTCCTCGATGCCGATCTGACGCTCGGCCTGCCGGCGGCGATCACGGCCGCGACGGGGATCGATGCCATGGTTCATGCCATCGAGGCCTATGCGTCGAAGAACTCGAACAACAATCCGCTGTCCAAGATGCTGGCGCGCGAGGCCCTTCGGCTGCTGGGTGCGAATATCGAGCGCGTGATCGAAAACGGCCAGGATCGCGAGGCGCGAGGAGCCATGCTGTTGGGTTCAATGCTTGCGGGCCAGGCCTTTGCCAATTCGCCGGTCGCCGCCGTCCATGCGCTTGCTTATCCCATCGGCGGCACATTCCACATTCCGCACGGTCTTTCAAACGCGCTGGTCCTGCCGCATGTCTTGCGTTTCAATGCGCCCGATGCCGCGCATCTTTACGCGGAGATCGCCGCCGATTGCTTTCCCGGGCTCGACGCCGAGGAGGGTGCGCAAGGGCGCTGCGCGGCCTTGATCGAAGAACTGACGAAACTATCAGCCCGTGTAGGCTTGCCGGCCCGCCTGCGCGACGTAGGCATCGGCGAGGACGCATTGCCCAAGATGGCTGTCGACGCGATGAAACAGCAGCGCTTGCTGGTGAACAACCCGCGCTCCCTGTCGGAAGGCGATGCGCTGGCGATCTATCGGGCGGCGTGGTGATGGCGGAGCGATCCTCGCGCAGCGACTACCGCGCCTTCCGCATGATCACGACGCGATGGATGGACAACGATATCTACGGTCACATGAACAATGTGGTCCACTATTCGCTGTTCGATTCGGCAGTGAATGGCTGGCTGATCGCAGAGGGCGTGCTCGATATCCACGTGGGCGAACAGATTGGTCTGGTCGTTGAAACAGGCTGCCGATATTTCGCCGAAATGGCGTTTCCGGATGTCGTTCATGCCGGTATTCGGGTGGCGAAGCTTGGCACGACTTCGGTGCGCTATGAGGTCGGGCTGTTCCGCAATGACGATTTGCAGGCGGCGGCCGAAGGCTATTTCATCCACGTCTATGTTGATAGGCAGACGCGCCGTCCCGCTCCTCTCAGTCCATCTCTGCGCGCCCGGCTCGAAAGCATCATCCTGTGATCGACCCCCGGCTTGTTCAACTGGAAGTGCTTGCAGCGGAACAGGAGCGCCTGATCGAGGAACTGTCCCAAGAGGTTGCGCGAGCCTGGCAGGTGATCGAGCGCATGCAAAAAAAGCTCGACACCCTGACAGAACGGTTCCTTGCGCTCGAGGAGCGGTCGCGCTCTTGAAGGGGACTGCGAAGCCGCAGCTTCACTTGTCGCGCGGCTCTTTCAGGTTGGTGCCGATCATTTCCAGCCGTCCTTCCCGTCGTGCCGAAACGGCTTGGGCAAGGGCGCGCGCGGCATTTCGAACCTCTTCCTGTATCGCTTCATCGCGATCCAGTTCCTCATGGCTGGTCGCATAAGGCTTCCAGTAGCCGATGTAGCGGTCGAGTTCCGCAGCGCTTCCGGCCGGCTCCAGTTTCATGAACTTTAGCCAGTCCGCGAGCGAGCGGCGCACGTTTTCGGCGCCCTCGACGTCGCCGTGGACGATCACGGAGAAGAACCTGCCAGCCAGATGTCGGGGATAATCCCATCCGGCCAATTCCACCGCCTTTGCTTCCTCGGCGTTCTTGCCGTGCGTGAGCGTCGGGTCCGGGTTGCCGCCATCCGCGCAAACGAGGCGATCCATCATCAGCTTGATGGGCGACGAGACCTGATACCAGTTGACGGGTGTGACGATCATGATCCCATGGGCCCGTACCCACATCGGATAGATGTCGTTCATCCAGTCATGGATCTGACCGAGGGAATGGTTCGGATAGCATGAACAGGGCCAGTGGCACAGCGCGGCTGCTGTCGAGAAGCAGGCCTTGCAAGGATGGATTTCACGGCCGAACTCGGAGGCAAGGCGTGCCAGATCAAGGAATTCAACCGCAGCGTCGAATTCCTTCTGCAGGACCTCGCGTGCCAAGGCGACGAGGCGGTAGGATTTCGAGACCTCGCCGGGGCAGGTGTGTTCGCTGCGCGATGAGCCATTGATGACCAATATCCGATGGGGCGCGGTGCGTTCATCATGTTGCACCTGTGCTTGCTGGATTGCCTCGCGCGCCGCGAGCCACTCGATCGACAATTCATAATCCGGATTGGCGAATGCCGGGCCGGCGCGCCGCGTTTGCGGGCTCTTCCTCGAGTTCGCATAGGCATCCCAAGCGGCATCGGCGATCTTGTCGACTTCCATCCGAAGGCTTTCGAATGCAGGGTCTGAAAACCGCTGACGGTACCGCCGTTTGAATTCACCCTCATCGAGCCTGGGACTTGGTGATCCGGTGCGCGGCTTCGGCGGGCTCGTGTCGGTCGTCTGGTTACCAGACAGATGTGCCACGTATTCTTTCCTTCCGCGAGCGCGTGTGACGCGGTCGAGACTTCTCAGCCGGTCATTGCGGCAGGCACGAGCCTAGCAGCGCCAGAACCCCGATGCCGGCGAGCCCGCCGAAAAAGATGATCCGACGCCGCCGAGTTCGCAAAATGATCTCCCCTTGCCGTGCATCCGTCGCGGAAAGGGTCGGGGGATCAGGGGGACGTTGAACGGGATCGGGCATTTCGGCCTCCATGCAATCAAAGCGTCCTCGCCACGAAAATGTTCCAAAGCCTGCGGGGATGGGACCTATCCGGGGCCCCTCACGTTTCGTTCAAGGAACAACGCCAACAAATCCTTGTTGCCCTTTGACCACCATCAAGGAGAAGCAAGATGCCACATCGCTACAAGCCGTTGCGCGAACAAATCATCGTAATCACCGACGCGACCTCTGGTATTGGATTGGCCACCGCCAAACGGGCGGCACGACGCGGGTCAAAGCTCGTCCTCGCCGCCCG
>CAZEEC010000157.1:0-4951 GCA_964511105.1 uncultured Mesorhizobium sp.
GCCATCTGCATCTCGTAGTCGAGATCCGTGCCGTCGCGCAGGCCGCGGATCATCATCGACGCGCCATGCTCCTGCGAGGCCGTGACGACCAGGCCATTGAACGCCACGACTTCAAGACGCTGCGCTTCGTCGCCAAGGTCCTCGCGAAAGGCGCGCTCGATAAGTTCGGCGCGTTCTTCGAAGGTGAAAAGCGGCTTCTTCGCCGGATGAATGCCGATTCCGACGACGATCCGGTCGGCGACCGCAAGCGCTCCCTTGAGAACGTCCATATGTCCATTGGTGAGGGGATCGAACGATCCCGCGTAAAAGGCGATGCGGTTGGTCATAGGGGCTTTTACTCAGACATGGTGGCGAAGGCAAATGGGAGATCGGCGCGTGCTGGCGCTTGATGAAATGGGCCACTGGCGCTATATTTAGCATCGGAGTGAAGGACCGGCGTGAGCCAGCCCCTCTTTCTCGGATTACACGAATAAGACCCGGATGCGCAATTGCCAGCTCGTCCGGGTTTTTCGTATCTCTAAGGTCACGAAGAAGGGAATCCCCATTCGTGATCCTCCGATCGAGGGCAAAGCCGTTGCCTCGGCCGTGGTGGCTCATCCTCTACGATACCGCCGGCTGGCGCCGCGCGGCTGCTTTTGCCCTCATTCTCCCTCCTACCACAGATCCTCTTGGCCGAGATATGTGCGCCGTTTTTGTCGCATGCCGTGTGGCGGCGACGGGCACCGATGAACGCGACATGAATGGGTGGATCAGGGTCGGTTCAGCAGAATATCGCCAATGTCAAGCAGCCGATGAAACCTTTGGATTCGTCTTGCGTTACGTCTGCAAGGAGAGACATCATGATCATCATTATGCTCGCAGCCGCCATGACCCTCGCAATGCTGATCGCGACTGCCTTCGGCCTACATCAGGAAGCCCAGCGCGTCCGTGTCGAGAACCGGCAACGGAAGATCATCCGTTACCGGCACTGATCGATCCCTATTCGGCCGACCGATCGTCTTCCGAGGCTTCAGCCGCCGTTTGCGCGACAATTTCAGCTTCATCCTCCAGATCCTCATCGCCATTTTGGGCGTCCGAAATTCGTTCAACCGAGACGACTTTCTCGCCCTGCGCGGTGTTGAAGATCGTGACGCCCTTGGTCGCACGGCTGGCGACGCGGATCCCTTCAACGGGCACCCGGATCACCTGCCCGCCATTCGAAACCATCATGATCTGATCGGTGGGATCGACCGGGAATGCGGCGACAAGCGCGCCGATCTCGCCCATCTTAGAAACATCGGTTGCGCGAATGCCTTTGCCGCCGCGACCAATGACCCGGAAGTCGTATGAAGACGAGCGCTTGCCGTAGCCCTTTTCGCTGACCGTGAGCACGAATTGCTCGAGCCCCTTCAACGCGTCATAACGTTCGGCGTCGATCTGAGCTTCGCCCACCACTTCCTCGTTGGTCAGCGCGATCTCCTCGTCTTCACCGGTTACAAACCGTCGCTCGGCAGCCGATTGCTTCAGATATGCGGCACGCTCGGCCGGCGTCGCGTCGACATGATGCAGGATCGCCATGGAGATCACGCGATCTCCCGCACTCAAATTGATGCCGCGCACGCCCGTCGAATTGCGGCTGGCGAAGACACGCACGTCGGTGACGGGGAAGCGAATGCACTGGCCGGAATCGGCGGTCAGTAAGATGTCGTCATTCTCGGTGCAGGTATAGACGCCGAGAATCTCATCGCCCTCGTCGTCGAGCTTCATCGCGATCTTGCCGTTGCGATTGACCTGGGTGAAGTCGGACAGCTTGTTGCGGCGAACGGTGCCGCGCGTGGTTGCGAACATCACGTCGAGATCGGCCCAGCTATCCTCATCTTCCGGCAGCGGCATGATCGTCGTGATCCGCTCGTTTTCCTGAAGCGGCAGCATGTTGCGCAGGAACTTGCCACGCGATTGCGGCGTGCCGATCGGCAGCCGCCAGACCTTTTCCTTGTAGACGATGCCGCGCGAGGAGAAAAAGAGGATCGGCGTGTGCGTGTTGGCGACGAATAGCCGAGTGACGAAGTCCTCGTCGCGCGTCGACATGCCCGAGCGGCCCTTGCCGCCGCGCCGCTGCGCGCGATAAATCGAGAGCGGCACGCGCTTGATGTATCCCGAATGACTGACGGTAACGACCATGTCCTCGCGCGCGATCAGGTCCTCATCGTCCATGTCCGGGCCGCCTTCGGCAAGCTCGGTGCGGCGGGGTGTGCCGAACTCGTCGCGAACGGCAATCAGTTCGTCCTTGACGATCTGCTGAATGCGCAGGCGCGACGACAAGATGTCTAGGAAATCCTTGATCTCGTCGCCGATGGCGTTCAATTCATCCGCGATCTCGTCACGCCCGAGCGCCGTGAGGCGCTGCAGACGCAAATCGAGAATGGCGCGCGCCTGCTCCTCCGAAAGATTGTAGGTGCCGTCTTCGTTGATGCGGTGACGCGGATCGTCGATCAGGAGGATCAGCGCTTCGACATCGTGGGCCGGCCAGCGCCGCGTCATCAACTGCTCGCGCGCGGTCTGCGGGTCGGACGCCCGGCGGATCAACGCGATGACTTCATCGATATTGGCAACGGCGATCGCCAGACCGACCAGCACATGGGCGCGTTCGCGCGCCTTGCGCAGCAGATATTTCGTCCGGCGGCTGATGACCTCCTCGCGGAAGGAGACGAAGGCGCGCAGCATATCGAGCAGGTTCAACTGCTCCGGCTTGCCGCCGTTCAAGGCCACCATATTGGCGCCGAACGACGTTTGCAGCGGCGTGTAGCGGTAGAGTTGGTTCAAGATAACGTCGGCAACCGCGTCGCGCTTCAGCTCGACGACCACGCGATAGCCCTGGCGGTCGGATTCGTCGCGGATGTCGGAGATGCCCTCGATGCGCTTGTCGCGCACGAGTTCGGCCATCTTCTCGATCATCGACGCCTTGTTCACCTGATAGGGAACCTCGGTGATGATGATCGATTCACGATCGTTGCGCATCGGCTCGATGGCAACGCGCGCGCGCATCAGGATCGACCCGCGGCCCGTCTCATAGGCGCTGCGGATGCCGGCCTTGCCCAAAACGATGCCGCCGGTCGGGAAATCAGGACCCGGGATGATCTCCATCAATTCGTGGAGCTCGATCGCCGGATTGTCGATCAGCGCCACGCAGCCATCGACCACTTCGGCAAGGTTGTGCGGCGGGATGTTCGTGGCCATACCGACGGCAATGCCGCCCGAGCCGTTGACCAGAAGGTTCGGGAAGCGCGCCGGGAGAACCTTCGGCTCCTCACCGGACGAATCGTAGGTGTCCTGCCAATCGACCGTATCCTTGTCGATATCTTCGAGCAGTTCGTGCGCGACCTTGGTCAGCCGCGCTTCCGTGTACCGCATGGCCGCCGGCGGATCGCCATCGATGGACCCATAATTGCCCTGACCGTCGATCAGCGGCACGCGCATCGACCAATCCTGAGCCATGCGAACCAGGGCGTCGTAGATGGAAGCATCGCCATGGGGATGATATTTACCCATGACGTCGGCGACGGGACGGGCCGACTTCACATATTTGCGGTTCCAGTAATAGGCGCTCTCATGCGACGCGTAGAGAATGCGGCGGTGAACCGGCTTCAGGCCGTCGCGCACATCGGGCAGCGCCCGGCTCACGATCACGCTCATCGCGTAATCGAGATAGGAACGCTGCATTTCCTCGATGATGGATATCGGCTCGATGTCGTCCGGCCCGTGCGGGCCGCGCGGTGTTGTCAAATCGGTCAAGTGGGTTCACGATCGTGCTGATGAATCACAAACAAGTTATATAGGAAGCCGGCGGAAAACACCAAGCCGACCGGCCTACCGAGACCGCCTGTTTTCCACGCGAATTCCAAGTCTTAGAGCGTCTGTTCGCGTGGCGGGTTGGCAACAGGGGCAGCAAGCCTTGGAACGGCGGCCGGTGACGCTGTTCAGGCTGAGATTTTGGGGGCTTGATTGCTGGACGCCGTCTTCAATGCTTTCGTGACGCTCCTCGTCACGATCGATCCGCCGGGCCTCGCACCCCTCTTCCTCGCAGTCACCGCCGGCATGAACCGCTCGGAGCGGGCTCAGGTCGGGATGCGCGCCAGCATCATCGCCTTTGCCATTCTCGCGCTGTTCGCGGTGGCCGGCACGGCGATCCTGGCCGTGTTCGGCATCACGCTGGCCGCCTTCCGCGTCGCCGGCGGCCTGCTCCTGTTCTTCATCGCTTTCGAAATGATTTTCGAGCGCCGGCAGGAGCGCAAGGAAAAGAGCGCCGGCACCGCGATCACGCGCGATCATATCCGCAACATCGCGGCCTTTCCGCTGGCGCTGCCGCTGATCGCCGGGCCCGGCGCGATCTCGGCGGCGGTGCTCTTGTCCAGCACCTTCCAGTCACCAACGCACCGCGCCCTGCTCGTCGCGATCATAGCCGCCTGCATCGGGCTGACCTGGCTGGTCTTCGTGCTCGCCGATCGCATCGACCGGTTCCTGGGAGCGACCGGCCGGTCAATCCTCACTCGGCTTTTGGGCGTGATCCTGGCGGCGCTCGCGGTCCAGTTCGTCGCCGACGGCATCAAGGCGCTGATGGCGGCGCCCTGAAACCGAACACGCGAGGTCAACGTTAGAACGGGATTTCGTCGTCGAGATCCCGGCCATAGCCACCGCCCGAACCGCCGCCGCGCCCGCGATCGTCAGCCGGGTTCGACTGGCCGAAATCCGATCCGCGACCGCCCGAATGGCCGCCGCCGCCGTAACCGACCTGTCCTTGATCACCACCCTGCCCGCGCGAATCCAGCATCTGCAGTTCGCCCCGGAATTTTTGCAGAACGATTTCGGTGGTGTAGCGCTCGACGCCGTCCTTTTCCCATTTGCGGGTCTGCAACTGGCCTTCGATGTAAACCTTCATGCCCTTCTTCAGATACTGCTCGGCGACCTTGGCCAG
>CAZEEC010000158.1:0-4881 GCA_964511105.1 uncultured Mesorhizobium sp.
CACGCCCGCGGCCGCCATCGGCTTGGCGAGGGCATAGCCCTGCAGCGCGTCGCAGCCGAGGCGGCGCAGCACATGTGCGTGCTCCATGGTCTCGACGCCCTCGGCCAGAACCTGGATGCCGAGCGAATGCCCCATCTCGATGATCGAGCCGACGAGCTGGCGCTGTGCCATCGACTCGACGATCGGCTGGACGAGCTGGCGGTCGATCTTCAGGCGCTTGGGCTTCAGCTTCAAGAGCGAAACGATCGAGGCATAGCCGGTGCCGAAATCATCGATCTCCACATCGATGCCGATCGCCTTCAACTGTTCGACATTGCCGGCCAGCAGGTCGTCATGCTCGTCGAGGAAAATCGACTCGACCAGCTCGAAGGCGATGCGGCCGGGCTCGATGTCCATCCTGCGCAAGGTCGTCAGCAGATCCTGGTCGTGAAGCCGGCGGGCCGAGACATTGACCGAGGCCTGCGGCACGTGCAGCCCCTGCAACGCCCATAGGCCGAGCTGAGCCACGGTCGCTTCCAGCATGCGCGCGTCGATCTCGTGAACGACGTCGAGATCTTCGGCAACCTTCATGAAGTAGGCCGGGCTGAGCAGCCCCTTTTGCGGATGCTCCCAGCGGGCGAGCGTCTCCACCCCGATGATGTCGAAAGTCGCCGCGTCGAATTGCGGCTGATAATGCGCCACGAACTCGCCGCGCTCCAGGGCCGACCTGATGTCGTCGGCGACCTGCTTCGTCGTCAGGATTTCCGCCTGCAGTTCGTCGGTGAAGAACTGGAAGCAATTGCGCCCGTTCCGCTTGGCGCGGTAAAGCGCGATGTCGGCATTGACGAGCAGGCGTGTCGCGTCGGCGACCGTGTCGGTATCGATTGCGATGCCGACCGAGCCGCCGATGCGGCACTCGTGGTCTTCGAAGGCGGCCGGTTCCTGCAATTTGACGATGATCGCCGCGGCCAGATCGGCGAGGCTTTCCATGGTCAGCTTGGCGGCGCAGTCCGCGCGCCGGACGATCACGAACTCGTCGCCGCCGATGCGGGCGACGAAATCGGCCGGGCTGACGGACTGGCGCAAAACGTTCGCCGCATGGACGAGCATCGCGTCACCGGCGGCATGGCCGAGCGTGTCATTGATCTCCTTGAACCGGTCGAGATCGACTTGCAAGATGGCTGCGACTTCCCTGCCTTCGGCAAAGGCTTCGGCGTGCTCGTTGACGATCTGGTCGAGATAGCGGCGATTGGGTAGGCCGGTCAGCGAATCGTGCAGAGCGTTGAATTCCATCCGCTCGCGGATCGTTTCCAGTTCCTGGTTGCGCGCTTCGCCCAGAAGGATCGCCAAATTGAGTTCTTCGGATTGCACGACGTCGGCAGACACGTCCCAGTTGACGCCGACGATGCGTTTGGTGTTGCTTGCGTCGCGATAGACTGTGCCGATCGCGCGGATATGGCGGATGTCGCCATTCTCCATGATCAGGCGGAATTGCGAGTGATACTTGCCTGTCTCGTGCATGGCGACGGAGAAATCGGCCTCGGCGCGCTGCTTGTCGTCGGGATGAAGGCGCAGTGCCCAATGCGTGTAGTTGCGCGGCTTGCCGTCCGCCGGGAAGCCATGAAGCTCATTCATGCGCTCGTCCCAGAAGAGTTCGCCGTTCTTGACCTTCATCTCCCAGATGCCGATGCGCGAGGCCTGGAGCGCCAGTTGAAGGCGCCGTGACACTCCTTCCAGTTCCTGCTTGCGGCCGTTCAACTCGGCGATGTTGCGCTGGCGCTCGTCCATCAGCCGCCCGGTGATGAAGGACGCGCCGATCACCAGGAATCCGGCGAAAGCAAGCAATATGTAGAACTGGCCACGTCCTGGTGCCGGCTGATCCCAGCCGCCCTTGGGACGTGCGGCGATCTGCCAGCTCCCGGAGGGAAGCAGCACGTCGAGCGTTACCGGGTTATCGGTGAGGATCTCAGTCGGCCCGAAGAAATGCCTGCCGTGCCGGCCGGCTGCGTTGCGCCCCACAATCGCGATTTCGATGTCCATGTCGGCATCGAGAAGACCGCTTTGCCGGTAGAATTTCTCGACATCGACGATGGCCGACACGATGCCCCAAAATTCGCGGACGCCCATTTCGTTTCTTGCGTAAGCCGGGAAGCGGCCGATGAAGCCTTGGCCCCCTTGAACGAGATCGATGGGTCCGGCGAGCTTCAAGGCGCCGGTATTGCGGACCTGCAGCGCGACATCACGCTGCGTCTCGTGTTGCCGGTAATCGAGGCCAAGGGCGCTTTCATTGCCCGGCAGCGGATAGATCATCTTGACGACGAGGTCGGGCGCCGCCGCGATGTGGCGGATCTGGAGGTCTTGCGTCAGCAAGCTGGCGACAAGTTCTGAAAATTCCTTCTGCTCCATCTGCGGGTTCGCTTCGATCGAGGCGACGAGACCGCGCACGAGCTGAATGTTGGCGTTGATGTTGCCTTCGAGCTTGGCGCGGATCAGGCTGGTGCTGGACAGGACGTCGGAGCGCAGCTTCTGGTCGAAGACCGTCTGGTTCTGGTTCACCGCGAAAAGAGAGGCGGCGATGACGATGATCGTTGCCACCAGAAGGTGCAGATGGCTGGCGCGAATGCCGCCCACCCCTCGGCGGCTCGTCCCGTCGTCAGAAAGCCCTGCCATCAGCCAGCCCCAAATGCCCCAGCATTATCTGAGCTATTCTGCCGGCAGAGAGCTTAAATTAGCCTTTAATCGGAGACGTCATTTCATCACACCGCCGTTATTCCGCCGTCGGCCGCAAGTGTCTGGCCGGTCATGAAGGAGTTTTCCGGCGCGCCGGCGAACAGCATGACTTCGATCACTTCGTCGATCTCCGCCAGGCGTCGCATCGGCACGCCGCGCACCAGTTCCTTTTCGGCGGATGCCGCATCCTCGCCGAAATTGCCCAGCGCGTCGGTCGCCATCGGCGTGCGCGCATAGGAGGGACACACCGCATTGATGCGGATGCCTTTCGATGCATATTCGGCGGCGGCCGAGCGCGTCAGGCCGACGACGCCATGCTTGGCGGCGGCGTAGACCGACAGGCGCGGCGCGCCGGCAATGCCCGCCACCGAGGCGATGTTGACGATCGCGCCCTTGGTGCCGTCGCGCCGATACTGGCGCTCCAGGACCGGCAATTGGTGCTTCATGGCATAAAAGACACCCATCAGGTCGATGGCGATCACCTGCTGCGCTTCTTGGCTGTCGATCAGCGGCAACTTGGCGAAGCTGTGCGCGATGCCGGCATTATTGAAGGCGACGTCGAGGCGGCCGAAACGCTCGACGGCAAGCGCCACCAGATCGCGCGAATGTTTTTCCTGGGCGACGTCGCCGGCAAGAATGGCAGCCTGATCGCCGAGCGGTTGGGCAACCGCCTTCAACTCCGTCTCGCGAATATCGGACAGGACGAGGTTGGCCCCTTCATCGGCCAGCCGTTCGGCCAGCCGCTTGCCGAAGCCGCCGCTCGCGCCGGTGACGATGGCGGTGAGACCTTCATAGCGCTTCATTTTGCTGTCCTTGTTGCGCCCAAAACTCAGCGGCCGGTCTTGATCGTCTCGACAGCCAGCCCCGCCAGTAGCGTGACCGCCTCGCCATAGGTTTTCGCCTTTTCCGGGTTCGATGCATTGCCGTCGAGCGCGCGCTTGTAGACGCCTTGGCAGATCGCCGCCAGGCGGAAGAACGAGAAGGCGAGGTAATAGGTCCAATTGTCGATGCCGGCGATGCCGCGCCGCTCGCAATAGGCTTCGACATATTCGGCTTCCGTCGGCAGGCCGATCCGCTTGCGGTCGACGCCGCCGAGCCCGCGAAAGCCCGAATCGTGCGGCAGGCGCCATTGCATGCACTGATAGGCGAGATCGGCGTATGGATGGCCGAGCGTCGACAACTCCCAGTCGAGCACCGCGACGACCTTGGGCGCGTCGGGCGCGAAGATCATGTTGTCGAGCCGGTAATCGCCATGAACCAGCGAAACGAGGCCGTCGTCCGGCAGCGCATTGGCTTCGAGCCAGGCGATCAGTTCCTCCATGTCGTCGATGCGCTCGGTCTCGGAGGCGCGGTACTGGCTCGACCAGCGCGCGAACTGGCGGTCGAAATAGCTGCCTGGCCGGCCGAAATCCGACAGGCCGACGGTGGCCACATCGACCGAGTGGAGCGCGGCCAGCACGCGGTTCATGTCGTCATAGATCGCCGCGCGCTCGCCATTGTCCTTGGCTTCCGGCAGGACCGGATCCCAAAAGATGCGCCCGTCGATGAAGTCCATCACATAGAACATGCGCCCGATCGGCGATTCCTCGGGCGACAGGTGCATCATCTTCGGAACCGGTACGTCGGTCGATCGCAGCGCCTTCATGACGCGGAATTCACGGTCGACCTGGTGCGCCGACTTCAAGAGCTCGCCCGGCGGCTTGGCGCGCAGCACGTAGCGCCCGCTTTCAGCCGTCAGCAGGTAGGTCGGGTTCGATTGGCCGGCATTGAATTTCCTGATGTCCGTCAGACCGCCGAATCCGGTGATCTCGGCTTCGAGATAGGGGGAGAGCGCTGCCTGGTCGAGCACGTTGGGGTCGCTCATGCTTGTGCTTCCTCCCGCTGCAGAACGGCGAGCGTCAGCCAGCGCGCCGTCAATGCAGGCTTGTTCACGCCTTCGATGTCCACCGTGACATCGGTCGTCACCTGAATCCAGCCGGACGGGCGCACATTGACGTCGGCCAGCGTGAACCGGCCGCGCACCCGCGAGCCGGTCTTCACCGGCGTCACGAAGCGCACTTTCTCGAAGCCGTAATTGACGCCCATCTCGGCATTGGCCAAGGGCGGCACCGCCTCATAGGAAAATGCCGACAGAAGCGACAGCGTCAGGAAGCCATGGGCGATCGTCCCGCC
>CAZEEC010000159.1:0-4881 GCA_964511105.1 uncultured Mesorhizobium sp.
TTCGTCGTTCGACTTTTTCTCCATGTCGCAAACAGGCTGGAACTCGCTCGTCTGGCCGTTCTATTGTTTGCCCAAATTAGGCCGCTTCCTACCCAGGGCGCCGCGGCTGCAATTCGAGTTTGGGGACTCATCGCAAAATGAAAGACAAAGCACGTGCCGTTGTCATCGGGGGCGGCGTCGTCGGCGTTTCGACGCTCTATCATCTGGCAAAGAAGGGCTGGTCCGACGTTGTCCTGATCGAGCGCAAGGAATTGACGTCCGGCTCGACCTGGCACGCGGCCGGGCTGCTGCCGCTGTTCAATATGAGCTATTCGGTCGGTCAGATTCACCGCTACTCGGTGAAGTTCTATCAGCGGCTGCAGGAAGAAACCGGCATGAATGTCGGCTTCAGCCAGGTCACCAACATTCGTCTCGCCCGTACCAAGGATCGCTGGGACGAATACATGTACTATGCCGGCGTTGCCGAGACCTTGGGCATTCCGGTGAATATTCTGACGCCCGATCAGGTGAAGGAAATATGGCCGCTTTGCGAGACCGAGGGTCTGCTCGGAGCGATCCAGCATCCGGATGACGGTTACATCCAGCCGGCGGATCTAACGCAGGCGCTCGCTAAAGGCGCGCGCGATCATGGCGCCGCGATCTACCGCAACACCACCGTCACCGGGATCGAGCAGATCGTTGGCGGCAAATGGCTGGTCAAGACCGACAAGGGTGACATCGAGACAGAGCACGTCGTTTCGGCGACCGGCAATTTCGCCCGAAAGACAGGCGAGATGGTCGGCTTGAACGTGCCGGTCATTCCCGTCGAGCATCAATATATCGTCACGGAGCCGCATCCTGAGATCGTCGCCCGGAAAGCTCAGGGGCTACCCGAGATGGGGGTGCTGCGCGAGAGTGACTCGTCCTGGTACATGCGCGAGGAAAATGGTGGCTTGCTGCTTGGGCCCTACGAGCACGGTGCGCCGGTCTGTTATGTCGACGGGCCGTCGGACGACAGCGAGTACGAATTGTTCCAGGAAGATCTCGAACGGCTGGAGCCGCATATCGAGGCGGCGATCGCGCGCGTTCCCGCCTTTGGTGAGGTCGGCATCAAGAAGGTTTATAACGGCGCCATCGCCTATACGCCGGATGGCTCGCCGATCATCGGGCCGGCGCCAGGCCTGAAGAATTTTTGGCTGAACGAAGGCCATTCGTTCGGCGTGACGGCCGCCGGCGGCGCCGGCTGGCAACTCGCCGAATGGATCGTCGATGGCGAGCCGACGATCGACATGATGGGCGTCGATCCCCGCCGCTTCGGTCCCTATGCGACTGAGGGCTATCTGATTGCCAAGAACGAGGAAGCCTACGCCAACGTCTTCACCATGCATTATCCCGATGAGGAACGTGCCGCTGCGCGTCCCTTGAAGACGACGCCGGTCTATGACCGCCTCAAGGAGAGGGGCGCGGTGTTCGGCTCGGTCTATGGCTGGGAGCGCGCCAACTGGTTCGCGCCGGAAGGTTACGAGGTCCCGGCTGAGGAACTCGGCGTCGGTGCGGAGGTTCTGACCAGCCACAACCACGCCCCGGCGCTGGAAGACGGGCGCATCGTCGAACGCTGGTCTTTTCGCCGCTCCAATTATTTCGAGCATATCGGCAACGAGGTCAAAAACGTGCACGAAAATGTCGGCGTGCTCGACATGTCGGCCTTTGCCAAGATGGAAGTCTCGGGACCGGGTGCGCGCGATTGGCTCGATTCGATTCTTGCCAACCGCATTCCGAAGAAGCGTGGACGCATCGCGCTCACCCATCTTTTGACGAATACCGGCGGCGTGAAGAGCGAGTTCACCGTCTATGAGTGGAAGCCGGGCCGCTTTTATCTTGTCTCCGCTGGTGCCTATGAGGCGCATGATCACGACGTTTTGGCAAAGCTGGCGCCGTCTGACGGCTCGGTCATGCTCCAACCGATCACGCAGATGTATGGCGTCCTGGTTCTCGCGGGTCCGAAGAGCCGCGACGTCTTGAAGAAGTTGACGCGGACCAGCCTGACCAATGCGGACTTCCCTTGGCTGTCGGGCAGGGAAATCGCGCTCGGCACTGCGACCGCTCACGCGCTGCGCGTCAATTTCGTCGGCGAACTGGGCTGGGAATTGCACCACCCGATTGAACAGCAGAACGCGATCTTTGACGCGCTGATGGAGGCGGGGGTCGAATTCGGCATCAAGCCCTTCGGCATCCGCGCCATGACCGCGATGGCGATCGAGAAGAGCTATCGCCTGATCCCGCGCGAATTGTCGGTCGAATACTCGGCCTGGGAAAGCGGGCTTGATCGGTTCGTGCATCCCGACAAGGGCGACTTCATCGGCCGTGACGCGCTGGTCAAGTTGAAGGAGGCGGGTCCGAAATGGGCGTTTGCGACGCTGGAGGTTCACGACATCACTGATGCCGATGCCCGCGGCAACGAGGCGATCTACGCCGACGGCGAACTAGTCGGTCGCGCCACACATGGCGGCTATGGCTGGCGCGCCGGCAAGAGCCTGGTCTTGGCGATGTTGAAGCCTCCGTTCGCTGCCGAGGGAACAAATCTCGAGATCAAGATCCTGGGCAGGTTGCACAAGGCGTCCGTCATAGCGGAGAGCCCGTTCGATCCAGGAAATGCTGCCTTGCGGGCTGATGGATGACGCTGCCGTAACGTCATCGTGATAGGAGAAGCTCGGGACAGCCGGGCTTTTTCCTTGGCGGCTGGGCGAGGGTGCCTATCCTTGGATCATGGCCGTTACCCTTCGATCCATCCTTGCGATCGCCGGCAGCGTCGCTTTCTTCCTCGTCCCGGCGTCCGCGGAAGAGGAAATCGTTGACGTCCAGCTTGTTCTGGCGGTCGACGTCTCTTTGTCAATGTCGCATGAGGAACTACAGATCCAGCGTGACGGCTATGTTGCCGCCCTCACTCATGAAAGTGTCATTCGGGCGATCGAGGACGGCGCTCATGGCAGGATTGCGCTGGCCATGTTCGAATGGGCTGGGGACGTCTCGCATCATCTCATCGTTCCGTGGACGGTGATTGCCTCGCGCGCCGACGCCGAAGCCGTTGCCGGTCTCATTGTCGAGCAGCATACCAACAGCGCCCGGCGAACCTCGATCTCTGGTGCGCTCGATTTTGCCAATGATCTGTTCGCGGAGAGCAGCTTTCGTGGCCTGAGGCGGGTCGTCGATATTTCCGGTGATGGCCCCAACAATCAGGGCAGTCCGGTGGTCGAAGCACGCGATCGGTTGGTCGAGCAGGGAATCGTCATCAATGGATTGCCACTGATGACGGATGGTGGCGTCACCACCATTTTCGACGTGCCCGACCTCGATGTCTATTATGCGAACTGTGTGATCGGCGGCGCGGGCTCCTTCATCGTGCCAGTCAATGACTGGAGCCAGTTTCCCGAGGCTGTTCGCCGCAAGCTGGTGCTCGAACTGGCCGGTCCTTGGTCGCCAACATGGCAGGGATATGTGGAACGGGCACCGGTTGTCACGGTTTCGACCGCCCAGGCCTATGACTGCCTGATTGGCGAGGCACGATGGATGAACCGCAACTGGAACTGGCCGATCCCGTGATGGCAGTTTTACGCCACCAGCAACTGACGGCGTTCGCCACGCTCTTGCTGAGGAGAGCGGGCATAGACCTCACGGTAGCATTTCGAGAAATGCGACGCTGACACGAAGCCGCAAGCGACCGCGACCTCCACGACCGGCATCGACGATTGCAGGAGAAGATGGCGGGCGCGGTCGAGGCGGATTTCAAGATAGTACCGCGCCGGCGAACGTCCCATTTCATGATGGAAGAGGCGCTCGATCTGGCGTCGCGACAGGCCGACATGCTCAGCGATCTCGAGCAGCGCCAGCGGTTCGGTCAGGTTCGCTTCCATCAACTCGATAATGGTCAGCACCTTGGAATTTTGAACGCCCAGCCGTGCCCGCAACGGCAATCGCTGCCGGTCGGTCGGACTGCGGACCCGGTCCGTCAAAACCTGCTCACAGACGCGGTTGACGAGATGCTCGTCGAAATCGTCCCCGATCAGCTTAAGCATCATGTCGAGTGCCGCCGTCCCGCCCGCGCAGGTGTAGATGTTCTGGTCGACCTCGAAAAGATCGGCAAAGACGTTGACCCTGGGATAGGCTTCGGCGAAACCGGGCAGGTTTTCCCAGTGGATCGCGCAACGCCGGTTGCCGAGCAGTCCGGCAGCCGCCAAAACGTGGGCTCCCGTGCACAATCCGCCGATCGCGACGCCGCGGTTATATTCCTCCCGCAGCCAGGCGAAGGTCGTCTTGTTGGAGTACGTCTCGATGTTGACGCCGGTGCAGACGATGACCATGGACGGCCGGTCGCTGCCGGTCATCTTGCGCCGTTCGACCTCAAGCGACGTGTCGACCGCGCATTCCACGCCATTCGAGGCCTTGACCGGCTTGCCATCAAGGCTCGCCAGTCGCCACTGATAGGCATCGTAGCCAAGCATCCGGTTGGCGGCGCGCAAGGGCTCGATCGCGGTCGCAAAGGCGATCATCGTGAAGTCGGGGATCAGAAAAAAAACGATTGATCGCTTGACGCTATTTCGGGCGCTCATGCCACACCTCGCCACGCCGGAAACGGCATTTGCCGTTGTCGCTGTCGGAACAGCCACAACAGTATAATGCCCATCCTGTCAATGTTGTGAGCAGGGGAAAGAATTTGTCCTGGAAGTCAGGCGCTCCGACCACGTCGGGCGGCACGTTCCTCACGCGAGCGGCGGCGAGGCCCGGCCGGGTCGCCGCCCGGTATCGACTGCACGGCCCGTTCCGGCAGCTTGACCTCGGCCGCTAGCTTGGGGAAGGGGTCGACCTTGTTGGGGAGCGCCATCGCGTCGATAAAGAGCTGCTGGA
>CAZEEC010000160.1:0-4861 GCA_964511105.1 uncultured Mesorhizobium sp.
AGCGCGATGACGAGGCCGACGATCGCCGCGACGATCGAGCCCAGGATGGTGGCGAGGATGGTGATCTTCACGCCCTCGATCATTATGGGCATGATGTTCCAGACGAATTCCCAATCCCAGTCCATCGTCTAGCTCCTGACGCCGTCGAGGCCGCGCGCGAGCCTACGCTCCAGCCAGCGGATCGCGGTGGAAATCGTCATCGCCATCGCGAAGTAGAGAATGAGGATCGTGGTGAACGGGATCAGCGTATTCCCGGTTTGCGCCCGCACCACCTGCGCCTGGAAGGTCATGTCGGACAGCGAGATCAGCGACACGATCGCCGTCGCCTTCAAGAGTTCGATCGCATTGTTGCCGAAGGTCGGCAGCATCACGATCAGCGCCTGCGGCAAGATTACATGACGCATGGTCTGATAGCGCGACAGATTGAGCGCCACGCAGGCCTCGAACTGTTCTCGGCCGATCGACTGCACCGCGCCACGCACCACTTCGGCGCCGTAAGCGCCGACATTCAGGCCCAGCGCCAGGACGCCGGCCTGCATGGAGGACAGGTCGAAGCCAAGCAGCGGCAGGACGAAATAGGCCCAGAAAAGCTGGACGAAGATCGAGGTGCCCCGGAAGAATTCGATATAGGCCGTGGCCAGCCAGCGGACCGGCGCCAAGCGTGACAGGCGCCCCAGGCCGGCGAGAAAGGCCATCACCAGGGCGAGCGCGCAGCCCATGATGGTAAGCTGGATCGTGACCAGCGCGCCTTGCAGGATGAGGCCGAGATATCCGGACCAGTCGATCATGAAACAGCAGTTTTCCGTTCGGGTTCGGGCGGGAGGCCAAGTTAATCAATTGAGCCGGTGTAGATATTGCGGCCGCCCCCTTACCTCTCCCACCAAAGGGGGGAGGGAGGACCGCGATGCTTCGCACATCGGGCGGACGGAGGTGGCAAGCGGAACCCTCGCCGAATCCCCCTCCCCCTTGTGGGGAGGGGTAAGGGGTGGGGGTACAGGACTGGCCGCAACTCCACCATTCGATCTGCAATCTCAGGCAGGAAGCCTTCTTCCCACAAGCGGGAAGAAGGCAAAGCGAGTCCTACTCCTGCGCGCAGAGTTGCTCGCGCGTCGTCGACATGGCCGCCGCCGCCGAGAAGCCGTAGGGCTCGATGATCTCGGCGAATTCACCCGATTCCTTGAGGGCGGCGAGCTCGACATCGAAAGCGTCACGCAGCGCTTCGTCGCCCTTGCGGAAGGCCGCGCCGTCGCAATACACCGGCGCATCTTCAATCGGCGCGATCATTTCGAGACTGTCGTCCTCGGCCAAACGCATCAGATCGCTGATCGAGAGAACCGGCAGCGAATAGACGTCGATACGGCCGTCCTGGACCATTCTGAGGCCGCTCTGGCCGTCCGGCACGACGATGACGCGATCGCGTGGAACACCGGCTTCAAGGGCCAGCCGCTCTTCCGTGCCGCCGCCCGGCGCACCGATCGTTGCATCCGGATGGGCCGCGATGTCGGCGAAGGTATTCAGGGCTTTGGGGTTGCCTGCCGGTACCAGAAACGCCTCGGCATCGCAAAGCACCGGCTCCGAATAGGCGACTGCCTCGCAGCGGTCCGGACGCATGAAGAGACCCGCCGTCACGACATCATGGCGGCGCGCCTGAAGGCCGGGGATCATCGCTCCATATTCGGAGATCGACGCCGCGACTTCCGCCACGCCGAGGCGCTCGAAGATCACGCGCGCGACATCCGGCGCCGCGCCCGAGACCTTTCCGTCGGGCGCCACCGCCGTGAAGGGCGGTTCATTCGCAATGGCAATGCGTGCGAAGCCCTGCTCCCTCAATTGCTCAAGTTTCGGATTGTCCTGCGCCTGCGCGCCGATCGCGACCGCGGCGACGGCAGCCACCGCGGCGACGGCGGCAATGCCGCCAGCAAACATCTTCCTCATCTTCACTCTCCCTGTTCCTCTGGATTTGCCTTGTGTTATCTCGATCGCGGTCAAACCCGATGACCGGCCCCGATGATTTTCTTCAGGAAGGACTGCGTCCGCTCTTCCTTCGGATTTCTGAATATCTGATCCGGCGGCCCCTCCTCCACGATCCGTCCCCGATCGAAGAAAAGGACCCGATCGGCGAAATCATGCGCGAAGCCCATTTCGTGAGTGACCAAGAGCATGGTCATGTCGGTTTCGGCCGCCAGCTTGCGCATGACGTTCAGCACCTCCTCGACCAATTCCGGGTCAAGCGCTGACGTGACCTCGTCGAACAGCATGATCTTCGGCGACAGCGCCAGCGCGCGGGCGATCGCCACGCGCTGCTTTTGCCCGCCCGACAATTGTGAGGGCATGTTCTTCGCCTTGTCGGCCATGCCCACCATGTCGAGGAGTTCCATCGCGCGCTTTTCGGCAGCCGCGCGCGGCGTCTTCTGCGTCAGGATCGGCGCCAGCGTGACGTTATCGATCACCGATTTGTGCGGAAACAGATTGAAGAGTTGGAAGACCATGCCGATCTTCTGCCGCATCCTGGCCAGATGCCGCTCATCCGCCTCGACAAGTCCGCTGCCGTTTTTCGGCATGTGGTAGAGTTGTTCGCCTTCGACCTCAATATGGCCGCCATCGATCCGCTCCAGCGTCATCAGGATGCGCAGGATCGTCGTCTTGCCCGAGCCCGAAGGGCCGATCAGCGCGAGTTTCTCGGCCGGCATCACCTGCATCGACAAATCGTCCAGCACCTTCAGCGCGCCGAAGCTCTTGCTGATCGCGTCGATCTTGATGATGGGTGCCGTCATGAATCTCCCCGCCCCGCCCCCGTTGCACCCCTAACGATGCGGAAGCCGCCAAATCATGTCAATGCGGAAAATAAAATCATGACATTATTCCCCGGATGGGAGAGACGTCAGATGGCGAGAAGCAAATGCTCAGGGTCGGCGGCGAGAAGTTTTGCGACCACGCCCAGCCCGGTCCGCAACTCCTCCTCGCTGGTCGACCCCAGCGATATCCGAACGGCGGGCGTCCAGGGCGCGGCCGAGGTGCGGAAGGAGACTCCCGGGGCGATCGCCACGCCCTGGAGCCTGGCCTGCGCGACGAACCCGTCTTCCGTCTGACCTTGAGGCAGCGGCAGCCACAGATGCAGGCTTTCGGAATGCGCTCGGTAGCTCGCCCCCGCCAGCAGGGCGGCGGCGATTTCATGCCGTCTGCGCATCGCGTGGCGCTGCCATTCGACCAGTTCCATCGCCGTTCCGTCCTCGACCCATTTGGTCGCGATCTCAGCCACCATCGGCGTCGCCATCCAGTTCGATACCAGATGCCGGTTGGCGACGGCGGCAACGTAGCGGTCCGGCGCGACAAGATAGCCGATCCGCAGCCCCGGCAGCGCAATCTTGGTGAAACTGGTTACGTAGAGCGTGCGCTCCGGCGCGAGGGCGGCGATCGGCGGCGGCCGGTTTTCGATCAGCGGACCAAGAACGTCGTTCTCGACGATCGCCAGATCGTGCTTGCGCGCAACCGCGACGATTTCTTGCCGCCGCGCCTCGCTCATCAGCGTCGCGGTCGGATTGATCACGCTTGGCTGGACGAAGACGGCCCGGATGTCGGCCAGGGTGCAGGCCTCGTCCAATGCGTCCGGCACCAGCCCATCATCATCGATCGCGAGCCCGTTCAGATTGCACCCGAGATAGGTCGCCAACGGCATCAAAGTGTGGTGGCCGATCGCCTCGGTGACCACCGTCGAGCCGGGTGGCGCTGCCGCCATCAGCGCCACCGTCATGCCGGCGGTCGCGCCATTGGTGACGCTGACATTGAGCGCCGACGCCTCCAGCCCGCAATGGCGCAACCATTCGACAGCCGCCGCGCGATGGCGCGGAAATATGTTGTTCGGACGGAAGGACAGCGCCGCGCTCGCCGGAAGGTTTTCGCCGAGCCAAGCGAGCGCCTGACGCATCTTCTCAAGATGCAACGGCTCACAGACCGGCTTCAAAATCGACAGATCCACCACCTGCCCGAGCCGTTCGGGCAGGTAGGGCGGATCGAGTTCCACCTTGCGCGTTTGAACGAACGTGCCCCGCCCAACCTCCCCGGCAATGAGCCCGCGACGGATCAGCTCTTCGTAGGCGCGGCTGACGGTCTGCACCGACAATTTGACATCGTCCGCCATTTTGCGATGCGTCGGCAGTTGCCTCCCCTCCGCCAACCGTCCGTCCTGGATCGCGCGCGCGATCTGCTCGGCAAGCGACAGATAGGCCGGACGCTTAATGAGGGCGGGATCTGGAGTCCAAATTGTCATGGTTTCATTAGAGTACATAATCAGCTCAATTGACAATCGAAATCAGGTGCTGACAAGGTGCCGTCGAGGCTCCAACGAATGACCCCACTCAAACTCGACGCCATCGATCTGAAGATCCTCGACGCCGTTCAGCGCGACGGCCGGATCACAAAGCTCGCATTGGCCGAGAAAGTGGGCCTGTCTGCGACGCCGTGCTGGATGCGGCTGGCGCGGCTGGAAAAGGCGGGCATCATCTCCGGCTACCATGCGCGCGTGGATGTTCGCGTCGTCGCTCCGATCGCGACCGTCCTGGTTGAAGTAACCCTTGCTTCTCACCGGCAGGCCGACTTCGACCGCTTCGAGCGCGTCATTCGGGAGAGCAACGAGGTGCTGGCCTGCTGGTCGGTGGGCGGCGGGATCGACTATATGCTGAAGATCACGACCCGCGATATCGATGCCTACCAACGCTTCATCGATGCGCTGCTGGAACGCGAGATCGGCATCGACCGTTACTTCACCTACATCGTCACGCGCACGGTGAAGGACGAGGTCGCGCTGCCGCTGACGGACCTGTTGAACGGCAGCCCGTAAGGCCGCCTCGCGCCGCCTTCACCT
>CAZEEC010000161.1:0-4800 GCA_964511105.1 uncultured Mesorhizobium sp.
TTCCCTGCCGCGCAGAATGCCATTCAAGAACCGGCCTTGCTCACGACTAGAAAACCCGCCGGATGGCTCCGGCGGGTTCGATTTTCAGGCTACAGAAAAGCCCTAGTTTTCGGTGTTCTGCTTCTTCAGCGCGGCGCCGAGAATATCACCCAGCGAGGCCCCTGAATCGGTCGAACCGAATTGGGCAACCGCTTCCTTTTCCTCGGCGATTTCCAGCGCCTTGATGGAAACCGTCAGACGGCGCGTCTTCTTGTCGAACTGCGTCACGCGCGCATCGACCTTCTGACCGACGGAGAAACGCTCGGGACGCTGTTCATCGCGGTCACGTGACAGGTCGGCACGCTTGATGAAGCTCTCGATGTCGTGGTCAACCAGATTGACTTCGAGCCCGCCGTCCTTGACGGCGGTGACTTCACAGGTGACGATCGCGCCCTTGCGCAATTCGCCGGAAGCGGCGGCGTCGCCGATCGCATCCTTGCCGAGTTGCTTGATGCCGAGCGAGATGCGCTCCTTCTCTATGTCAACGTCGAGAACCTGCGCCTGTACCATGTCGCCACGATTATACTCTTCGATGACTTGCTCGCCCGGACGCGTCCAGTCGAGATCGGAAAGATGAACCATGCCGTCGACATCGCCTTCAAGGCCAATGAACAAACCAAATTCGGTCTTGTTCTTGACCTCGCCTTCCACGACCGAACCGGACGGGTAGGTGCGTGCGAAGACTTCCCACGGATTTTCCAGCGTCTGCTTCAGGCCGAGCGAGATGCGGCGCTTCTGAGGATCGACCTCGAGTACGACCACGTCGACTTCCTGGGTCGTCGACAGGATCTTGCCTGGATGGACATTCTTCTTGGTCCAGGACATTTCCGACACGTGGATGAGGCCCTCAATGCCAGGCTCCAGTTCGACGAACGCGCCGTAATCGGTGATGTTCGTGACCTTGCCGGTTACGCGCTTGCCAATCGGATAGCGCGTTCCGATGCCCTCCCACGGATCGGCTTCAAGTTGCTTCATGCCGAGCGAGATGCGGTGGGTTTCCTGGTTGATGCGGATGATCTGCACCTTGACCGTCTGTCCGATCGACAGGATTTCGGTGGGATGGTTGACACGGCGCCAAGCCATGTCGGTCACGTGCAGAAGACCGTCGATGCCGCCCAGATCAACGAAGGCGCCATAGTCGGTGATGTTCTTGACGATACCCTCGACGACCTGTCCCTCCTCGAGGTTCTGGACGATCTCTGACCGCTGCTCGGCGCGGCTTTCCTCTAGGACGGTCCGACGCGAGACGACGATATTGCCGCGGCGCTTATCCATCTTGAGGATTTCGAAGGGCTGCGGGTTGTGCATCAGGGGCGTAACGTCGCGGATCGGGCGGATGTCGACTTGGCTGCGCGGCAGGAACGCCACTGCTCCATCGAGATCAACCGTGAAACCACCCTTGACCTGATTGAAGATGATGCCCTCGACTCGCTCGCCGGCCTCGAACTTGACCTCGAGCTTGACCCAACTCTCTTCGCGGCGCGCCTTGTCGCGCGACAGCATGGCCTCGCCCAGCGCGTTTTCGATACGCTCGACATAGACCTCGACCTCGTCGCCGACCTTCATCTGGCCGTCCTTGGCCTTGGCGCCGAATTCCTTCAGTGGAACTCGACCTTCGACTTTGAGGCCAACGTCGATGATGGCCATGTCTTTTTCAATGGCCGTGACAATTCCCTTGACGACGGAACCTTCAGCCGAATGGCTCTCGGAGAATGTCTCTTCGAGAAGGCTGGCGAAATCGTCACGGGATGGGTTTGCGTTTGACATTCGTGCTCCTGGAAACCCCGCCAGTAGTGCGGCTCGACTTTAGCGGCCGCAAAAAAATCTAGCCGCACTACAAGCGGGGTGGCGCGCCGGGTTGGTGTTGATAATGGCTATTCGTCGCGTCGATCCTTCGGATCGAAAGTCGGCGCAGGATGCGACGGAGCCGGCTACTTCTCTCGAAAATATGTTGATCACCCACACCGCATGTGCAAGGCAGGCAATGGCCCTCAGGACCTGTTCCGGATGGCGAGCTGATTGTCTATCAATGCTCTCGCCGTCTGAAAGGCCGTTTCTATATCCATTTCGCTCGTATCGAGCAAGTGCGCGTCGTCGGCAGGTTTCAAGGGCGAATCTGTCCGGCTCATGTCGCGCGCATCACGCTTTTCTATATCGGCTAGAACATCCTCATAGGAAAAGTCCGGCGCATCCTGTTGGCGCCGCAAGGCACGGGCCTCTGCACTGGCTGTCACATAGAGTTTCACGTCAGCGTTGGGGCAGATCACCGTGCCGACATCTCGACCGTCGAGCACAGCACCGGGAAACGCTTGCGCGAAAGCACGCTGCTTTTCCACCAGGGCACGGCGAACCGCAGGAATGACGGCGACACGCGAGGCCGCCTCGCCCACGCCATAGGCAGAAAGGTGATCGCGATCGAGCGTCGACAGGTCAATGTTCGTGGCGGCCTGTTCGGCGAGCGTCTCATCATCAAGCGGCAGATCTTCCATCAGGAGCGCGCGGGCCACAGCCCGATAGGTCAGTCCCGTATCGAGATGATCCAGGCCGTAGTGTTCGGCCAGGCGGCGAGCCAACGTTCCCTTGCCCGAAGCCGCGGGTCCGTCAATTGCAATAACAACCGGCCTTTCAGCAGTGTCAGTCATTCAATCTCCGCGCCGAGCGAGGCCATCAAATTCATGAATTCAGGAAAGCTTGTCGCAATCATTCGCCGGTCATCGACTGTGACCGGCTTGCCGGCAGCCAGTCCCATGATCAGAAAAGCCATCGCGATCCGGTGATCAAGATGGGTCTTGACGACGCCGCCGCCAATGGTCCTGCCGCCAGGAACGCCCGTCACGCGCAGGAAATCCTCGCCCTCGACGCAGACGACGCCATTGGCCTTGAGCCCGTCGGCCGTCGCCGTCAGCCGGTCACTTTCCTTGACCCGCAATTCGTCTAGCCCCTTCATCACGGTCTCGCCTTCGGCGAACGCGGCCGCAACGGCTAGAACCGGATATTCGTCGATCATGAAGGGCGCGCGATCGGACGGGACCGAGATGCCCTTCAAATCCGAATGGCGCACGCGCAGATCCGCGACGTCCTCGCCGCCGGCATCACGCCGGTTCATCAGTTCGATCAACGCGCCCATTTCGATGAGCGTCTCGATAAGCCCCGCGCGGGTGGGGTTCATCAGCACGTTCTCGATGGTGATGTCGGAGCCGGGCACGATCAGGGCCGCCACCAGCGGAAACGCCGCCGAGGACGGATCGCCTGGGACGGCGATGCGGCGACCGGTTAGCCTCCCTTCTCCGACCACGCGAATATGGCGCGCGCCCTGCGCGTTGGTCTCGATCTCGATATCCGCACCAAATCCCTTCAACATCTTTTCCGTATGATCGCGGGTCATGACCGGCTCGATGACGGTGGTGATGCCCGGTGTGTTGAGGCCGGCCAGCAGCACCGCCGACTTGACCTGGGCGGATGCCATTGGGACGCGGTAGGTGATCGGCGCGGCCCGCTTCGGGCCGCGTAAAGTGATCGGCATGCGATCGCCCGCTGCAGCGGATACGACCTGCGTGCCGAATTCTCGCAGCGGATCGAGTATTCGCTTCATCGGCCGTGCCGAAAGCGACGGATCGCCGATGAAGGTCGTTTCCATATCATAGGTGCCGACCAGGCCCATGGTCAGGCGCGAGCCCGTGCCGGCATTGCCGAAATCGAGCGGCCCCTCGGCTTCAAGCAAGGCGCCGTTTCCCGTGCCATGGACGATCCATTCAGCCCCCTCGCGCAGAACGAGGGCGCCCATCGCCGTCATCGCATCCCCAGTGCGGAGAACATCCTCGCCCTCGAGTAGGCCTGTGATGTGCGTTTCACCCGCTGCCAAACCGCCAAACATCAGCGCCCGGTGCGAAATCGACTTATCGCCGGGAACGCGCACAGTTCCTTCAAGCGCTTTCGTAGCGCGGGCTGTCGCGGGCTCAGGTCGGATCACAGACATTGAGAACTCTTCTAGGACGAGGACGTAAGGCGCGTCGAACGAGACGGATCGGCCGCTTCCTATCATGGGTTGCCGCAGTGGTCATCCCTGGAGTCAATTCCCGGGCGCTTGGTCATCGATATAGGCTTTGACAGCCCGAGATTCAGTGTTTATGGGGACCGCACTTTTCCACCCGTAGGCGTCCGTACCTGCCCGTCCTGACTTTCGGCAGATTGCCCGGCGTCGGCGCCTGAAGACACGATGAGGCTCACCGTGGCTAAACCCGAACTTGGCACTAAGCGCATCTGCCCCGAGACGGGCCGCAAATTCTACGACTTGAACAAGGATCCCATCGTCTCGCCCTATACCGGCCAGTCATATCCGCTCTCCTATTTCGATAGCGGCGCGGCGATCGAGGAAGACGACGAGGTCGAAGAAAAGGAGATCGATGAGGTCGAAGAGGGCGACGCCGACACGGTTTCGCTCGAAGAGGCCGACGAGGAGACCAAGGGCGGACCCGATCTTCCCGATGACGACGAGGACGACGTCGATCTGGAAGATGATGATGAAGACGTATTTCTAGCCGAAGACGACGATGAGGACGATGACCTCGATGACATTGTAGGCGTCAGCGATGACGACGACGCCTGATCTCGGCTCAGCTTCGGAGGCCCGCCGACACGCGCTTTTCGGCTTGCAAACATCTGGGAGCGGCGCTAGAAGCCGCTTCACACCGGTTTAGATTACCGGCATGGGGCCATAGCTCAGCTGGGAGAGCGCCTGCATGGCATGCAGGAGGTCAGCGG
>CAZEEC010000162.1:0-4768 GCA_964511105.1 uncultured Mesorhizobium sp.
TTTGCGCTTTCCTGGCCCTTGATGTCGGCGAGATCCGGAAGGTCCGAGGGAAGCGGATCGACCATCGCCTCGGGCCGGGCGAGCACCTGCGTGCCGCGGAAATGATTGGCCATCGCGATCAGACTGCGTGGCGCGAGAATGTCGATCTCGGCGCCCGCCCAGGCGGCCTCGGAGCCGCACGTCGACGGGCAGATCAATCCGCGTCCCATGCCATTGGCGCCGATCGCGGCGGGCAGAACGCCAGCGACGGGGGCGATGGTTCCGTCGAGCGACAACTCGCCCAGCACGACATAGGCCTCCAGCGCATCGGACGGGATGGCGCCCAAGGCGGCCATCAGACCGAGCGCGATCGGCAGATCGTAGTGGCTGCCCTCCTTGGGCAGATCGGCTGGCGCGAGATTGACCGTCACCTTCCTGGGCGGCATGGCAAGGCCCGAGGCGTGCAGCGCCGATTGCACCCGCTCCCGGCTTTCAGCGACGGCCTTGTCGCCCAGCCCGACAATATGCATCCCGGCCTTGCCGGGCGCCACCATCACCTGAACGTCGACGGGCACCGTCTCGATGCCCTGAAATGCGATCGTGCGGACGCGTGAAACCATGCCGTGCTCTCCTTACGCAAAGGAAAGCACGGATTTCTGCGTGAGGCAAGAACAGGACGTGAACAAATAAGGGCGCTGGTTCCCGACATCAGGGCCGCTTGGCTTCGACCGTGTCCCAGAACAGCGCCGCGATGTCGGCGCCGCCGAACTTCTTGACCTCGCGGACGCCGGTCGGCGACGTCACATTGATCTCGGTCATGTAGTCGCCGATGACGTCGATGCCGACGAGGATGAAGCCGCGTTCCTTGAGGGCCGGGCCGATGCGCGCGCAGATCTCGCGTTCCCTGTCAGTCAGCTCCGCATGCTCGGCGCGGCCGCCAACATGCATGTTCGAGCGTGAATCATGCTCGGCCGGCACACGGTTGATGGCGCCGACCGGCTCGCCGTCGATCAGGATGATGCGCTTGTCGCCCTTGCGCACGTCTTTCAGATAGCGCTGCACGATGTAGGGCTCGCGGAACATCTCGTCGAACATTTCGAGCAGCGCGGCCAGATTGCGGTCCGCCTCATGCAGGTGGAAGATGCCGGCGCCGCCATTGCCGTAGAGCGGCTTGACGATGATGTCGCCCATCTCGCGCCGGAATGCCGCGACCTCGCGGGGGTCCTTGGTGATCAGCGTCTCCGGCATCAAATCGGCGAATTCGGTGACGAAGATCTTCTCCGGACTGTTGCGCACCCAGGCTGGATCGTTGACGACAAGCGTCTTCGGGTGGATGCGCTCGAGAAGATGCGTGGTGGTGATATAGTTCATGTCGAAGGGCGGGTCTTGACGCAGCATCACCACGTCCGTCCCTGCCAGATTGATACGCTGCGGCTCGCCAAGCTGGTAATGCGCGCCTTCGACATCCTCGACGCGCATCGTCTCGGCCCATGCCGTGACCTCGCCGTCGCGCATCGACAAACGGTCGGGCGTGTAATGGTAAAGCTCGTGGCCGCGCCGCTGCGCCTCGAGCGCCAACGCGAAACTGGTGTCGCCGGCGATCGAAACCGTGGCGACATGATCCATCTGGAAGGCGATCTTCAAAGACATGCAGGGCTCCGGACGCTGGTTTGAGGCGGATTTTCCATGGCATCTAGCTACTTCGGGCAGTCTTGCCAATCCGCGCGGAACCAAATGCCGGCGCCGATACGGTTCTGAAAGTTTTGTGTGCCATTTTCACACGAAGAACAAAATGACGGGCAGGCAGTGACGTGTTGGCAGCCAGAATACCGACGACCCATTCCGAACCGGTCGGCGGACTGACCGATCTTTTGACGGGGTTGGGCACGCGCGCGCGGCTCGAAGACCGGATCGCGCGCCTGATCGCCGAGCGCGAGGCCGATCCCGCGCCCTTCGCGGTCGCCCTTCTCGACCTCGACGGCTTCAAGCCAATCAACGATCTTTACGGCCGCACGGCCGGCGACGGCATCCTGAAGCAGGCGGGCCTGCGCCTGCGCGCAGCCCTCGACGACGCCGCGTCGGTCGCACGGATCGGGGCCGACGAATTCGCCATCCTGGCGCCGATGGTCTTCAGCGAACAAGCCGCGCGCCAACTCGCCACCATGCTGATCGACGTCCTGTCCGCTCCCTACGATATAGGGTCGCGCACGGTGCGGCTGTCGGCGTCCGTCGGCGCCTCGATCTTCGACGATGTCGGCGATGCGCCGGGAGATCTGATCGCGAAGGCCGAGACAGCGCTTTATGAGGCAAGGCGCAACGGGCGCGGCCGTGTGATGGTCTATTCGCCGGAGATGGTCGAAGCCGTCCATTCCGTCACGCGGATCGAGCAAGCCCTGCGCCGCGCGGTCTCGAAAGGCGAGGTCGAGCCGCATTTCCAGCCGATCGTGGCGCTTGGAACGGGTAGGATCCTCGGCTTCGAGTCGCTGGCGCGCTGGAGCGACATCGATCTCGGGCCGATCTCTCCCGGCGTGTTCATCCCGATCGCCGAGGACCGTGGGATCATGCCGGACCTGTCGCGCATGCTGCTGCGCAAGGCGGCGGAGGCCGCGCGCAACTGGCCGCAGCCCATGTTCCTCTCGTTCAACCTGTCGTCCGAGCAACTGGCCGACATCTCGACGGCGCGCGAGGTCGTCGATATCTGCCATCGCGCGGGCTTCGATCCGGCCCGGCTTGAGATCGAGATCACCGAGACGGGCCTGATGTCGCAGCCCGATACGGCGATCGCCATCATTCAGCGGCTGAAGGGGGCGGGCGTGCGCATCGCGCTCGACGATTTCGGAACCGGCCAATCCTCGCTCGGCCGGCTGCGCGATTTTCCCTTCGACAAGCTGAAGATCGACCGCGCCTTCGTCGCCTCGATCCTCGACGACCCGCGGTCGGAGCATATCGTCAGGGCGATCCTGGCCATGTGCGTCGGCCTCGGCATGGACGCGGTCGCCGAAGGCATCGAGGAGCCCGGGCAGGCCGACCGCCTTGCCGAGTTCGGCTGTTTGATGGGGCAGGGCTTCTTGTATGGCCGCGCCGAGCCGGCCGTCAGCACGGCGGGGCTGATCACGTCGCGCGCACAGCCCGCTCCGGCCCACTGAATTCCTGCCGCACCGTAGCGACACTTGGCCACGCGAGGCCACGAGAATATGATTGGCCGGAGCC
Organism: uncultured Mesorhizobium sp.; assembly: GCA_964511105.1. Taxonomy (GTDB): domain Bacteria; phylum Pseudomonadota; class Alphaproteobacteria; order Rhizobiales; family Rhizobiaceae; genus Aliihoeflea. The sequence goes on from CAZEEC010000162.1 coordinate 3,190, forward strand.
GGTCTCTCTAGGCTATCAGCGGCACCAATTGCGGGTTTCGAGAAGGGTCGATGGCGCTTGATGTCGGATATGTGAGTGCGGTCGGGGCGGGGGCGATCTCCTTCCTGTCGCCCTGCGTGCTGCCGCTCGTGCCGCCCTATCTGTGCTATATGGCGGGCGTGTCGGTCGACGAATTCCGCGATGGCGCGTCAGCGACGCGCACGCGCTCGGCCCTGGTCGGCTCGGCGTTCGCCTTCGTGCTCGGCTTTACCACCGTATTCGTCGCGCTCGGCGCCGGGGCCTCGTCGATCGGCGGTCTGATGCGCGCCTGGCAGCAGGAACTGGCGATCATCGCCGGCGTCCTGATCATCCTGATGGGTCTCAACTTCCTCGGCATCATCCGGCTGCCGTTCCTGTCGCGCGAGGCGCGCTTCCAGACGAAAGGAACGCCAGCGAACGGTTTTGCCGCCTATCTGATGGGGCTGGCCTTCGCCTTCGGCTGGACGCCCTGCATCGGCCCGGTGCTCGGCCCGATCCTGACGCTGGCCGGCGGCCGCGAGACGGTCAGCGAAGGGGCCGTGTTGCTTGCAGCCTATTCGCTGGGCCTCGGCATCCCGTTTCTGATCGCGGCGCTGTTTTCCGGCGCCTTCATGCGCTTCCTGAGCCGCTTCCGGGTCCATCTGGGCCGCGTCGAAAAGGCGATGGGCGGGCTCCTGGTCGTCGCCGGCATCCTGTTCCTGACCGGCGGCATCCAGACCGCCTCGTTCTGGCTTTTGGAAACATTCCCCGCGCTCGGCCTTCTCGGCTAGGCGGTCGCCGTGCTAAGCCGACTTCGCAAGTGCGAAGAGGGCAAGATGGAATTCGACACCAATTTCGAGCCGCGTTACGGAACGCCGGTGCCGGTCGCGCCCGGCCTTAAGCGGCTGACCGTCAACAATCCCGGCCCCTTCACCTTTCACGGCACCAACAGCTACATCCTGGGCACCGACACGCTCGCCGTCATCGATCCGGGGCCGCAGGACGACGACCATTACGCGGCGCTGACCGCGGCGATCGCCGGCCGGCCGGTGAGCCACATCTTCGTCAGCCACACCCATCGCGACCACTCGCCGCTGGCCGCGCGGCTGAAGGCCGATACCGGCGCGCTGGTGCTTGCCGAAGGGCCGCACCGGCCGGCCCGGCCGCTCAGGATCGGAGAGATCAACCCGCTCGATGCCAGTGCCGACACCGAGTTTTCGCCCGACCGGCGGCTCTTGGACGACGAGGTGACCGCGGGCGACGGCTGGGAGGTGCGCGCGATCCACACGCCGGGCCACTGCGCCAACCATGTCGCCTTCGCCATCGAGGGAACCGGCATCTTGCTGTCGGCCGACCACGTGATGGCGTGGGCGACCTCGATCGTCGCTCCGCCCGACGGCGCCATGTCCGACTTCATGGCCTCGCTCGACCGGCTCGCCGCGCGCGACGATGCCGTCTACCACACCGGCCATGGCGGGCCGGTTCGCAATCCGCGCGCCTTCCTGCGCGGCCTGCGCACCCACCGCAAGATGCGCGAGCGGGCGATCGTCGAGCGGCTGAAGGCCGGCGACCGGCAGGTGGC
>CAZEEC010000163.1:0-4762 GCA_964511105.1 uncultured Mesorhizobium sp.
GCCTCTTGGCCGCAACAGCACTGACAGTCCCGGCTTTCGCGCAAGAGGAGATCGCTCCAGGTCTCCTTTTCGACTTCGGCGGCAAGTTCGACAAGTCCTTCAACGAGGCGTCCTATGAGGGTGCCGAACAGTTCAAGGAAGAAACAGGCATCGAATATGTCGAGTTCGAAATCTCCAACGAGGCGCAGCGGGAACAGGCGCTGCGCCGTTTTGCCGAAGACGGGCGCAACCCGATCGTCATGGCGGGCTTCAATTGGGCACCGGCCCTCGAAGCGATTGCCGACGAATATCCGGAAACGGATTTCGCGATCATCGACACGACCGTCGACAAGCCGAATGTCCGCTCGATTGTGTTCAAAGAGCAGGAAGGCTCTTACCTCGTCGGCATCCTCGCCGCGATGGCATCGGAATCCGATACGGTGGGATTTGTGGGCGGAATGCAGGTCCCGCTGATCGGCAAGTTCGAGTGCGGCTATGTGGCCGGCGTCCAGGCCACGAATCCTGAAGCCAATGTCATTCGCAACTATACGGGTGATACGCCGTCCGCCTGGAACGATCCGACGCGCGGCGGCGAGATCACCCGCAACCAGATCGACCAGGGCGCCGACGTCGTCTACCATGCCGCCGGTGGCACGGGGGTCGGCGTTCTGCAGGCCGCGGCCGACGCCGGCATTCTCGGCATCGGCGTCGATTCCAATCAGAACGGCATGCATCCCGGCAGCGTCTTGACCTCGATGATCAAGCGCGTCGACGTCGCCGTCTACAACGCGTTCATGGACGCGCGGAACGGCGAGTTCGACTATGGCATTCTCGATCTGGGACTGGCCGAGGAGGGCGTCGGCTACGCCGTCGACGAGCACAATGAAGACCTGATCACAGAGGAAATGAGGGAAGCCGTCGAGACAGCCAAGGCCGACATCATTTCCGGCGCGATCGAGGTGCATGATTTCATGTCCGACAATTCCTGCCCCTATTGATCCTCGTTCCTGTTTTGGAAATGCCGGGCCCCGGCCCGGCATTTCAATGAACGATCGATAGGATCATGCGCTGTCATGATCCTCCCCTGGTCCCAGCGCTTCGAGCGGCTGGAACAATCAAGCCCCTTTCAACCTTCATCGTCTTCCCCTACGGTAGGGGCCGCATTTTTGGTGATGATGATCGTCTGACATGTTTTGGGTTTTGAGACGCCTCGGCAGCCGTCTTGTAAAGACAGGCAATTTGATCCTGACAGATGCAAGCGGCAACCGTCATTCATTTGGCGATGGAACGGGCAAGCCGGTCCATGTTGCGATCAAGACCAAGCATGCCGAACAAGCGATCGCCTTCAATCCGTCCCTTGGCGTCCCTGAGGCTTATATGGCCCAGGAACTGGATTTCCTCGAAGGCGACCTGCTCGACTTCATCCGCCTGGCTTACGCCAATCTCGATCTTGCCGGGAACGAATTTTCGTCCATCCGGATGGCCCAGGCCTGGCGGTTGGCGGCAAGGCGCCTGCATCAGTGGAATCCTGCGCACCGCGCGCGGGCCAATGTGAAACATCATTACGATCTTTCGGAGGAACTCTATCGGCTGTTCCTGGATGAGGATATGCAATATTCCTGCGGCTATTTCGAACGTCCCGACACGACGCTCGATGAAGCGCAACTAGCCAAAAAGCGGCACTTGGCTGCCAAGCTTGCGATGCGGCAAGGCTTGAGCGTGCTCGATATCGGGTCCGGCTGGGGCGGTCTGGCGCTTTATCTGGCGCAACACTTCGATGCCGATGTTCTGGGCGTCACCCTGTCCGACGAGCAACACCGCGTCTCCACGGAACGTGCACACACGCTCGGACTAGACCAGCACGTGCATTTCGAGATCCGCGACTATCGCAGCCTGCACGAACGCTTCGACCGGATCGTCTCGGTCGGCATGTTCGAGCATGTCGGCATCAATCATTACCAGACCTATTTCGACACGGCCGCCAAACTGCTGAAGCCCGATGGTATCATGGTCTTGCACGCCATTGGCCGAACAGGTCCACCGGCCGCTACCGCGCCCTTTATCCGAAAGCACATTTTCCCCGGCGGTTATATCCCAGCGCTATCTGAGGTCTTGCCCATGATTGAGCGATCCGGATTGATGGTAACCGATGTCGAGATCTTGCGCCTCCATTACGCCGAGACGCTGCGTCACTGGCGTGAGCGTTTCACGGCGAATCGCGACCGGGCCAAGGCGCTTTACGACGAGCGCTTCTGCCGCATGTGGGAATTCTATCTGGCCGCGTCCGAGGGTGCGTTTCGCTGGCAGGACATGATGGTGTTCCAGATTCAGATGACGCGGCGCAACGACGTCCTGCCGCTGACGCGTGATTACATCGCTGAGGCCGAGCACGAACTGGCGGCGCCGACCACGCCAACTGGAGCGCCGGTCAGAAAGAAGAAGGCCTGACGGGACGCAGCAGTTTCATGCGACGGCACCCTTCCAAGCGCGCTTTACGGGCCGCCGGCCATCGATCCCACGACGACCATGACCAGCGCATCCACATCGATCTCGCCATCGACGATCACCCTGTCGTCTTTTGTCTGGACCTTCAGCCGGGACGGATGTTCCGCCGCCTGACGTTCAAGTTCCTCGACCACGGCGGTGATCGCCTTGGTCTCGAGCGGTTGCTCGCTCATATCGCCCTTGCCCATTTTCCAGAAACTCCTTCTTTCCACGCCGCATGAAGCCTCGGTCCGCTAAAGGCCGAAGGGAAAGGTATCCTGGCCGCCTTCATCCGCACCACCTTGAAGGGGCGTGACCGCCGTCGTCTTGTCGAACCAGACGAAGACATCAAATTGCCGCGAAAGACGCGCCTGCATATAGTGGGACTGAAGTTCGGTTTCGGGCCGATAGATCACCCCGATAAAGCGCTCGAGCCGCGGTGCCGCCAAAGCTTCCGCCACCTTTTCGTCGCCGGCAAAATCGAGCAGCGCGCGCGTCTTGCCCGACAGGTGAAAACACCGCTCGACACTGTCTTCATGCGAGGCGCGGACAGCCTTGACTTCCATCTCCCCGCCCCAGTCGCTTGCCGCGGCAACCATACCCGCATCGGTCCCAAAGCCAATCAGCGCGGCATCGCTGCCAAAGCGTTCACGGCACAATTGCCCGATATTCAACTCGTCGCGCAGTTGGCCCATCTCCGTCTGACGCGCATCGCCGATATGGGAATTGTGGGCCCAAACAACCGCCTTGGCATCCGGTCCTTTCGCATCGAGCAGGTGCTCAAGCGTCTCGAACATGTGGCGATCGCGCAGGTTCCAGGTCTCGGCTCCGCCGTAATACATGGTCCGATAGTATTTCTCGGCAGATGCGATCAGGCGGGCGTTCTGCGCAGCGTCAAGAAGCTGTTCTCCGTCATTTCGGGCATCCTCAAACGCCATCTCCAGCAGTTCGCGGCATTGCTTCACAACCGCCTCCTCGCAGGTCCGGTAGCCGGCCGTAAGAACGGCCCGTCCATAAGTCGCCGGCTCGTTCTGCCACGGAGTGAGGCAACCATATCGTACCCGCGCTATGGCGGCTGCCTCCGGATCGACCCGATCGAGATAAGACAGCACCGCTGCGATTGAGGCGCTCATATTGTAGAGGTCGAGCCCGTAAAAGCCTGCCTGCCGCTCTTGATCGCGGCCTTCGTTATGGGCCCGCAGCCAGCGCAGAAAGGCGTCGACTTCGTCGTTGCGCCACATCCAGCGCGGGAATCGAGAAAAAGGTTCATGCTTGCCAGCACCCACAGGCAGCCCGCGGACGAAATGGTTCGCCGAAGCAGCATCGGGCCAGTCTGCCTCCACGGCGACGATCGTAAAGCCGTGCCTTTCGATGAGCCTGCGGGTGATGGCTGCCCGCGCATGGTAAAATTCCGAGGTTCCATGAGTGGCTTCACCAAGCAGGACAACCCGCCGATCGGAAAAGCGGTCGAACAAGGAGGCGAAGGACGGATCATCGAGTTCCGGCAAGGGCTCGGCAGCATCCGCAATCAGTTCAGGTAGACTCTTGTGTGGGTGGCTGGCTGCTGCCCGGCTGGCAGAGGGATCCGCCCACCCTTGACCGCCGATCAGTGGCACGAACCTCACGCCGCCGAGATCCTCCTCCTCGAATTTGTTCGCTCCTACCCGGGTGACGCGGATCAGGCGCTGGGCGTGTTGCTGCTCACCAATCGGAATGATCAGCCTGCCGCCGATCTCCAGTTGCTCCTTCAAGGCTGTTGGCACGCTCGGTCCGCCGGCTGCGACGATGATGGCGTCGAACGGTGCCTTTTCAGCCCAGCCTTCGCTGCCATCGCCGACCCGGACTTCAACATTGCCGAAGCCGAGTGACTGAAGCCGCTCCCGTGCAGCCTCGCCAAGCGCCGCGTGGCGCTCGATGGCCAGCACCTCTGCGGCGATTTGCGCCATGACAGCCGCCGCGTAACCCGAACCTGCGCCGATTTCCAGAACACGATCTTCCGGTCGCAGTTTCGCCGCCTCGATCATGTAGGCGACGATATAAGGCTGCGAGATTGTCTGCCCAGACGCAATGGGCAACGGCGAATCCTCATAAGCGAATTCCTCGTAATCCTTCGCGACGAACTTCTCTCTTGGTACATGCCGCATCGCGTCCAGAACCCAGCGATCCTTTACGCCGCGGCGGGCAATGTGCGCATTTACCATGCGGTCGCGGGCATGTTCAAAATCGAGCATGTGGACCTCCGCGGTTAGTTAAAGACGCCTCAGCGCTTCTGGATTTCAATCGCTCCGGTATCTCGCAA
>CAZEEC010000164.1:0-4754 GCA_964511105.1 uncultured Mesorhizobium sp.
ACTTCTGGCGACACTCATAGCGCTCTGGGCGTGGCTTCCGGTCGTGTCGTCATGACAGCTTCCAGGATGTTGATGGGCAGGCTTCTACGCCAAAGCACCCCGACCGTTACGAGAAGGGCAATCAAGCGGAGGCGAAAACAGCCGCCGAGACTATTCTATTGCGCCGTTTGTATCCCTCACTCCCACTCGATGGTCCCGGGCGGCTTTGAGGTATAGTCGTAAACCACCCGGTTGATCCCCCTCACCTCGTTGACGATGCGGGTCGCGACCCGCGCGAGGAAGGCGGAGTCGAAGGGATAGACGTCGGCGGTCATGCCGTCGGTGGAAGTCACGGCGCGAAGCGCGCAGACATGATCATAAGTCCGGTGGTCGCCCATCACGCCAACCGTTCGAACCGGCAGAAGAACGGCAAAGGCCTGCCAGATGGCATCGTACAGGCCGGCACTGCGTATCTCTTCCAGGAAGATGGTATCGGCTCTTCGGAGAAGGTCGCATTTCTCCCTGGTGACCTCCCCGGGGATACGGATGGCAAGGCCCGGGCCCGGAAAGGGATGACGGCCGACAAAGGCTTCGGGCAGACCCAGTTCGCGTCCCAGTTCCCGCACCTCGTCCTTGAACAATTCGCGAAGCGGTTCGACCAGCTTCATGTTCATTCGCTCGGGAAGTCCGCCGACATTATGGTGGCTCTTGATCGTGACCGAAGGGCCGCCGGTGAAGCTGACGCTTTCGATCACGTCGGGATAAAGCGTGCCCTGGGCGAGGAAATCCGGCTGCTTACCCCCTTTGGCAAGCTTCTTCGCCTCCTCCTCGAAGACCTCGATGAACAGCCGGCCGATGGTCTTGCGCTTCTTCTCCGGGTCGCTTTCGCCCTCCAGCGCATCGATGAAGCGGTCCTGCGCATTGACCAGGATCAAGGGCAGATTGTAGTGCTCGCGAAACATCGCGACGACGTCGGCCGCCTCGTTCTTGCGCATCAATCCATGGTCGACGAGAATGCAGGTCAGCTGATCGCCGACCGCCTCGTGGATCAAGAGCGCGGCGACGGAGGAATCGACGCCCCCCGACAGCGCACAGATGACCTTGCCGTCGCCGACCTGGTCGCGGATGGCGGCAACCGCCTGCTCGCGATAGGCGGCCATCGTCCAGTCCCCGGCAAGCCCGGCGATCTTGTGGACGAAATTCGACAGAAGTTTTGCCCCGTCCGGCGTGTGGACGACTTCGGGATGGAACTGGACGGCATAGAATTTGCGGCTGTCATCGGCGATCGCCGCAAAGGGCGCGCCGGTCGAGGTGCCGACGACGCGGAAGCCGTCGGGAATCGCGGTCACCCGATCGCCATGGCTCATCCAGACCTGGTGGCGCGTGCCCTTGGCCCACACGCCATCGAACAGCGCGCATTCGTCCTCGATGTCGAGGAAGGCGCGGCCGAATTCGCGGTGATGGCCAGCTTCCACCTTGCCGCCCAATTGGGCGCACATGGTCTGCTCGCCATAGCAGATGCCGAGGACCGGAATGCCAGCTTCGAAGATCGCCTGAGGCGCGCGCGGGCTGCCTATGTCAGTGGTCGAGGCCGGTCCGCCTGACAGGATGACGGCCTTAGGGCCGATCCTGCGAAAGGCATCCTCGGCCAGATGGAAAGGCACGATCTCGCTATAGACGCCGGCCTCGCGCACGCGGCGGGCGATCAACTGCGTGACCTGGCTGCCGAAATCGATGATCAAAACGGTGTCGGGGTGGGCTTCCTGGCTCATGAGGGGCGTTTAGAGAAAAGCGGGGGGCTGCGCAATGGCCGTCAGCCGCGCATGTCGGGCCGGCCGGATACGACCATGATCGTCGCCGTCATCGTCGCAACCATCTTCGGCGTCCTGTCGCCTTCGAACGCATAGGCCTGGCCGTCGGCGACGATGATGGTGCGCCCCGGCTTGGTGACCGAGCCGCGGAACAAGAACCGCTCCCCCTTGCCGGGCGACAGGAGATTGACCTTGAACTCGATGGTCAGCACCGCCGCGTCGGCGGGCATCAGCGAATAGGCGGCGTAGCCGCAGGCCGAATCGAGCGCGGTGGAGATCACTCCGGCATGGAGATAGCCATGCTGCTGGGTCAGGGACGACCTGTAATCCATTTCGATCTCGACAATGCCGGGCGTGACATTGGTCAGCGACGCGCCAAGGGTGCGCATGACCTCCTGGCGCGCGAAACTGTCGCGCACGCGCTCTTCATAGTCGCCGTCCGGCTGGAATTGCTCGGCCATACCATCCTCATCTCGGTTGCCGTGCTTATTGCAGAGCAGCATGACGCTGACAACAAACGCTTATGCGTTCAGAAACCAGATCGAGCCGTTGAGGAGCGTCGCGAAGGCGACCCAAGCGAGATAGGGCACGAACAGCCACGCCGAGATCCGGTCCCTTTCCCAGGTGATGCGGATGAAGACGACGATCGTGACCAGGAGCGCGACGATGACCAGGAAGGCGAGCCCGATCTGGTGGAGCGAGAAGAAGACCGGCGACCAAAGGAAATTCAAGCCGAGTTGCACCCACCATGCGGTCATCGCGCCGCCGGTGCGCCGGCTCGTCCAGATGCGCCAGCCCGCGACGGCGATCAGGACATAGAGGATCGTCCAGACCGGGCCGAACACCCAGCTCGGCGGATTGAACGGCGGCTTGTCGAGGGATTGGTACCATTCGCCCGGCTGGGTGTTCATGCCGATCAGCGACCCGCCGCCGACGACCAGGATGACGAAAAGCGCAAGCGTCAGGAATTTTGTCATGAACGACTCCGGTTGGACCGCCGGAATCTGGCGCAGCGTGCGCCACAGTCAATGTCGGCCGCGTCGCTCGAGGACCGCGATGTAGAACCCGTCCGTGCCGGTGCGCCGCGGCGACAAGACGATGCCGCGTTGCCGGTCGATGCGGGCTCGCGCCTGATGGCCGGGAAAAGTCGCCGCGAAATGGGCCTCATGGTCGACTGGGACGAAGGCCGGATGGGCCGCCGCGAAGCGGTCGATCTGCGCGCTGTTCTCCGCATCGAAGAGCGAACAGGTGACATAGACAAGACGGCCGCCCGGTTTGACGAAGCGCGCCGCTTCCACCAGGATTTGCGCCTGTTCATCGATGCGAGCCTCAAGCTGGCGGTGGGTCAAGCGCCATTTGGCATCCGGGCGGCGGCGCCAGGTTCCCGAGCCGGTACAAGGCGCGTCGACCAGCACCAGGTCCATCTGGGCTTCGTGCCCCGACAGGCCATCGCTGCTGCCCATCACCTGGACATTGCGGGCCCCGGCCCGCTTCAGCCGGTCATGGATCGGCGCCAGCCGCCCCTTGTCATGCGCGAAGATCTGGCCTTTGTTCTTCATGTCCGCCGCAAGCGCCAGCGTCTTGCCGCCCGCGCCGGCGCAGTAGTCGAGAACCTGCATGTCCGGCGTGGCATCGGCCAGGGCGGCCGCCATCTGCGAGCCCTCGTCCTGCACTTCGAACCAGCCCTTCTGGAAGGCCTTTGCGGCCTGGACATTGGGATGGCGGCCGGCACCGTCGATCGGCGCGATGCGCAGGCCAAGCGGCGCAAGTTCGGCTGGACGCACGCCGGTTGCCTCCAGTTCGCCGGCCACGCTGTCCCTGTCGGCCTTCAGCGTGTTGACGCGCAGGTCGAGCGGCGGGCGGGTCGCAAGCGCCGCCGTCTCTACGACCCAGTCATCGCCGAATGTCTGGCGCAGCAGCGGCGCGCACCAGTCGGGACAGTCGGCCTGGATGGCGTCCGGCGCGTCTTCCAGACGGCGCGTGGAAAGCGCTTCGATTTCGGCGCTGGCCGGCGGCCCGGGTGCGAAGCGGTCGTCCTCGAGCGCGGCGGCGATGTCTGCGGCCGTCATGCCGGTTTCGAGCGCCAGCGCGCCAAACACGACCGCCCGCGGCGTGTCGGAACCGGCCAGCCAGCCGGCCGAACGTTTGAGGCGCAGCGCGTCGTAAAGCATGTTGCCGATCGCGGCCCTATCCCCGGCTCCCGCGAAACGGTGCGACCGGCCCCACTCCTTCAGCGCTTCTGCCGCCGGCTGGTCATTGGCCTCCATCTCTGCCAGTATCTCGATGGCTGCCGCCAGCCTGCCGCCCAAGCGCATTCCATCCATCCCGCGTCGGTTCGCCCGTCCGGCCGCTTGCTACTGCCGCGACGGCGTCCTGACAAGGCGGAGATGGAGACCCGCTGCGCATCGTGCTAGTTTGCTTGCGGCAACCAGAGGAAAGATGCCGGCATGAATATCGTCGTCACCCGCGCCGCCGAGGGCCTTCCCCGCCGCTCCTTCACCGTCGCCGAAATCCGCCGCATGGTCGAGGCGGGCATCATCGTCGAGGACGAGAGTTTCGAGCTGATTGAGGGGGAGGTCGTGCCGAAATTTTCCAAAGGAAACCAGCACGAGATCGTCAAATCCGCGCTGAGTTGTGTCTTTGCTCGGCACACGCCCGGAGACCTGCGTCTGACCGTTGCAACGTCGCTTTATCTCGACGACCGCACCTTCCTTGAACCCGATCTGTGTCTTTATCCCAAACACATCCTGCCGGAGGACGTGCAGGGCAAGGACGTGCTGCTGGCCGTCGAGGTGGCGGCGTCGTCCATGGCCTATGATCGCGGGATCAAGGCCCGAATCTACGCCCGCCACGGCGTGCGCGAATTGTGGGTGGTCGATGCAGAAAGCCGCGAAACCTGGGTCCATCGCGAGCCGGCCCCGGACGGGCAATGGGGCAGCATCGAGCGGATCGCCGCGCAGACGC
>CAZEEC010000165.1:0-4751 GCA_964511105.1 uncultured Mesorhizobium sp.
ATGTTCATTTTCTGACCTCCAGTCAAAAGTTGCATAAAGGGTCTGGGCTCATTTTGCTGAAGGACAGCGTTCCCTGCCCCATCCCCGATCTTAGAAAAAGGAACCACGCTTGGCCGCCCCTTCTCCGATCAGACAATACGCACCGGCGTGGGCCGATCAACCGCGTTCGGCCCGCAGGACACCTTCCGCACCCCCTATGCCACAGTCTTGTTGCACAAAAGCCACGTTTTGCCATGCCGCCTTTACGCCCTGTTAAGAGCTGTGGCGGGGAAAAGCCGTTGATCGCGGGTTTCTGAGGATGCTGACCCACCTGCCAGCGGAGAATCAGGCGATCGGCGGCAGGAGCGCCGCGAATCGCGGCCTGTCATGGAACTGGCCGAGGAGGCTGCGGGTTCTTGGAGATCGAGCTGCAAGGGAGAACATTATGACAAAGCACGGCAAGGAAGACACGCAGACGAAGAAGATGAGCACGGGCGGCCATCTCGGGGGCACGCATCTGGGGCAAAAGCCAGACGCCAAGACCACCTCGACTGTCGAGGGCCATGGCGCCAAGGTGCGGCCGAACGAGGGGCGCAAACAGCCGCGAGACGATTACGAGGATGACGGCGGCGCCTGAGCGTGGCGGAGAGGATGGGATTCGAACCCACGAGGCGGTTGCCCGCCTACTCCCTTAGCAGGGGAGCGCCTTCGACCACTCGGCCACCTCTCCGGTGCCCGCTCGATAAAGAAAAGGGCACGGACAATCAATACGACAATTGCCCTGCCGGATAAAAAGGCCGCCCGGGCAGCTACCGATCAGCCAGCGCGCCGGTTCTCCAGGCTGTCGCATAGTTCATCCCGAGGATAGCGACGCTTGCGACAACGCTGACGATCTCGATCGGCACGCTCGGCCACAGGCAGCCAATGCCCGCCGCCGTCAGGATGGCGCGGCCGAGCAGGTCGATGCGCACGAACAGATAGCCCTCCAGCACGGCGACGAAGGCGACCATCGCAACAAACGCGACGACGCCGTTCCAGATGACCATATGCACCTCCCCGCCGATGATGATCTCGGGATTGAAGACCATGAAAAGCGGGATGATGTAGAGGCCCTTGGCGAATTTCCACGCCTGGAAGCTCGTCTCGACCGGTTTCGACCCCGCGATCGCTGAAGCTGCGAAGGCGGCGAGCGCGATCGGCGGGGTGACGTTGGAATCCTGCGAATACCAGAACACGACCAGATGGACGATCAGGAGCGGGATGCCGAACTCGGCGCTCATCGCGGGCCCGACCAGGATGATCAAGACGATGTAGCTTGCCGTCACCGGCAGGCCGAAGCCGATCACCAGGCTGGCGATCAGAACGAGCAGCAGCGCCAGAACGACATTGCCCTGCGAAAAGCTCATCATCAGCGAGGAGAATTTGAGTCCGAGGCCGGTCAGCCCGATGACGCCGACGATGATGCCGCCGACCGCGCAGGCAAGCGACACGGTCAAGGCCGAGCGCACGCCGACCTCGCACGCTTCGATGAGCTTGTTCACCGTATTGCGCGTGATGCCGAAGGCGCCGCCATAATGTGCGATGCGCGCGGCCGGTGTCGAGCCATGCCGCCGCGCAAAGGCGATGTCGACGATGAAGCGCAGCGCGGCGACGATCAGAATCGCCATGATGGCGTAGAAGCCGACCCGCATCGGCGACAGGCCCATGACGAGCAGCCAGATCAACAGGACAAGCGGCGCGAGGAAATGCCAGCCCTCACGCATGACCTGCGGCACCGACGGCAGTTCGCTTGCCGGCAAGCCCTTCATGCCTTGCTTCAGCGCGATGATGTGGACAAACAGATAAACGGTCAGGAAGTAGAGGATGGCCGGATAGATCGAGACCATGACGATCTCGATATAGGGGATGCCCGTATATTCGGCGATCAGGAACGCGCCCGCGCCCATCAAGGGCGGCGTGATCTGCCCTCCGGTCGACGCGGCCGCCTCGACGCCCGCCGCCTGGCTCGGCCTGTAGCCGAGGCGCATCATCAACGGAATGGTGAACGGGCCGGTTGTCGCGACATTGGCGATCGCCGATCCGGTGATGGAGCCCATGCCCGCGGACGCGACGACGGCGGCCTTGGCCGGCCCGCCACGCCTGCGGCCGGTCGCGGCATAGGCCAGATCGATGAAGAACTTGCCCGCGCCGGTGACTTCCAGGACCGCGCCGAACAGGACGAAAATGAAGACATAGGTCGCGGCGACGCCGAGCGGCAGGCCGAAGATGCCCTCCTGGCCGAGATAAAGCTGCGCCACGAGCCGTTCGACATTATAGCCCCGGTGCGACATGATTCCCGGCAGGAAGTCGCCGAGCCACGGCAGAGCGCCGCGCGGGCCGGCCAACGCATAAAGAATGAAGACCAAGCCGATAATGGTGATGCCGATCCCGACCACGCGGCGGCTGGCTTCCAGAAGCGTCACGACGGCGAGAAGGCCGATCCAGATGTCGGTCTGCGTCCAGAAGCCGGCGCGCTCGAAGATCTCATCCAGATAGATCGTGATGTAGAAGCCCGAGATGATCGCTGCGACAAAGAAGGCCGTGTCGATCAGGGCACCGGCAATTCCGCGTTCCTTGTGACGTCCGAACGCAGGGAACATCAGGAAGGCGATCATCATGATCAGCGCGAGATGGATTGATCGCTGATAGAAAAGCGAAAGCGGCTGGATGCCGGCGGCATAAAGCTGGAACAGGCACAGGCCGACCGACAGGAGAACGATGAGCCTGGCGACCGGCCACGGCTGATCGAGGACCGGCGGCTCGACCAAAGCAGCGCCAGTATCGCCGGCCGCCTCGCCGGACTTGTTGGCGCTTCCCCAGAATCTGTTCAGCATGTTCGCGTTCCCCGGCTCTCGGCATCGCTTGCGCGTATAGCGACGCTGTCGCCCGCTGCAAGCGCCGAGAGGCTGATTTCAACATCGCCTGCAACGATCCGATGGTCGACGCTGGCCGACCCGACGCGAAGGCGGTAGCAATTTCCCGGCACCAATTCGTCGATGCCGTCGATCCAATAGCCGCCCGAGCCGTCGGAACGTTGCGTTCCGCGTCCCGGTATATGACCCAACCCGGCGGCGAAATCAGGCTGGTGGCTTTTGTCCAAAATCATCGCTCCATTGCGCAGCGCATAGCAATCTCGCACCGGAAAACCCGCGACGGAGTGGTTCCAGACCATGCACCACTCATGCGCTTCGATTTGCGCGATGGCAGCACCGGACCGGTCGATGACCTCGACCGTTCCGGCATTCGCCGCTAAGCTTGAGACGCAAATGGCGAGGGCGGGCCATAGCCCGCGCCTCGCACTTCGTCTCAAAAGGCCGTGCATTGCTGCTGTGGCCTGCGCTTCTACTCGCGCAGATGGTCCGGAATCTCGGCCCCGACCTCCTCATAATAGCGCAAGGCGCCGGCATGAAGCGGAATCGGGCTCGAGCTCATGGTGAACTCCACCGAGGTGTCGTTGGCAGCCGGGTGGATGGCGACCAGGTCGGCATGGCGGTCGTAGAGCAGCTTGGTGAGTTGGTAGACCAGTTCCTCGTCCATCTCCTCGGAGACGAACCAGACATTCGGAATGCCAACGGTCGGAACGTCCTCGGCCACGCCGTCATAAATGCCCGACGGCAGCGTATAGGATGCGAAGATCGGCTCGATCTCCCGCGCCGCTGCGACCTGCTCCTCCGAAATCGGGATCAGACGGATATTGCGCGTCGCCGTCAGGTTCATGATCGACGAGGTGGGCGGTCCGACGCTCCAGATGCCGGCATCGATGTCGCCATCGCGCAAGGCGTCGGCCGTCTCGTTGAAGTTGAGGCGTTGGGCGGCTGCCAGATCGTCATAGGTCATGCCGACGGCTTCGATCAGCGCGCGCGCGTTGAGTTCGGTTCCTGATCCCGGCGCGCCGACGGAAACGCGCTTGCCGCGCAAGTCTTCGAGCGACTGGATGTCGGAGTCGGCCGGAACCACGATCTGGACCGCATTGGGATAGACCGAGGCGATAACACGCAGGCTGTCGGCTTGACGGCCCTCGAACTGGCCGGTGCCGGTGAAGCCCTGAAAGACGCTGTCGCCAAGGCCGATGGCGATGTCGGTGTCGCCGCGATGGACGAGCGCGACGTTTTCCACCGAGGCGCCGGTGACTTCGGCCACGGCGGAATAGCCCTCGAGATGCTGGTTGATGAGTTCGGCAAGACCGCCGCCGATCGGATAATAAACGCCGCCCGTGCCGCCGGTGGCGACCGAAAGCTGTTCCTGTGCCAGTGCCGGACCGGCCATGGACACGCAAGCGGCAAGCAGGGCCGCCTTGAATAGTTTCATCCTGAAAACCTCCCTCAGGCGTGTTGTGATGCGAAGCAGGACCAGCGGACGACAGGAAACGGCAACATTGCCCCACCCGAAAGAGTGCATCCACCCTCGCCAACCATAATCATGCTTCGCAGGTTTTGATCGACGCGACAAGCCGCGGTCGACGGTTTGCAAAGGCGGGCGCGGCCCGCACTTCTTATAGACCACCGATCCGAAACGGGTGCAACCGCAGGACCATCGTCCGGACCAATTGCGGTTCAGGAACTGGCGTCTTCGGTCGCCGCTTCGACGCGCAGTCGCCGCCTTTGCTGAATCGCCGACCAGAAGCCCCAGACGAGAAGTGACGCGGTAATCGCCATGACCGTCGCCGAAATCGGCCGGTCGATGAAGGTGGAGAAGTCGCCGCGCGACAACAGCATGGCGCGCCGGAAATGCTC
>CAZEEC010000166.1:0-4638 GCA_964511105.1 uncultured Mesorhizobium sp.
ACCCACGGACTCTGACTCCGTTAGTCCTGGTTCGAATCCAGGTTCCCCAGCCAGAACTGCTGAGAATCCTTGATTTGCACGGTTTCTGAGCCGTCCCATGCACGTTTGGTCACCGATGGCGATCCGGTGCCCAAACTTGATGCCCATTTCTGGTGACATTTTCGCGAAGCGAGATTCACCAGCGGGCGCTTGCAAGGACGGTCGTCATGGGCGAACGCCATCTCGTACCCAATCTAACCCGGCGCGGAAATTCATGGCACTGGCGCGCACGCGTCCCATGCGCGTTTCGAGCCTGCAGCGACAAGAGACTGTCGTTGAGTTTCGGCGGCTGCGACCATAGAACCGCTGCGAGCCTGGCACTTCATCTCAATCGCCGGCTCCACCAGTTGAAGCACAAGCCGAGCGCACGCATGACGACCCGAGACCAGCTGGCAAAATTGATGGAGGCGGAACGTGACGCCGAAATGGAGCGGCTCGACAACATCGTGAGCGTGCGCCGCCGCTACGGCAAAGGGCACGACCGGGACGACGTTCGCGAAGACCTTGTCCACGCCTGGGCTTACCGCCTGCTGCAACATTGGGGCGTCGCAGGCAAGCTCACATTCGATGCTCATTGTCCTGGACGCGCGCTGCTCGCGGAAAATGACGTCCCGCCAGACCACGTTCCCGCTATCGCCGAGGCATTCTTGTCAATTCAAGACGGACTGGCCGTCCCGGCGTTCGACAACCGTATTCGCGAGCGCCTCAGCGATTTCGGGATCGAAGATACGCTCGGCAATCGCGAGCGAGGAAAAGCGGCCATATTCGAAGCGCGGTCTCAAGCCCTGTTCGACTACAAGGCACGATATCCCCATGTCAGTCTCGACGATCCTTGGAAGGACGATGCGTCCATCGGCTCGATGCTCCATAAGCGGTCGGCCATACTCGAGCGCCTGCATGACGAAATCGCTGATCCGGTCGACGCCTTGCAACATGACGGCAATGGCAAAGCGGCATTTCCAGATCGGTTTGCTGGCAAAGCCCACCCGGCGTCTTCCTCAAACGAGCCAGCAGACCTGCAACTGCAAGCCAACACGCCAGGCGACGTCATCAGTCCGCCGGATCGGCCCGAGGTAGAGGGGCAAGAGAGCCTGAAAACGCTGCCCGTTTCAAAGATGCTTCAGGAGTTCGACCGGTTGCAGGCGAACAAGGGCGACCGGTGGACCAAGGAGAGCGCCAATGATGCGCGGCGAGCGGTAAAAATTCTGGTTGGAATTCTTCAAGAACACGCCGTCTCTCATAGCGGGCAGATCAGGCAATTTCACCTTGGTGAATTGCGCAGCCATTTCAACTGCGTCCCGACCCATTACGGGAAGAGCAGCATTCTGGCGCAGATGTCGACGCTCGAGCTGCGCGCACACGCACAAGACCTTCTGGAGAAGGCACAAAGCGCTGGCGAGGAAGTCCCTTTAATCGGCCTCAAGGCTCAAACGATACGGAAGCACTTCGCGAACATCGATACGTTCTTCACCCATTTGCGCGGGAATGGCTACGCAATTTTTGATTGGACGTTCGACGGCATCAGGCCGCCCAAACAGAAGACGGGCGAAGTGCGTCACCAGACCGATAAGCCTAGCCCCGAGAAAATGCGGCCGATTTTCGACGCACCGATCTTTGTGGGTTGCGCAAGTGGGAAGCAGCGTGGAAAACCCGGCACGCTGGTGTTCCACGACAGCCTCTACTTCATGCCGATGCTATTCGCCTATCTCGGCGCAAGGCGTGGAGAATTGGCAGGGCTTGCCGTCAAAGACGTATACAGTCATCACAAGTGGGGCTGGATCCTGCACATCCGGCCAAACGATTTTCGGCGGATCAAGAATATTCAGTCCGATCGTATCCTGCCGGTTCCAGATGAACTCATTCGCCTCAACTTTTTGACGTATCGCCAGAGGCTTGATGATCTCGGGGAGACGAGGTTGTTTCCGGAGCTGTTCTCGCATCTGACGCAGAACGACCCGGGAGATCGGTTCTACGACGAATTCAAGCCAATCATGAAGAACATTCTGGGCGAGGCGATGTGGGTACGCTCGCTCCATGCACTGCGTCATGGGTTCTCAAACACGCTCAAACAGGCCGACATCAATACGGATGTTATCGACGACATCAGTGGACGCCTGAGCAGCGGCGAGACTGGCACACGATACACAGCCCCTGCTGAAATACCTTTGATGCGTAAGGCAATGAGCAGGATGCCCCTGATCACGGCGCACCTGGAGCCAAGACCCATTCAGTTATTGCCTTGGGTCGAGCGCCGCGAAAGCCCACCTTGGGCAAGGGAAGGGAGGAAGAATCCAGGTGCGACCTGAGAGATAGCGATCTTGAAGGTCGAAATCCGCAGTTGCCGGGAACGGCAGCGACTTAGGCTGCCGCCTTTGGGTGACTAGACTAGCCGTGCAAAGCTTGTTTGTCAGACGTGGCTGTTTCTGCCGGAGGTGGCTGGCGGCGGCATGACACCATCTTCGGCAAGGATGTCCTTCTTGCGAGCGAACGCGACGAGGACGCCGCAGGACGTCTCGGCGTCAGACGGGGGGATTCAATATGGAAACGGAATGGCTCCTCTAATTTGAAGCTGAAAGTACCGATCACGGCTTTTGTGGGGGAGACTGCATTTGACTTGGCTCCGCCACGTGTGGACCGTCGGAAATCGATTTCCGGCAAATGATCCATCCTCCCCGAAACAGTCGCTGGCTTCGCCCTACAGTAGAAGCGCCGGACGAAAGTGGAAGAGGCCGAATTCAAACGCCGCGTTACCCTCGGCGACTGCCGACACGTGCAACTGGGAAGAAGCGATAAACGATTACCGCAGGCAGTAGTCTGCCGCTACTCCAACTGAGCGAATTCAATCTAGGCGTCAGCCCGCCTTCTTCCGTCCGACCGCTGCTTTGGCCTTGCGACCGAGGCCCATTCCTTTCGCAATTTCCGACCGCTGATCGGCGTAGTTGGGGGCGACCATAGGGTAATCGGCCGGCAGGCCCCACTTAGCCCGATTTCGTCAGGGGTCATACCATAGCGCGCCCGCAACGCCCGCTTCAGGGTCCTGAACTTCTGCCCGTCTTCCAGCGAAATGATGTAGTCCGGCGCCACGGATTTGTTAATTGGAACGGCCGGCGTCGGCGGCGGTGCGGCTTCTCCAGCCAGGGTCGATACCTTAGCCGCAATGCTCGCAATCAATTCTGGAAGATTGGCCGACGGCACCGTAATTGCCCACGCCCTGAATCGGTGCGGGACAGTGGGCTGTCATTCGTCTTCGATGTCGGGGTACTGCGGGGGAGCCTTGCCAAATTTGCTGATGATCCTCGGATAGTCGACTGCGGGCTGGGCCTGGCCCGTTTCAACAACTTCAATGCGGAAGCGCCACTCGTCGCCGTAATCGTACAAAAAGGTCATTGCCGAGCCGTCGTTCTGGAAAGCCGTGATGACGCGCGTGTGCTTGACGCTGCGAGAGCCGCTCCCCTCCATGTCGGCAAAAAGCTCGAACCGTCGGGGCGAGTCGAACAGCTTTCCCGTCAGTTTTGAATAGAAGCCGTAGGCGTGGTCCATGTCGAAGTCGAATGCCGCTACGATAGCTTCGGCCAGATCGGCGAGCGTGCTCGAACTCGACACCTCGATGTCCCGATAGAGCCTTGCCCCAAGAGAGGCTCGCAAGATCAAAGTCGCGGGCTCAGTCATCATGGATTTCAACGGGCGACGGTATTGAGGATGGTCTGGAACGGGCGGGTGCCGGTTCGGAGGCGGGCGGTGTCGGCGACGGTTCGCACGTCGGCCTCGCCATTCGCGGCCCACATGGCTCGGTAGCCATTTGTGACCTTGCGCTGGATGACGGCGGGCCTGAGGGCTCGTTCGCACGCATTGTTCGTTGGATCCACCAAGCCTGGATAGGCAGCGAAGACCAGAAGCTGATGGCGAGCGCGGCGGAACTTCATCTGAAGATCGCCAGCCAGATTGCATGCCGTCGGCGCGGAAAGAATGTCGGCAAGACTTCGCTCCAGGGCCCGGCGCTTGGTCGCGATCGTCGAGGCGGCGAAGGTTTCGATCCCGTCGGCCAAAGCAAGGCCCGCCTCAGCCAGAGGCGAAGCCGCGATGGCAGCATGTCCTCGCTCGTCTCGTCGACATAGGCGACATCCCGGGCGAGATGGGCGAGACAGGTTTGATGCGCTATGCCGTGCCCCTGTTGCGCCGAATAGCGATCGGAACACCAGACCTGCGGCCGATGGCCGTCCATCAGGTCGCGCACCACGATGGCGCCCCGGGTTGTGGCGGCGCGATGGACAACCGCCTCGCTCGATCGGAACACCCATTGGTAGGCGTTGCTCCCCTCGATCCGGACGCCGGTCTCGTCGGAAGCGACAACCTTTGCCCGGCGCAGGGCGGCAACGGCCGCATCGCGTTTGGGCACAAAGGCTGCCTGGGAGCGGCGAAGCATGTTCATCAGGCCGCCCTGGCTGATACGCAAGCCGAACAGGTCCGCAAACGCACCCTGGAGCCGCTCGTAAGACATAGCCTGAAAGGTCTTCAGATAGGTTGCCACCGCATGCGTGCGCGGCCCGAAGGGCGTGCCCTTCGCCGCTGCCGGCACCGGAGCAATCACCAGCGTCCCAC
>CAZEEC010000167.1:0-4608 GCA_964511105.1 uncultured Mesorhizobium sp.
ATCAAAACGACATTCTCGATCGTTTGCCGTTTTCCGAGCGCATCCGGCTGCGCCGATCGCTGGATTATCCGGAAGAGACGGCCGGGCGGCGTATGCAGACTGAGTTCGTCGCCGTGCCTCCCTTTTGGACGGTTGGGCAGACGATCGATTATATGCGCGAGGACAGAAATCTTCCCGACAGCTTCCACCAGATATTCGTCGTCGACCCGACGTTTCGACTTCTTGGCGCGGTCAATCTGGATCGGATATTGCGCTCCCAGCGCGCGGTTCGCATCGAAGACGTCATGCACGAAACGCGCCATGCGATTCCGGCTACGATGGATCAGGAAGAGGCCGCGCAGGAATTCGAGCAGTATGACCTTCTGACCGCGGCCGTCGTTGATGAGAACGACCGGCTCGTCGGCGTGCTGACCATCGACGACGTCGTCGACGTCATCCAGGAGGAGGCTGAAGAGGATCTGTTGCGTCTGGGCGGCGTTGGCGACGAGGAACTGTCGGACACCGTTAGAACGACGGCGCGGCTGCGCGTTCCATGGCTTCTCGTCAATCTCGTCATGGCCTTTCTGGGAGCATCGGTCATCGGCCTCTTCGACGGCACCATTGAGGAGATCGTGGCCTTGGCCATCCTGATGCCGATTGTTGCCGGCATGGGCGGCAATGCGGCGTCGCAGACAATGACCGTGACCGTCCGTGCGCTCGCGACCCGCGACATCGACATCTACAATGCCGGCCGGATCGTTCGCCGCGAGATCGGGGTCGGGTTGATCAACGGCTCGATTTTCTCCGTCCTCGTCGGCGGCGTCGCGTTCGCCTGGTTTTCAAGCGACATCGGCCTTGTCATCGCGATAGCCATGCTGATCAATCTGTTCACAGCCGCCGTCGCGGGAATATTCGTCCCGCTTTTGCTGAACAAGTTCGGCGCGGATCCGGCGGTCGCGTCGCCCGTCTTTGTCACCACCATCACCGACGTCGTCGGCTTCTTTGCCTTTCTCGGGCTGGCGACCTGGTGGTTCGGCCTGCTTTGACAACGGCCGAAGAATTGACTTTTACGTAAGCGCCGTGGCACACTCTCTTTCCGACTTTATGTTGAAAGAGATGCTGAGGCATGCGGGAATTTTACACGATTACCGAACTCACGCGCGAGTTCGGCGTATCGACCCGCACCTTGCGGTTCTATGAGGATGAGGGGCTGATCCTGCCCGTCCGGCGCGGCCGCACGCGCTTGTTCCGTCCGGCGGATCGTCACCTGATCAAGCAGATCATGCGCGGCAAGCGGCTCGGTTTTTCGATTGCCGAGATCCGCCAGATCATCCAGATGTATCGCGAACCGCCCGGCGAAGTGGGTCAGTTGAAGCTGATGATCAAGCGCATCGACGAAAAGCGCGAAAGCTTGCGGCAGAAGCGCCGAGACTTGGAGGAGACGCTGTCTGAGCTCGACGGTGCGGAGGAGGCCTGCGTCGAGCGCCTCGCCGAACTTGGCGTCACGACCTGATCAGAACCATCGGCGAACGCGCTTGGCATAATCACGATAGGCCTTACCGAAACGCATTTCGAGATGCCGTTCCTCCGGCCGGATCGCCAGTCGGCCGATCGCAAGCGCGGCCACGATGCCGAAGATCGCGAACCACGGATTTCCTGTAATCGGCGCCAGCGCCATCAGAATGGTGACCGCGCCCAGATAGATCGGGTTGCGGCTGATCGCAAAGGGCCCGTCCGTGACCAGATGGGCGGCCGCCGAATAGGGGGCGACTGGGGTTCGCTTCTTGCGGAACTTCAGGAACACGAGCACGATCAATGTCGAACCGCCAAGAGCAAGCAAGACTCCCATCCCCGCAAGGAATTCGCCGAAAGGTCCGCGAAACCACGGCAGCATGAAGAAGGCATTGGCAAGAATGGCGAGTGCGGCGCACACGATCAGGATCGTCACCGGCCAGGGAAAGCGCATCGGTGGTTGATTGGCGGCGTTCATCGGTCGTCTCCGAACATTTCGCTCTCCGTCGATAGGGAACATTGCAGCGCGACGTCTCTGAGCCAGTCGGAGGTGTCGGCGTCGGCTTGCCCCGCATAGATCGCCTCGGCGCGTCGGTCACGATCGATCTCGACCATCACGCAGCCACAATAGACCTGGCAGAACCGCGCGTCTTCCACGTCGGCGCATTGGAACTCGCAAGCGCGCTGGAAGCCGATACGCGGCTCCTCGGCCTGCGGGGGATGGATTTGTGCCGCGGCGAACAGCAGACCGATCAGGATCGGCTGGTGGAGAAGATAGACGGCTAAGCTGTGTTGTCCGGCCAGTTGCAGCGGGCGCGTCCAGTCAGGCGCCTTTTTTCCCGCCAGCCATGACGTCAATTCCGAGCCGACGGCGAATTTGGCGGCCGCGATGCCTGAAAGGACCGCACCGAACCAGGGGAAGAGCGGCACGAAATCGTTGGAGCGCGGATTGACCGTTGCGAGGCCGACCCATGACAGGATCGGCTGGGTGAAGATGTCGCTTCGCCACCAGGACGGCAACACCACGACGACGACCGCGATGGCGAAGATGACAGGCGCGGGCAGCCGCAGGAACAGGAGGCCGATCAGGCTCGCGACCGCGATATGATGAAGAATGCCGAAAAAGATGAACGCGTCGGGCGTCGCCAGATAGGTGACCAGCGTAATGGCGGCCGCCGCTGCGCCGACTTGCAGCATGCGCCACCAAAAGGAACGCCATCTGATCCCGCGCGCATGCGCCAGGAACAGGCTGAATCCCACGAGGAACAGGAAGGAAGAGGCAATCGCGCGCGCGAACAGGCGCCAGCCGCCTTGGCCGGTCATGCCCGGCGGGGCATAGCCGAAGAATTCGAGGTCCCAGGTGAAATGATAAACCGCCATCGCAATGAGCGCCGTGCCGCGCGCCACATCTATGGCCTCGATCCTCGACTTGCTTTGCTGGAACGGCGGCACGCGGTCGGTCATTCACAAATCCCGCGGCGCGCGGCTGGCGAAGGGATCATCTCAAACGGTCACGGGTTGGCTCACACGCGCTGTGTCGCCGAAGACGCGGATGTAGCGCTCGATTTCAGCGGCGTCGCCGGTCGCCTTTTCCGGATTGTCCGAAAGCTTGACCGCCGGATGGCCATTGACGGAAGTCACCTTGCAGACAAGCGAGATGGCGCGCAGCGTCTCGTTGCCTTCGGGCGCGCAGTGGCGGAAGTCGTTGGTCAGGTTGGTGCCCCAGCCGAACGCCATGCGAACCCTGCCACGAAAATGCAGATAGGTGCGTTCGATCGTGTCGACGTCGAGAGCATCCGAAAAGATCAGCAGCTTCTCGCGCGGGTCGATCCCGCGCTGGCGCCACCAGGCAAGGATGCGTTCGCCGCCTTCGATCGGCGGTGCGCTGTCGGGGCGAAAGCCGGTCCACTCGGCTACCCAGGCAGGCGCGTCTCGCAGGAAGGAATCGGTGCCGAAGGCATCCGGCAGGACGATCAGGAGGTTGCCACCATAATATCTTTGCCAGTCCTGCAGCACGCGGTAGGGCGCGGTCTTTAGTTCCGCATCGGAATTGGCCATTGCCGCCAGCACCATCGGCAGTTCATGCGCGTTGGTCCCGAGCGCCTCGAGGTCGGAATCCATTGCCAGGAGCACGTTCGATGTTCCGGTGAAGGAGGGGCCGATGCCTTCCTTCAGCGCTTCGACACACCAGCGCTGCCACAAATGCGAATGCCGCCGCCGCGTGCCGAAATCCGAAATGCGCAGATCCGGATAGGCGCGCAGCCGTTCCACCTTTTCCCATACCTTCGCTTTTGCCCGCGCATAGGTCACGTCGAGGGCGAAGCGCCCGAACGACTTCATCGCGGCCCGCGAGCGCAACTCGTTGATGATGGAAAGCGCGGGAATTTCCCACATGGTGGTGTCGTGCCACTTGCCGTGGAACGTCAGTTCGAACTGGCCGTCCCGGCGCGTCAACTCGTATTCCGGTAGCCGGAATTCGGCCAGCCAGCGCAAGAAATCATGTTGGAAGATCTGGCTTCGCCCGTAAAACGTGTTGCCGCCGAGCCAGATCATTTCCTTCTTCGAAAAGCGCAGCGAGCGCGCATGGTCGAGTTGCGCGCGCAGTTCGTCCTCGTCGATCTCGTCCGCGAGGCGAACCGTCTTGGTGCGGTTGATCAGCGTGAAGGTCGCATCGACATCGGGATAGACGCCTCGGATCATCTGCAGCATCAACAGCTTGTAAAAGTCCGTGTCGAGCAGGCTGCGAATGATGGGGTCGAGCTTCCACGTGTGGTTGAAGACCCGGCGGGCGATATCGGTCTTGATCATGCTTGTCCGCTTTTCGGTAAGAACGGCCGAAAGCCAGCACGAATGCCGGCCAAACTCAAGTCAGCGCAGATATCGGCGCGCTGCATAAAGCGCGATGGCGGCCGCATTGGAGACATTGAGCGAGCGAATCGGCCCCGGCATGTCGAGACGGGCAAGCGTCGCCACCGTCTCGCGCGTCTTTTGGCGAAGCCCCTTGCCCTCCGCGCCGAGAACCAGCGCGATGCGATCCGCAGTGAATACGTCTTCCAGCGCCGCCGGCCCGTCGGAATCGAGACCGACGGTCTGAAAGCCAAGGGCATTCAACTCGTC
>CAZEEC010000168.1:0-4565 GCA_964511105.1 uncultured Mesorhizobium sp.
ACGGGACCGAGCCGACGCCGCGTCGCGAGGCGTTCGGCGTAAAGATCGCTTCGATAGGTCGATCCGTCGCCTTCCAGATCGCGCAGCCGCGCGAGCTTCAGCCCCTGGATGCAGATTGCCGGCACCATTTGATGAATTCGCGCGGCGGGAAATGCCGGCCCTTGCGGGTCGAACAGGAAATCATCGACCTGGCGGTCGATCCGCTGGCTGAGGCTTACCAGCATCTCGGCGGTCTCTTTGTCGAGCGCATAGGCGCCCGTACCCGGATGCTTGCCCAGGAGACGATGGATCGACCGGCCCTCGAAGACGGCGACCGGACTTTTCGCAAGCGTCGTGGGCGCGCGGTAGGTCTCCAGCTTGACGATGCCTGCGCTCGACGGAAACCAGTCGGCTTTCCCCAGAAAGGCCTTCGCGCCTGCGCCCAGAAAGACGTCGTCCTCCAGTACGATGGCATGGCGCTCTCCGCTGTCCACCAACCTCTGCCATGCGCGCCGGTGGCTCATGAAGCAGGCGACCTCACCCTTCGAAAGAGAACGGCCCGAGACCGCATCCGTCGCCTCGGGCGCGGGGGCGAGCTTCTCGCCGTCCGTCGCCACAAGCCGCGTGAAGGTCGCGGCCGCCTTGGCGAATTCGCGCTCCATATGCGCGAGGCGCTCGGGCGCACGGTCGAGATTGATGACAAGGACAAGCATGATCCACCGGCCGATGATGAGGCTTCGTGTTTAGAGGCGTTGGGCCGAAGATGACAAGAGCAACCGGCCGATGTAGACAGGCGCGCCCCTCCCCGACCGATGCAAGCGAGACATGGTGACGCAAACCGCAGCAGGCTACAGTTTCGATCCGTCCGACCTGCGGATCGGCGCGCGCACGCCCGGCATCAGCATATTCATGCGTGTGCGCAACGGCGCCGACTTCCTTGAAGCGGCGATTCGCAGCCATGCTGAGGCGGCCGATGAAATCGTCGCGGTCTATAACCAGTGCACGGATGGATCGGATGCGATCCTGCATCGGTTGCGCGACGAGTTGGGCCCCAAGCTGCGTCTCATCCACTATCTCGATCGCGTCTATCCCCCCGGCAGCGACGGACACGCGCGGACGGCACCCGATGCACCGGCAAGCTTCGTTAACATGTCGAATTTCGCGCTCGCCCAGACCCGCCACACCATCGCGATGAAACTCGATGACGACCATCTGGCGATCGACGACCGGTTCGGGCGGCTCGCCGAACGGGTGCGCAAGTCAGGATTCCGGCTGAGCGAGACGCTGTGTTTTTCGGGCATCAACCTTGCCCGCGATGAGTCCGGCAAGATCGGCATTCCCGCGCACGAGCCATTGGTCGGGACGGGTGACCACTTCCTGTTCGAGGTGAAGGCCCAAACCTGTTTTCGGCACGATGCGAGGTTTGAGCACTTCCAGCATGTCGATCGCCGCGTTTTCGGCGACATCACCTACTGGCACCTCAAATATCTGAAGAATGGCTTGGGCTTTGCCAATGCAGAGGCGGATCCGAGCCCCAACCCGCGCTTCACTCGCAAGAAGGAGCGTCTGATGGCAAACCGCACCGTCTTGACGGTCGATGAACTCCGCGTTCGGATTCCCGGCTGGGTCGATGTTACCCGCTTTCTGCCCTTGCCGGAAAAGACGAAGCTGAAGATGGCGCGCGCGCATGCGCTGCGCATCGATCCGCCGGTGTTCGACGTGAGTTCCTTGCCCGCAGGGGCTAGACGGCACAGCGCAGATGTGGAGCTTCGTTAGATGACAATCACCATACCCGATAATGTCACCACTGTGCTGACCAGTTGCGGCCGATGGGATTTCCTCGTCGTTTCGCTCGACACGTTTCTGGCGCATCACACACCGGGACGCTTCATTCTGGTCGAGGATTCGGCCGACCACGACTTCGCCCGGCGCATCGCCGAGCGATATCCGCAGATCGAAGTCGTGCTGAACGATCCGAGGCTCGGCCAGCACAAGGCGATCGACCGCGTCTACGCGATGATCGACACGCCCTACATCCTGCATCTGGAAGACGACTGGCATTTCCTTGGCGAAATGGACATCGCCGACGGCATCCGCGTCTTGGACTCTTCGGATGGGATCACATCCGTCTGCTTCACCCGCTTCACGGGGCTGAAGAAGCGCCAGCGGATCTTCGGCAAGAAGGTGATGCATGACGGGCGCCCTTACATGCATATGGGCCGGTCGCATCGCGACTGGCACGGTTTTTCCTTTTATCCGAGTGTCTTGCGCAAGGATTTATGGCTGGAGCACGGGCCATATGCGAAATTCCAGAACGAGCGCGCGATCTCCAAGCACATGAAGGCGCACGGCAAGGAAGTCGTCTATCAACTTCCCGGCGTCGGCGTTCATGTCGGCTCCGGCAAGAGCGTGTTCGATCCCGCGCGTGCCAATGAAAAGCGCCGCGTGACCGGCGGCCTCTGGTCTCGCCTTACGGGCCGCAAGCGCTACTTCTTCGACAAGGACTGAAGGGCAAGCTGGGACCGCTCGGCCATCGTCCGGCGCGTGATGTGCGCGATCAGGACGCCAAGATAGAAAAATAAGGCAGCGATCGTCGTCTCGTGCAGAAGCGGGTTATGCAGCATCCCGTAGGCCATCAACACCAGGAAGACATAGACAGCATTGCGTTGCAGGGCGCTGTTGTCGGCGTGGCGCAAGACATGCGCAAACCCCAGTCCGATCAGGCCGCCGAGTAGGATGAGGCCGACGAAACCATGGTTGAGCATTTCGTCGAGGAGGATGTTGTGGACATGCCCGAACTCCTTGAGTTCGGCATTTAGCGTTGGAGCAAGGTCCACGACCCGCGCCATGCGCTCCGCCCCATGCCCCGCGAGCGGGCTTTCTGCAACCGCGCGAACACCGCCCTCCCACATGGAAAGACGCAGATCGCCGGTCGCACTGTCCTGCCAAGCTGTCTTGTCGCCCCCGTAGTAATGGTAGATCGGCACGAACCGTTCGTTGATCATGCTGTTGACCGGCCCGAAGCTTGCTGCGAGCGCCACCGCGACCAACGCCGTCCCATAGCCTGCAAGCCGCAGCTTCGGCGGATAGCGATGCAGCCAGATCGCTCCCTCCACGAGCAGGACAACCGGCACGATGACGAGGACGGCGCGTGTCTGCGAGGCGAAGATCGGGATGCTTCCGACAAGAATGTAAAGGAGCGAGTTCGGCGCCCAGCGCGGCGCTTCGCGAATGTGCAAGATCGCCCCGATCATACCGATGGCGGCGACCATGGAAAACGGTGCCGGATTGCCGCCCATCCCAAAGCGGGACCCGTCCGCGAAAGTGGCGACGACAGCGATGGCGACGATGCCGATCCGTGCGCCGATCACGAAGTGACGCAATGGATCGCGCACCAGCACCATGCCGTTCGCCACGAAGGCCAGAACGCCGATCATGATGCTGTAGGTCACCTGTCGGTTGCCGAAAAACGCTTCGCCACGAACAGCGATCAGCGCCAGCGACCACAGCGCATAGGCGACGGCGAAACAGACGAACCAGTGCGTGACAAGCCGCGCCGAGCGATGCCGCGCGGCGACGAGATAGATGCCGATACACGCGAAGATGATCGCCGCGAAAGACGTGATGCCGGATCGGAAGGGGAGCCCTGCGGCGCCCAGGGTGACCACGTGCCGGTCCCAGCGGCGCCTGAGGAGGAAGATCTTCCGGGCAACGTTCACGAAGGGCGATTCCGCAATCCGCCAATATCTCGCGCAAAGCGCGCACGCTTGATGTATTCGGTCGCTCGGAAGATCAACGTCCCAGTGCGACGGTAGAACGGATACTTGCCGCGCCGATAACCCTGAGCTGAGGTAATCGTGCTCGGCTGTTCGGGCTGCAATGCAATCGCCCGCCGAGCCGCCATGAAGAACCGGACGCTGCCATGCCAGCCGCGTTCAAGCGCCACGTCATAGGGCACGATCATCGGCTTCAAGGAAGCGATCAGGCGTCCGGCGCCGTCACGCGAGACGGCATAGGCCGCGGAACTTCCCACCGGCCCTGCGAGGCAGCGTCCGATCAGGAATCCATGGAGCGTCCGCCAGTGCCGGCGAAAGCCGTGGGTGCGGAAGCTGTAGAGTTTGACCACGTCCCAGCCTTCGACCTCGGCAAGGTCCTGCATGAATCTCACCGTATCCGCCGTGAACTCCACGTCGTCCTCGCAAATGAGCGCAATCGATGCGTCGGTTGCCAGGAAAGCATCGATCGCCTTCAGATGGCTGAGATAGCAACCGGCCTCACCCGGCAGCATCGGCCGGCCATTGACCTTGGAAAACGCCGCAGGATCGAGATCGGCATGCGAGGCCAGGTCGAGCCCGGCACCTTCGACGCCAGGCACGCGGTCAATTCTGATGCCGTTGCGCTTCGCACTCTCGACAACGCGAGCCAGGCGATCCGCCGACCGATCCAGATTGATGACGAAGACGGGAATATCACCTTCCAGCGCACCGCGCTGATGGCCCTTGCCGGCAATCGTCCCGCCAGAAAAAGACATGCCCACTCCGTCTACGCCCAGCGCAGCTCGACGATTTCGTAGCCGCGCGCGCCGC
>CAZEEC010000169.1:0-4512 GCA_964511105.1 uncultured Mesorhizobium sp.
GCCCGCGCGGTCGCCCATCACCTCGAGGACCGTGTCCTGATCAACGGCCAAAAGACGGTGGTCTTCGCCAGATAGACCCTATCCCAAGGCTTTTTGCCGCGTTTCGACGTCGATGGCGCGGGCGGCAACGGCGGCGACGAGCAGCAATGCCGCGAAAAGCCCGATCGCGGCCGCCGTGCTCTGGACGAAAAGAAAGACGAGGACCGACGGCGCGAGCAGCCCGCCGAGCCTTGCCATGGCGCCGGCCGCGCCCATGCCGGTCGCTCGGCTTCCGGTCGGGTAAAGTTCGGGCGTGAAGGCATAAAGCGCGCCCCAGGTGCCGAGCAGCGCAAAGCTCATCAACAAAAGCGCCGCTGCGATCATGCCAGGGGTCGCGGCGACCACGAAGAGCGCACAGCCGGCCGCGCTCAGCATCAGGAAGCGCACCAGCGTCGTGCGCCGGCCCCATTTTTCCACGCCATAGGCGGCGAGCACATAGCCGGGAATCTGCGCCAGCGCGATCACGACCAGGAACCCATAGCCGCGCACGAAGCCGAAACCTTCCGTCGCCAGACGCGCGGGCATCCAGGTGAAGACCCCGTAATAGGACATCGAGACCAGGAACCAGATCGCCAGCATCAAGACGGTGCGCCGCCGCAACTCGCCCGAAAACAGCCCGCTTCCATCAGCCGGCGGCAGGGCGTCGAGGCGCGTTGAGCCGAGCGGCTCCTTGCCGTTGGCGACCAGCACGAGGTCCATCACTGCGCGGGCTTCGGGTTCCCTGTCCTGCCGCATCAGATGCATCGGCGATTCCGGGATCCAAAAGCGCAGGAAGATGCCGACGACCGCCGGCAGGGCGGTGACGGCGAAGATCACCCGCCAGGCATCGGCCACGCCTGCACTTGCGGCCGCCCAGGCGGTCAGCGCGACGGCGACCGTGCCGACCGCCCAAAACCCTTCGAGCATGACAAGCCAGCGCCCGCGCCTGGACGGCGGCAGGAATTCGGCCATCATCGCATAGTCGACCGGCAACGTGCCGCCGACCGCAAGGCCGGTGAAAAAGCGCAGCACGAGCAATGTCTGGAAATCCGGCGCGAATGCCGAGGCGAGGCCGAAGACGGCGTCCATGGCGACCGTGCCGATCAGGATGCGGCGACGGCCGAAGCGGTCGGCCAGACGCCCGAAGAGGGCAGCCCCGATCAGCATGCCGAGGAAGAAGAGCGTCCCGGTCTGCAGGGCCTGCGGCACCGTCAGCCCGAAGGTCGCGGCGATCGAGGCGGCGGTGAAACCGACCGCCAACACCTGCATCGCGTCGGCCGTCCAGACCAAGCCGAACACGCCGAGCAGACGGCGCTGGAACGGTCCCGTTCCCCCGCGTTCCAGCAGGGCGTCGATTGTCGTGGTCGCCATTGATGCTCCCCTCTCCGGCGGCGATCTAGCGCCCAGGCAGTCGGTTTGTCGAGCGCGCGTCGGTCAACGCTAAGGGAAACCCGCCGGTTCGCCGTTTTTTGCTTTGATCCGCGGGCGCGCGCCGCTAAGCCTTCCTATTGCGGCGGCACACGCATGAGCTTGCCGCGGAAACGTTGCGACAACGCCAAACTGGAGGCCCCATGCCGGATCTCGCGATCACGCCCCTGATTTCCCTCATCGCCGGCGTCGTCATCCTCATCATGCCGCGGCTGTTGAACTACATCGTGGCTTTTTATCTGATCGTAATCGGCTTGATCGGCCTCTTTCCCGAGCTCGCCGGATAGGCGTGAGGCTTTGGCGCGCGACAATCGCGCCATTGCCCTTGAACGTGCTTTTCGGTATCAGCGAAGCGACAGATTTGTGAGGGAGCCTGCCATGGCAGAAGACAACTATTCCGGTCCGCTGGAGATGGGTGCGAAAATCGACTATGTCGAGCACGAGAAGACCTATAATCTCTTTCTCAACATCACCAAATACAGCGTCCTCGGCTCTGTCGCGTTGCTGATCGCGATGGCGTTCGGCTTCTTCACGACGGCCGGCTTCGTTTCGGCGACCATCCTCTTTGTGATTATCTGCGGCCTCGGCGTCTATTTCCTTCGTTGAGAACGCTTGAGCGGGTCTGAACCGATCGGCGGAACGGGCATTGAGGGAGGGGCATGTGGCGCAGGTCGTATTCATTCCGAAGGAAGTCGAGGCTGGTGAGCCGCGGGTCGCGGCTTCGCCCGACACCGTCAAGCGCCTGAAGGCGCTCGGGCTCGACGTGGTCGTGGAGCAGGAAGCGGGTCAGGGCTCGCGCATTCCCGATGCCGATTTCGAGAAGGTCGGTGCGCGGATCGGCAGCGCTTCCGATGCGGGCTCGGCTGACATCGTCCTGAAGGTCCGCCGCCCCACCGAAGCCGAGCTTAAATCTTACAAGAAGGGGGCTGCCGTCATCGCGGCGATGGACCCTTACGGCAATGAAGCTGCCGTTTCTGCCATGGCCGAGGCCGGCATTTCTGCCTTCGCGATGGAATTCATGCCCCGCATCACGCGCGCGCAATCGATGGACATCCTTTCCTCCCAGGCCAATCTCGCCGGTTATCAGGCGGTCATCGAAGGCGCGGCCGAATATGACCGCGCCTTGCCGATGATGATGACGGCGGCCGGAACGGTGCCGGCAGCCAAGGTCTTCGTGATGGGCGCGGGCGTGGCCGGTCTTCAGGCGATCGCCACCGCCCGGCGTCTTGGCGCGGTTGTCACGGCGACGGATGTGCGCCCCGCCGCCAAGGAACAGGTCGCTTCGCTCGGGGCCAAATTCGTCGCCATCGAGGATGATGAGTTCAAGGCGGCCGAAACCGCGGGCGGCTACGCCAAGGAGATGTCGAAGGACTATCAGGCGAAGCAGGCTGCTTTGACAGCCGAACACGTCGCCAAGCAGGATATCGTCATCACCACGGCCCTCATCCCGGGCCGTCCCGCGCCGAAGCTGATTTCCGCCGACATCGTCGCGTCGATGAAGCCGGGCTCGGTCATCGTCGACCTCGCGGTCGAGCGCGGCGGCAATGTCGAGGGTGCGAAGCCTGGCGAAGTCGTCACCACCGCCAATGGCGTCAAGATCGTCGGCCATCTGAACATGCCAGGCCGCGTCGCCGCCTCAGCCTCGCTGCTTTACGCGCGCAATTTGTACGCCTTCCTGGAGACGCTGCTCGACAAGGACACCAAGACGCTGTCGGTCCAGCCCGACGATGAACTGGTCAAGGCGACCTTGCTCACCCATCAGGGCCGCGTCGTTCATGCCAATTTCGCGTCGGCCGATGAGCCGTCGATTGGCGCAGGTGATGCGCCTGACCAGACGAATGCGCTGGAGCCCAAGGCGAAATCCGCTTCGAAGAAGGGGGATGCGTAATGGAATTGACCGCCCTGGAACGCGCGATCGAGCAGCTTGAGCAGGCGACCGCGGCGCTGCGTCTTGCCTTTACCGACGTCGAATCGGCGGAGATGGCAAGCGCTGCTGCGGCCGCTGCGACGGGCGGCGCGATCGACCCCTTTGTCTTTCGCTTCGCGATCTTCGTGCTGGCCATCTTCGTCGGCTATTATGTCGTCTGGTCCGTGACGCCGGCGCTGCACACGCCGCTAATGGCCGTCACCAACGCGATCTCCTCGGTCATCATCGTTGGCGCGCTGCTTGCCGTCGGCATTTCGGCTTCGGGCCTTGCGACCGGCTTTGGCTTCATCGCGCTGGTCTTGGCCTCCGTCAACATCTTCGGCGGCTTCCTCGTCACGCACCGCATGCTTGCCATGTACAAGAAGAAAGAGAAGTGAGGCGCATCCGATGAGCGAGAATTTCGCCTCCTTCCTGTACCTGATTTCCGGCGTCCTGTTCATCATGGCGCTGCGCGGGCTGTCACATCCGACCACCAGTCGGCAGGGCAATCTCTATGGCATGATCGGCATGGGCATTGCCGTCATCACGACCCTGCTCCTTGCCCGTCCCGGTTTCGGCGGCTTCGTGATGATCGTGCTCGGCATCGCGATTGGCGGCGGCATCGGCGCGGTCATCGCCAGGCGCATCGCCATGACCTCGATGCCGCAACTCGTGGCCGGTTTCCACTCGCTGGTTGGCCTTGCCGCCGTGCTCGTCGCCGCCGCCGCCATCTATTCGCCCGAAAGCCTCGGCGTCGGCACCGTTGGCAATATTCCGTGGCCCGCTTTGGTCGAGATCTCGATCGGCGTGGCGATCGGAGCCATCACCTTCACCGGGTCGATCATCGCCTTCCTGAAGCTCGACGGGCGCATGTCCGGCAAGCCGATCATGCTGCCGGCGCGGCACATGGTGAATGCCGCGATCGCCACCTCGATCGTCATTCTTGTGTTCGTTCTCGTGGCGACTCAGTCGGCGCTGGCCTTTTGGCTGATCGTCATCCTGTCGCTGGCGCTCGGCGTCCTGATCATCATCCCGATCGGAGGCGCCGACATGCCGGTCGTCGTCTCGATGCTGAACTCCTATTCCGGCTGGGCTGCGGCCGGGATCGGCTTCACGCTCGGCAATCTGGCGCTGATCATCACCGGCGCGCTTGTCGGCTC
>CAZEEC010000170.1:0-4467 GCA_964511105.1 uncultured Mesorhizobium sp.
TCCCACTCAATCGTCCAAACCCACATTAAGCCATTGATATTACATATAATTATGGCCTTCGGGCGCACAACAACCGACTACTGGCTAGTCAAAATGTTACGCTTTTGATTTTGAAGGGAAAAAGGGTCGAAAAAAAATTTGTGGGTTTCAAGGACAATCGGCGTCTATCGCCCGTTTGGACCCTGTGAAGGCCACCCCACCGAATAGCCGATTTTGTATCAGAAAACACCGCTGACCACAATGAGCGACCTTGCCTCGAACAAGAGGTCAGTTTGCGTTTGTGCGGATTTGCCAACCACGGCGCAGCAAACTAAGGCTCCTTCAAACTGGCGCCTAGTTTGAAGTTATGCTAAAACGCTCACCATGAGTGTGCAAACAACAGGGAAGTTAAAGCAGCTGGAGCACCTCCTGCCAGAGGGATTGCTCCTTGATGCCGCGTGGCTTTCTGCTCACGGCTACTCAACCTCACTGCGCACCAAATATGTCGCCTCAGGCTGGCTCGAGCAGCCGGCTCGCCGGGTTTATCGGCGCCCTCGCGGACAGCTTGGCTGGCAGCAGGTGGTCGTCTCGCTGCAGACGCTTCTCGGCTATAGTCTCACTGTTGGTGGCCGGACAGCTCTCGAGCTGCAAGGCTATGCCCATTACCTCTCGCAGGATCGTTCCGAGATCCATCTTCACGGACCGGCAAGGCCACCCAGCTGGCTCACCACGCTGCCGCTCAAGGAACAGTTCGTCTATCACAATAGCACGCCACTTTTTGGGGCCGACCTGGAGAATGTCAGCTTCCCTTCTCTCGTTCCGGATCGTGCTCCTGATAAGCAGGGTGAGCTGACTTTTCAGAATGCCGGCTTGCGCGCGCTGCCCTGGGGCCAATGGGATTGGCCAATGACCATATCGACGCCCGAACGAGCGGTGCTCGAACTTCTCGATGAGCTGCCCCAACATGAGAGCTTTGATCAGGTCGACGTGCTGATGGAAAGCCTGAGCGACCTTGCGCCGAGGCGCCTCCAGAAGCTGCTTGTCCGTTGCCGCAGTGTGAAGGTGAAGCGTCTGTTCTTCTTCTTTGCCGATCGGCATCGCCATGCATGGCTCAAGCATGTCGACCGGGCCGCAATCGATCTGGGATCGGGCAAGCGCATGCTGGTCAAGGACGGAAGGTACGACCCTGTCTACGAGATCACGGTACCCAAGGAACTGGCCGAGGCGCATTGATGGCTTTTGCGGACACTTACCGAAATCAGATCGCATTGCTGATCCGCACATTGCCTTCGGTGGCCGTGGAAGAGTGTTTCGCGATGAAGGGCGGCACGGCGATCAATCTGTTCGTGCGCGACCTGCCGCGTCTCTCGGTCGATATCGACCTCACTTATCTCCCGGTGCAGGACCGCGCGACCTCGCTGGCTGCGATCGATAGTGCGATGGCGCGCATCGCGGAGCGTGTCACCAAAGCTGTAGGCGGCACCCGGGTCGCGCCGTCGCGTTCACGCGAGAACGTGATCACCAAGCTCGTAGTTCGCGGCGATGGCGCGCAAATCAAGATCGAGGTGACGCCGGTTCTGCGCGGCTGCGTGTTCGAACCCGAGATGCGACCCGTCTCAACCGGCGTAGAGGACCAGTTCGGCTTTGCCGAAATGCGGATCGTCTCATTCCCTGATCTTTATGCCGGCAAGATCGTCGCTGCGCTCGACCGGCAGCATCCGCGCGATCTGTTCGACGTCCGTGATCTGCTGGCGAATGAAGGCGTCGACGAGGCGCTGCGTCGGGCGTTTCTCATCTACCTGATCAGCCACGACCGCCCCATGGCCGAAGTTCTGGCGGTGCGCCGCAAGGATATTGCGGCGGAATTCGAACGCGGGTTCGTCGGCATGACCCGACAACCGAAGGAAATGGAGGCCCTGCTTAAAGCGCGCGAAGCGCTGATTGAGGAGATCGTTGGCGCCATGCCCGATACGCATCGGAAGTTTCTGTTGGCGTTTGAGCGGGGCGAACCCGATTGGGCGACTCTCGGCCTGGGGTCAGCCGCCGATCTGCCAGCAGTGCGATGGCGGCAACACAATCTCGATGGCTTGAAAGCCGAAAAGCGCCAGGCACGGGTACGGCAACTCGAAGAGGTTCTGGCCACATAGGCTCGTAGAAGGCCGGAGCCGTCATGGCCGTCGACGAGCAATCAGGTCGCGGCCGAAAGGTTCACCCGCTCCATCAGGGCTTCGGCGCTTTCCTTGCGCTCCGAATAGCGATCGGTAAGATAGACCGAGACATCCCGCGTGAGCAGCGTGAACTTGACCAGCTCCTCCATGACGTCGACCACGCGATCATAGTAGGAAGACGGTTTCATGCGGCCGGACTCATCGAATTGCTGGAACGCCTTGGCGACCGATGACTGGTTGGGGATCGTCACCATGCGCATCCATCGACCGAGCACCCGCATCTGATTGACGGCGTTGAAGCTCTGGGAGCCGCCCGACACTTGCATAACGGCCAGTGTTCGGCCCTGCGTCGGCCGGACGGCCCCGACCGAGAGGGGAATCCAGTCGATCTGCGCCTTCATCACCGCGCTCATCGCGCCGTGCCGCTCCGGACTCGTCCAGACCTGACCCTCCGACCAGAGCGACAGCTCGCGCAGCTCCTGCACTTTCGGGTGACCGACCTCGGCTCCATCCGGCAGTGGCAGGCCGGCCGGGTCGAAGATGCGTGTTTCGGCACCGAGGGCATTCAGCAGTCGTTCGGCCTCCTGCGTCAGAAACCGGCTATAGGAGCGCTCGCGCAGCGAGCCGTAAAGCAGCAGGATGCGCGGCGGATGCGCCAAAGGCGCTGCCCGCAGCCGGTTGATATCGGGAACATCGATGCAACCGGGATCGATATTGGGCAGAGCGTGCAGCATTAACGGTTCGCCTCCGCGACAGCCACGGTCTTGCTGCCCCGCTCATACCAGCCTTTCGAGCGGTTCACGATCCACACGACCGAGAGCATGACCGGCACTTCGATGAGAACGCCGACGACGGTGGCGAGCGCCGCGCCCGAATGGAAGCCGAACAGGCTGATGGCAGCGGCCACGGCGAGTTCGAAGAAGTTGGACGCACCGATCAGGGCCGAGGGGCCGGCGACGCAATGTTGCTCGCCCGTGACCCGATTCAGCAGATAGGCAAGTCCGGAATTGAAATAGACCTGGATCAGGATCGGCACCGCGAGCAGCGCGATGACCATCGGCTGGGCGATGATCTGTTCGCCCTGAAACCCGAACAACAGCACCAGTGTCGCCAGCAGCGCCGTCAGCGAGACAGGGCCGAGCTTAGCAAGCAGCCGGTCGAGCGCGGCTTGCCCGCCTCTTGCCAGCAAGCGGCGGCGCACGATCTGGGCGATGATTACCGGGATCACGATATAAAGCACGACCGACAGGACGAGCGTGCCCCATGGCACGGTGATCGCCGACAGGCCGAGCAGCAGGCCAACGATCGGCGCGAAGGCCACCACCATGATCGCATCGTTGAGCGCGACCTGGGAGAGCGTGAAATGCGGCTCACCCTTGGTCAGGTGCGACCAGACGAACACCATCGCCGTGCACGGGGCAGCGGCAAGAATGATCAGGCCGGCGATATAGCTGTCGATCTGGCCCGCCGGCAAATAGGGCCGGAAGAGCCAGCCGATGAACAGCCAGGCCAGCAACGCCATCGAGAAGGGCTTGATCGCCCAGTTGATGAACAGCGTCACGCCAATGCCCCGCCAGTGCCGGCCAACTTCGCCCAGCGCGGCGAAGTCGATCTTCAGCAGCATGGGAATGACCATCAGCCAGATCAGCCCCGCCACCGGCAGATTGACGTTGGCGATTTCGGCGGCGCCGATCGCCTGGAAAACGCCCGGCACAAAATGGCCGAGCGCGATGCCGACGACGATGCAAAGCGCGACCCACAGGGTCAGGTAGCGTTCGAATGTGGACATGGATTTCCCTTATGCAGTCGCCACGCGGCGACCGTGTTCGTCAATGACGCGCTCGCCATCTTCCTTGATGAATTTGCCTTGCTGCGGCGGCAGCAGGTCGAGCACCTCTTCCGAGGGCCGGCAGAGTTTCACGCCCTTGGGTGTGACGACGATCGGCCGATTGATGAGGATCGGATGCGCCATTATGGCATCGAGAAACTGGTCGTCGGTCAGCGCCGGATCGCTAAGACCGAGCTCCGCATAAGGCGTTCCCTTTTCGCGCAGCAGCGCGCGCACGGATATGCCCATGCGCTGGATGAGCTGGGTAAGCATCTCCCTTGAGGGCGGGGTCTTTAGATATTCGACAACATGGGGTTCGATACCGGCATTGCGGATCATCGCCAGCGTGTTGCGCGAGGTGCCGCAGTCGGGGTTGTGATAGATGATGACGTCCATGGCTGACCTCATGCGGCGCTGTTGCGGGGCGAGGACGCCCCATCCGATTGCCCGATCTCCGCGAGCTTGGCGCGCGGGGATGCCTTGTCGAGGCTG
>CAZEEC010000171.1:0-4360 GCA_964511105.1 uncultured Mesorhizobium sp.
TCGCCACCATCCTGGGCTCGATCGTCGCGGCGATCGTCGGCCTCGTCATCGCGCTGTTGCGCCGCTCGCCCAACAGGATGATCTCAAGGTCGGTCGGCTTCTTCGCGGAGTTCATTCGCGGCACGCCGCTTCTGGTGCAGCTTTACTTCCTGTTCTACGTCCTGCCGTCCGTGGGGATCTTGCTGTCGCCGCTGGTCGCCGGCGTGATCGGCCTTGGGCTGCATTACGGAACCTATACGGCGGAAGTCTATCGCGGCGGCATCGACAATGTGCCGCGCGGCCAGTGGGAAGCCGCCAAGGCCTGCAATCTGACGCCGACACGGACCTGGCTGCACGTCATCTTGCCGCAGGCGATCCCGCCGATGATCCCGGCGCTCGCCAACTATTTCATCGCCATGTTCAAGGAAACGCCGTTGCTCTCGGCGATCACCGTGCTCGAACTGATGAACCAGGCGCGCATCATCGCCAACACCAATTATCGCTATATCGAGCCGATGACGATGGTGGGCGCGTTCTTCCTCGTGATCAGCATCATCGCGGTGTTCGGCCTGCGTTGGCTGGAGCGCCACTATGGCCGGGTGGAGCGCTGATATGGACGGCTCGACGATCCAGCAGCGCGCGGAAAAACCGCCGCTCGACCCGCGCCCGATGGCCAAGCGGGTCGGGCTACTGATCCTGGCGACCGACCATACGACCGAGCCGGACTATGCGCGCCTCGTGGCGAGCGAAGATGTCGGCGTCTATGTCGCCCGCGTCGCTTACGCCAATCCGACCACGCCGGAGAACCTGCGCGCGATGCAGCCGTCATTGAGCGCTGCAGCGGGCCTGATCCTGCCCGGCGAGGACCTCGACGCGATCTGCTATTCGTGCAACTCGGCCTCGGTGGTGATCGGCGACGCGGCGGTCGAGGAGGCGGTGCAGGCCGAAAAGCCGGGCGTGCCCGTGGTGACCCCGCCGCTTGCCACGGTGAAGGCTCTCGAGGCGCTGGGCGCCAGGCGCATCAGCATCCTGACGCCGTATCTTGCTGAAACCAGCGCGCCGGTCGCTGAGTATTTCACGGGCAAGGGGTTCGAGGTCGCAAGCTTCACTTGTCTCGGCTTCGATGACGACCGCGAGATGGCGCGGA
Source organism: uncultured Mesorhizobium sp. (assembly GCA_964511105.1). Taxonomy (GTDB): domain Bacteria; phylum Pseudomonadota; class Alphaproteobacteria; order Rhizobiales; family Rhizobiaceae; genus Aliihoeflea. The sequence goes on from CAZEEC010000171.1 coordinate 1,127, forward strand.
TCGCGCCCGCAACTCTGGTCGATCTGGCGAAGGAGGCGACCGCGCCGGAGGCCGACGCGCTGATCATCCTGTGCACGGCATTGCGGGCAGCGGTTGCGGCAGCCGATATCGAAGCAGCGATCGGCAGGCCCGTGGTGTCCAGCAATCAGGCGACGGCGTGGATGTGCCTGCGGCTGTGCGGCGACGACCGCGCGATGCCCGAGCGTGGGCGGCTGTTCACGCTGCCATTAGACGAGTGACACATGACGGTCACCCTTGACGACATCCAAAGCGCCGCAAGACGCATCGCCGGCAAAATCGAGCGGACACCGACGGTGCCGTCGCCTGTCCTTTCCTCGATTTGCGGCGTGCTGGTCTATCTCAAGCTCGAACATCGCCAGTCGACCGGCAGCTTCAAGCTGCGCGGCGCGACCAATGCGGTCGCGCTGCTCAGCGATCACGAGAAAAAGCGCGGCGTCGTGGCGGCCTCGACCGGCAATCATGGCCGGGCGCTCGCGCATGCCGCAAAGCTTGAAGGGGCCCGCGCGACGATCTGCATGTCGAAGCTGGTGCCGAAAAACAAGCTGGATGAGATCGAAAGGCTGGGAGCCGAGATCCGCATCGTCGGCGACAGCCAAGACGACGCGCAGGAGGAAGTCGACCGGCTGGTGGCGCAAAAAGGCATGACCATGGTGCCGCCCTTCGATCATGCCGGCATCATCGCGGGGCAGGGAACGCTGGGGCTCGAAATCGTCGAAGACGTTCGGGACCTGGATACGGTCCTGGTCCCGCTTTCCGGCGGCGGGCTCGCGGCCGGTGTCGCGGCGGCGGTCAAGGGTCTGAAGCCGCGGGCAAGGCTGATCGGCCTCACCATGGCGCGCGGCGCGGCAATGAAGGCGAGCCTCGATGCCGGTCGCCCGGTTCAGGTGAGGGAGGAGGCGACGCTTGCCGATTCGCTTGGCGGCGGCATCGGGCTCGACAATCGCTTCACCTTCGCCATGTGCCGCGACCTGCTCGACGATGTGATCCTGCTGTCGGAGGAGGAGATCGCGGCCGGCATCTTCCATGCCTACGACAAGGAACGCGAGATCGTCGAGGGCGCCGGAGCGGTCGGCATCGCCGCGCTGCTGGCCGGAAAGGTAAAGCCGCAAGGGCCGGTGGCCGCGGTCCTGTCGGGCCGCAATATCGACATGAGCCTGCACCGGCGCGTGGTGTGCGGAGACGGTTTCAATGCCTAGGATGACGATCCTGACCGAAGCGGAGTTGCGGACGATCGTGCCGCTCGACCTCGACGCCGTTGCTTGCGTCGAAAGCGCCTTTCACGCGCTGGCGACAAAGCCGGTGGCGATGCCGCCGATCCTGCGGCTCGATATTCCCGAGCATCGCGGCGAGGTCGACGTCAAGACGGCCTATGTGCCGGGTCTCGACGGTTTCGCGATCAAGATCAGTCCCGGCTTTTTCGACAATCCGAAGATCGGCCTGCCGAGCGTCAACGGCATGATGGTACTGTTGTCGACGAAGACCGGTCTGGTCGAGGCGCTGCTGCTCGACAATGGCTACCTGACAGACGTGCGCACGGCAGCGGCCGGCGCGGTCGCGGCCAGGCATCTGGCACGGCCAGATGCGTCGGTCGCCGCGATCTTCGGCGCCGGGGTGCAGGCGCGGCTGCAGTTGAAGGCGCTGATGCTGGTGCGCCCGATCAGGCAAGCGCGGATCTGGGCGCGCGATATCGCAAAGGCCGAAACGCTGGCGGCGACGCTGCGCGAGGAACTCGCCATCCCGGTTCATGCCGAAGGCGACGGCGCGAAGGCTGTTGCGGGCGCCGACGTGATCGTGACGACGACGCCGAGCGAAACGCCGATCCTGAACGCCGAGTGGCTGTCGGCCGGTCAGCACATCACCGCGATGGGTTCGGACGCCGAGCACAAGAACGAAGTCGACCCAGCGGCGATCAGGCGCGCCGATCTCTATGTCGCCGACAGTCTCGGCCAGACGCGCAGGCTTGGCGAACTGCACCACGCGGTCGCGGCAGCGCTGGTCGGCGCGGATGAACCCTTTGGCGAACTGGGGCAGGTGATCGCGGGGACCGCCACAGGGCGTCCCTCACCCGATGCCATCACTTTTTGCGACCTGACCGGCACCGGCGTCCAGGATACGGCCATCGCCACGCTGGCGCGCGACCGCGCGGCAGCGGCGCGGGCCGGCACGATTTTCGAAAGTTGAACCGAGGAACCCTTTCATGACTTCGCCCTCCCTGAAATTCTCCCGCGAGGAATATGCCGAGCGGCTGGCAAAGACGCGCCGCGCCATGGAGGCCAAAGGCGTCGACCTGCTGATCGTTTCCGACCCGTCCAACATGGCGTGGCTGACCGGCTATGATGGCTGGTCGTTCTACGTTCATCAGGCGGTGATCGTGCCGCCGACAGGCGAGCCGATCTGGTACGGGCGCGGGCAGGACGCCAACGGCGCCAAACGCACCGCCTATCTCCAACACGACAACATCATCGGCTATGCCGATCATTATGTGCAGTCGACCGAGCGCCATCCGATGGATTTTCTTTCCACGATGCTCGCCGAGCGCAAGCTCGACACGCTCACCGTCGGCGTCGAGATGGACAATTACTGGTTCTCCGCGGCTGCCTTCGCGGCCTTGCAGAAGGGCCTGCCCAATGCGCGCTTCGTCGACGCGACGGCGCTGGTCAACTGGCAGCGCGCGGTCAAGAGCGCGACCGAGATCGACTATATGCGCAAGGCCGGCCGCATCGTCGAAGCCATGCATCAGCGCATTCTCGACAAGGTCGAGGTCGGCATGAGGAAATGCGACCTCGTCGCCGAGATCTATGACGCCGGCATCCGCGGCGTCGACGATTTCGGCGGCGACTATCCCGCGATCGTTCCGCTGCTGCCTTCGGGCGCGGATGCCTCGGCCCCGCATCTGACCTGGGACGACAAGCCGATGAAGGCGGGCGAGGGGACCTTCTTCGAGATCGCCGGATGCTACAACCGCTATCATCTGCCCTTGTCGCGCACCGTCTTCCTAGGCAAGCCGACGCAGGCTTTTCTCGATGCGGAAAAGGCGACGCTGGAAGGCATGGAGGCGGGTCTTGCCGCCGCCAAGCCCGGCAATGCCTGCGAGGACATCGCCAACGCGTTCTTCGCGGTCTTGAAGAAATACGGCATCGTCAAGGACAACCGCACCGGCTATTCGATCGGGCTTTCCTACCCGCCGGACTGGGGCGAGCGCACGATGAGCCT
>CAZEEC010000172.1:0-4347 GCA_964511105.1 uncultured Mesorhizobium sp.
TACGCAGAGGACTGCAAATCCTTGCACCCCGGTTCGATTCCGGGCGAGGCCTCCAGCGGCGTTCCTTGCAAGCGCCGGACGGCGTCGACACGGGCGCCGCGACCGTCGCGGCATGACTAGCGCGGGCAAGGCGAACATGACTTCCGATTATGCAGAGCAGCGGCTGAAAATGGTCGACGGGCAGTTGCGGACCACCGACGTGTCGAATGTTCCGCTCCTGGACGCTATGTCGAGCGTGCCGCGCGAAGAATTCGTGCCCGCTCACTTGAAGCCGCTCGCCTATATCGACGAAGATTTGGAAATCGCGCGGGCGCGCGAAAACCGCGCCGCGCGATTTATGCTGGAGCCGTCGGCGTTCGCGAAACTGCTCCAGCTTGCCGACATCAGGGCCGGCGATTTCATTCTCGATATCGGCTCGGGCGCGGGCTATTCGACGGCCATCCTGTCGCGGCTCGGCAGTTCGGTGGTTGGTCTGGAAAGCGATCCGGATCTTGCCACTGCCGCCAACGACACGCTGAGCCGGCTTGGGTTCGATAATGTCGCGATCGTCGAGGGGCGGCTTGAAGCTGGCTGCCCGGCCGAAGCTCCTTTCGACGTCATCGTGATCGAGGGCGCGGTCGATGAAGTCCCGGACACGCTGTTTGACCAGTTGAAGGATGGCGGTCGTTTGGTAACGGTGGTGGGTCAAGGAAACAGCGCCGATGCCACGCTCTTCTTGAAGGAGGAAGGCGCCGTTGCACGACGCCGTGCCTTCAATGCGGCGGTCAGGCCATTGGTCGAGTTCGCGCGTGAACCATTATTTCAATTTTGACCGATTGCCTGTTACCGATCTGCAACCTATCGGTAGCCGTTCTCCGCTATCGTCCACGACCGGTGTCGGCGGGTTAAGGCTTTAATTGAGTTCGACTGCCTGTCTTGCGCACTTCGTCACGCTGCCGGAGTCTTTGATTGAGAGGGTTTAGTCTCGTGTTCCCATTTCGACAATTTCTATTATCTGCGGCGATTGTGACGACGAGCCTCGTGACCGTCGCTCCCGCTCAGGCTGAGACGATCCTTGGCGCATTGGCCAAGGCCTACGAAAACAACGCTACTTTGAACTCGGCGCGGGCCGGTGTTCGAGTTACCGATGAAACCGTGCCGATCGCCAAATCCGGATGGCGGCCTGTCGTCGCCGGCCAGGGGCAACTCAACTATCAGACCCAGACTGGCACCGACATTTTCACCGGCAGCTTCGGCGTATCGATCCAGCAGTCGCTTTTCGACGGCTTTCAGACGCGCAACAACGTCAATGCCGCTCAAGCACGCGTTCGAGCCTCTCAACAGAGCCTGCGCAATACGGAACAGAACATCCTGTTCAACGCCGCAAGCGCCTATATGGACGTGATCCGGGACCGGCAGATCGCAGTGTTCAGAGAGCGGAACCTTGCCTTTCTTGGTGAACAGGTTCGGGCGGCGAACTCGCGGTTCGAAGTGGGCGAAGGTACGCGCACCGACGTCGCTCAGGCGGATGCCAGCCGGGCTGCGGCGATTGCCCAGTTATCCGCCGCGCGCGCCCAGGCACAAGCGAGCGCTGCCCTCTACCGTCAGATCGTCGGCCAGAATCCGGACGGGCTTTCATCCGCCAGCCCGCTGACGAACCTGCTTCCCGGTGGTATCGATATCGCCCAGACTCTGGCCGCGACGCAACATCCCGCAATCCTGGCGACGCAGCATCTTGTTGACGCTGCCGATTTTGTGGTGAAAGCGGCGGAAGGATCTTTCCTGCCCTCGCTGACCGCATCGGCCGGTGTGTCGAGTACCTATCGCGATACATCGTCATCCGGTCTGCCGGGCGTCGACGGTTCGGGATCGACGACGATCAACTCGGCGAATGTCGGGCTCAATCTGACGGTGCCGATCTATCAGGGCGGCCGTGCCTCGGGGCAGGTGCGCCTCAGCAAGGAAGAACTCGGTCAGGCCCGCATCGAGGTTGATGTGACGCGTGACCAAGTCCGTCAGGCCGTTGCGGCTGCTTGGGCCCAGTATGTGGCTTCCCGCGAAACCGTGTCAGCCAACCGTCAGCTTGTCGCTGCGGCGCAACTGGCACTGGAAGGCGTTAGCGAAGAGCGCAATGTCGGCCAGCGCACGACCCTCGACGTCCTCAATGCCCAGGCGGATGTGATCAATGCCCAGATCAATCTGGCGAGTTCGGAACGCGACGTTGTCGTGGCAAGCTACGCGATTCTGTCGGCGACCGGCCGGCTGACGGCTGCGAATCTCGGTCTTGCCGTGACCCTCCATCATCCTGAAGAGCATTATGACGCGGTCAAGGATAAGTGGTACGGCACCCGCACGCCGGACGGCCGCTAACTTTTTCCGAAACTGTTGTGCAAAGCGCGATCTGGAAGACCCGGGGGATTCTCTCTCCCGGGTCTTCTCGCTACTGTAGCTGTGATTCGTCGCCTCGAAGATACGACATGAGGCAGCGTTCTTTCAGCCGCAAGGCATGGGATGGTCATATGGCACAAGCATCGTCAGCACAGCGTGAACCCTCGATGGAAGAGATTCTGGCTTCGATCCGCCGGATCATCGAGGACAGCGAGCCGATGCAAAGACCCGGCAATGGGAATCAGCCTTCAACATCGTCTGGCCGGAACGATGAGGTCGACGAAAGGGTTCTCGAGCCGGCCAACTCGGACATCGTCTCGTTTCTGCGTCCGGCCGACATCGGCAGCAGCGAGCCATCCGATCCCGCTGGCAAGGACGAGGATGAGCAGCCCGATCATGCCGCGCCCGAACATGGCCATCGTCTAGAAGAAGTCATCTCCGACGAAGTGGCCTCTCCCGTTGAGGATGCGGAAGTCGAACTGCCGGACGATTTCGCTGCAGAACTGACCGAACTTCAGGCTGCCTTCGGCGAGAAGAGGCCTTCTGATGAAGCGGTAATTTCGCGCTCCTTTGACGCTGAGACGCATCTTGACCCCGCTTCCCAGGCGCCCCTGCTCTCCGATGTGACGGGCCGCCAGGTCGCGGCCGCCTTCGGAGAACTGTCGGACGCCTTCGCGGCCAGCCGGCGCAGGAGCTTCGACGAGATGGCGGAACAGATGCTGCGTCCAATGCTCCAGGATTGGCTGGACGACAATCTGCCGTCCTTGGTCGAGCGGTTGGTTCGCGAAGAGATCGAACGTGTCGCGCGGGGGGAAACGCGATAGGACGTTGAAAATGCCTCGCAGTTGACTTGGCTATTGCCTTCCGGTTTACCGTCCGCACCAAACGCCTGAACGAGCGGACCATTTCCCATGCTTGAGAAGACCTACGACGCCAGCGCCGTCGAGCCGAAGATCGCCAGCCGCTGGGAGGAAGAAGACGCCTTTCGTGCCGGCGCCGGTTCGAAGTCTGGGGCCGAAGCGTTCACGATCGTCATTCCGCCACCCAACGTCACCGGGTCGCTCCATATGGGGCACGCGCTCAACAACACGCTGCAGGACATTCTCGTCCGCTTCGAGCGGATGCGCGGCAAGAATGTGCTGTGGCAGCCGGGGATGGATCACGCCGGCATCGCTACACAGATGGTTGTCGAGCGGCAACTCGCGGCAAGCGGCCTGTCCCGACGTGAGATGGACCGGGACGAGTTCGTCAGCCGCGTCTGGTCGTGGAAGGAACAGTCGGGCGGCTCGATCATCCACCAGTTGAAGCGCCTCGGCGCTTCATGCGACTGGTCGCGCGAGCGCTTCACCATGGATGAAGGGCTGTCGAAGGCAGTACTCGAAGTTTTCGTCACCCTCTACAAGCAGGGTCTGATCTATCGAGATAAGCGCCTCGTCAACTGGGACCCAAAGCTTCTCACCGCGATCTCCGACCTTGAGGTGGAGCAGGTCGAGACGAATGGCAATCTCTGGCATTTCCGTTACCCGATCGAAGGCATGACCTTCGATCCCGAAGATCCCTCGACATTCATCACCGTGGCGACGACCCGGCCCGAGACGATGCTCGGTGATAGCGGCGTTGCCGTGCATCCGGACGACGAGCGTTATGCGCATCTTGTCGGCAAGAACGTCATCCTGCCACTGGTCGGCCGCCACCTGCCTATCGTCGCCGACGAATATTCCGATCCCGAGAAGGGCACGGGCGCCGTCAAGATGACGCCTGCGCACGATTTTAACGACTTCGACGTCGGCAAGCGCCACGGATTGCGGCAGATCAACATCCTGACGGCCAGCGCGGCGATCAACCTCAAGGACAATGAAGATTTCCTGGAAGGTCTGGAATCGCAGTCTGAAATTGTGCGCGCCATGGACGAACTGCACGGGCTTGACCGGTTTGCGGCGCGAAAGCGCGTCGTCGAAATGATGGAAGAGGGCGGATTCC
>CAZEEC010000173.1:0-4300 GCA_964511105.1 uncultured Mesorhizobium sp.
GCCGGATCATCATCGATATAGAGAACGCGGACGGGCTCGGTCATCGGGGTCAGGCCGTCTCGGGTACCTGCATCACCGAGAAAAACAGGCCGAGTTGGCGAATCGCGTTAGCGAACCCGTCATAGTCGACCGGTTTGGTGATGTAGACATTCGCGCCAAGATCGTAGCAGCGCTGGATTTCCCGCTGGTCATCCGTCGTCGTCAGGACAACGACTGGCGAACGCCGCGTGTGGACATTGTTCTTGACCTTTTCGAGAATATCCACGCCAGTCATGTCGGGCAGGTTCAGGTCCAGTAAAATCAGAAGTTGGCGACCCGCGCTGTCTTCACCCGTTCCGTCGGCTCCAAACAAAAAATCGAGCGCGGATGTACCGTCCATGAATGGAATAATCTGATTGTTGACGCCGGCGCGCCGGATGTTCTTCTCGATCAGGCGCGCATGGCCTTCATCGTCTTCGATCATAATGATCGTAACGGGCTGTCCATTGGTCAACTCAAATTACTCCTTTCGACGGGTGGGAGCCTTTCCGGAAGCATGACCCGGAATGTCGTTCCCTGTCCCAATTCAGACTCCACGGTGATGTCGCCGCCCAGATTGCGCACCAGCGTGCGCACATGAGCGAGTCCAATGCCTTCTCCCGGCTCGTCCTGTTGGCCGGAGCGGCGAAACAGATCGAAGATGCGTTGATGGTCCTGGGCTGCGATCCCGCGCCCATTGTCTCTCACGTCGATGATGACCTGCCGACGGTCAGTCCGGCGCGCCAATACGTCGATCTTGATCGGACGGTCGGGTGCCCGGTACTTGACCGCGTTGTCCAGCAGGTTGCCGAATATCTGCTCCAGCGACAGGCGATCCGACAAGACCTTGGGTATCGCTACATCAACGTCGATGCTTCCTTCCGTATCGGCCACCTGATGCTGAAGCGCGTTGGCATTTGCCTCGATGAGTTCCTGGAGATCGATGCGCTCGGGCTTTAGCGGACGGCGGCCGTCGCGCGAGATTTTCAGAATTGCATTGATCAGCGCATCCATCTTTCGGGTCGATGAACGGATGAAGCCGATCGCTTCGGGAAGGTCCTCGGACGCTGCGAGACGGGCTTCCTTGATTTCCTGCTCGTCCAGCGGTTCGCCATCGGCCAGCACATAGGCCTGGATCGTCTTCATCGTCGTATCGAGTTCGCTCGTGAAGCCCATGATGTTGACGAGCGGTGCCCGTAAGTCATGCGTGACTATATAGGCGAAGCGCTGCACTTCCTCATTGGCGCGAACGAGGTCCTGTGTCCGCTCGTTGATGCGTTCCTCAAGGCCGACATTGAGTGCTCGGACCTCTTCACGCGCGTTCAAGAGTTCGCGCGTATAACGCAGGGCCATCCAGACAGCTGCGCCGACCACGGCGAAGATGACGAGCGCACCGAGAATCGTCGTCAGACGCAGCCAGTTCGCTGTTTGGCGCTGCAGCGCGGCCCCTTCCGTGAGGCGGTCGTCGGCCGCGCTGATCAGGGCGGTGAAGAATGTGCGGGCTTCGTCCATCAACGCCCTGCCGCGGTCGGTGATGACGATGTCGACGGCGGCATCCGCATCGCCGGCCTGAACCAGGGCGATCGTCTCGTCGATCTCGCTCGTCTTGACTTCTATCACTTCGAGCAACCGCGCCATCGGCTCGGTCGCCTGCGGATAGGCGAGCAGGATTTGGCGCAGCGCCTCGTATTGTGGGAAAATATCATCCCGCGAAGCGACGTAGGGCTCCAGGTAGCGCTCGTCCGATGTCAGAATGTAGCCGCGCTGGGCAGTTTCGATGTCGTGCAGGGATGCACGCAGATTGACCGCGGCCGTCCGTGCGTCGCGTGCCTCAATAACGTCGTCGAAATGGTTCTGCGTCTGTTCGACGAGCCAGATCGAGGTGCCGACAATCGCGATGAGTGCGAGCAAGCCGACCAGCAGCAGGATCGCGGTCGTCCTGATAAAATTCTTGTTCGCGATCGGCATGCGGTATCTTCGGCCCAATTTTCCCGCCGACCAATGCCGCATCGCCTTGCAAAAGGCTACTAGATTCTTAGCTTCATCCCAGATCTTGCAAGGCGGGGCGGGCGTTTGAGCCGCGGCTATCCCTTCATCCCGCCTTGCGTCAATCCACCGACGACGCGGTCCTGAAAAAGGACGATGACGATCGAGATCGGCACGATCGCGACGACCAATGCCGCCGAGATGATCGGCCACGGGAACGAGAACTCGCCCTGATAAAGCGTGATGCCGACGGGCAGCGTGCGGCTTGCCACACGTGACGAGAGCGTCAGGGCCAACAGGAACTCGTCCCAGGCATTGACGAAGGCGAGGATTCCGGCCGTGAAGACGCCGGGTGCCGCAAGCGGAATGACGACGTGCCACAAGGCGCCAAGCCTGGAGCAGCCATCGATCATCGCAGCATTTTCGAGGTCTTTGGGAATGTCCTGGAAGAAAGAGATCAGGACCATGGTGCAGACCGGCATCGACAATACCGCATAGGGCAAGACGAGCGCCCACCAGGTGTTGAGCAAGCCGACCGTGCGCATGATCTGGAAAAGGGGCACCATCAATGAAATCAGCGGGAACATGGCGATGGCCATCAGCACCGACAGGATGATGCCGGGCGCAGGCAGGCGCAGCCGCACCAGCGCATAAGCGGCGAGGGCCGAGACGGTCACACAGAGCAGCGTCGACAGTGTCGCCACGGCGATCGAATTCCACATGAAGGTGAGGATCGGCTGGTCGGTGAAGACGCGGATGTAGTTCTGGAGCGTCAGCGTGTCGGGCAGGATCGTGATCGGCAGACGGAGCAATTCAGCTTCCGTCTTGAACGAGGTCAGCAAGATCCAGATCGCCGGAACGAAGCCGTTGACGACGACGAGCAGGCCGGCAAGCAGAACCATAACGCGGGGGCGGGGAAAGCGCATCATTCGTCACGCCTCCCGGCGCGGGTCGCGGCGTGTGTAGCGCAGATATCCGCTGGTCGCCAACACGGAGACGATGAACATCAGCACGGCGAGCGCCGAGCCATAGCCGAGGTCAAGGAAGTTGATCGTTGTCTTGTGGATGTACATGGCAAGCGTTTCGGTCGAGGTGCCCGGGCCGCCATTGGTCATCGCGTAGGGAATGTCGAAGGTCTGGATCGCGGTGATGGTTCGGAAGATCGCCGCGACGATGATCGCTGGCCGCAGCATCGGCAGCGTGATCTCGATGAATTGCTGCCATTTCGACGCGCCGTCGATTTCGGCGGCTTCGTAAAGCGATCTGGGGATCGTCTGCAGGCCGGCCAACAGGATGAGCGCGACGAAACTCGACGTCTTCCAGATGATGGCGATGCAGATCGCGATCGTCGCCAGCACCGGATCGGTCAGCCACGCCAACTTGGGCAGGCCGATCCACACAAGCATATTGTTGACGATGCCCTGGTTGAACTCGAAGAACCAGCGAAAGATCAAGCCGGCGAACACCAGCGGCAATGCCCACGGCAGGAGCAATCCGAGACGGACCGGCCACTTCAGCTTGAACGGCTGGTTGGCGAGCAGGGCCAGGCCCAGTCCGACGACGATCGCGCCGGGGACGGTTACCGCGACATAGATGAAGGTGTTGAACGCCGTGTCCCAAAGCCGTGGATCGGCCAGCGCCTTTTGGTAATTCGCGAACCCGATGAAAGGCGTGCCGAGCCAAGGCTCGGTCAGCCGCAATTGCTGCGTCGAGGTCACGAACAGCCGTCCGATCGGAAACAGGACCACGGCGAAGAGCAGCAGGAAGGCCGGCGCGATCATCAGCAAGCCCAGCCGCCGCTCGGATTTCTCCAGCCGCGACAGGGGGAGGAGTCTTGCCGAGCGCGCGTCCGTCCGGGTTTCGGGGGGGCGCAAATGCAAGGTTTGCCGGCCTACTGCATGACTTCGGACAGGCCCTGCTCGATGGCCTCCAGGGAGGCTGCAGCGTCTTGCGTGCCCGCGAGGAAGGCGTTCATATTGGTGCGGATCACCTCGGACACTCGCGGATAGGCGGGCGTGACAGGGCGAGCCCGCGCGGTCTCGACGACCGGCAGCGCATCCGCGAACCAGGGATTGGCATCGAGCACTTCGGCATCCGTGTAGACTTCTGGGAAGACAGGCATGTGCGAGGCAAGAATCGCCTGTTGCTTCGAGACTTCCGGGCTCGACAGATATTTGACCAGGTCGACGGCCGCTTCCTTGTTTTCGGAGAATGCCGAAACGGCAAGCACCCAGCCGCCGATGCAGGTGGCGGGCGCGTCTGCCGTGAAGCCCGGCAGCGTGACGACGCCGACCTT
>CAZEEC010000174.1:0-4268 GCA_964511105.1 uncultured Mesorhizobium sp.
GGGAGTTCTCGCCGATGCCGCCGGTAAAGACGAGCGCGTCGAGCCCGCTCATCGCGGCGGCATAGGCGCCGACATATTTGCGCGCCCGGTAGGCATAAAGCTCGATCGCCAACTGCGCATCAGCATCCCCCTCTTCGGCGCGCCTTTCGACATCGCGCATATCGGAGGAACCGGTCATGCCCTTCAGGCCGCTATCTTCATACAAAGCCCTCTCGATCTCTTCGACCGACAGGCCGAGCCGACGCGCGAGGAAGCCGAACACACCGGGATCGATGTCGCCGGACCGAGTGCCCATGACGAGCCCTTCGAGCGGCGTCAGCCCCATCGAACTGTCCACGCTGTCGCCAAGGCTGATGGCGCAAGCGCTTGCCCCATTGCCCAGATGCAGGCTGACGATCTTCAAGTTGCGCAGCGGCTCGCCGAGTTCGGCGGCAGCCCGCTCGGCGACATATTTGTGCGAGGTGCCGTGGAAGCCGAAGCGCCGCAATCCCGCATCGCGCCAGGCTTTGGGCACCGCATAGGTCGTCGCCCTCGCCGGATTCGCGAGATGAAACGAGGTATCGAAAACCGCCGCCTGCGGCAGGTCCAGCCAGGTCTTGCGCGCCTCGTTGATGCCGGCGAGACCCGCCGGATTGTGCAGCGGCGCGAGCGGCGTCAGGCGCCCGATCTCGGTAATCAGTTCGTCGCCGATGATGGCCGGACCGGAAAAGCGGTCGCCGCCATGGGCGATCCGGTGGCCGATCGCGTCGATGGCGTTCAGGCCGAAGCGCGAAAGCAGCGCCGGCACCGAAGCGATCGCCGCTTCAAGGCTTCCGGCCTGCGCCTCACCGTCCTCACGCGCCGCATCGGTTTCAAGCCGAAGCATGCAGGTCGAGCCGTCGAAGCGGTCGAAGGTCGCCTTTAGGAGCTGGCGCATGTCCGCGCCGCCCGAAAAGACGCCCAGTTTCAGGCTCGAACTGCCCGCGTTGAACACCAATATCCGCAAAATCCGTCTCCTGATGTGTTTACGGGCGAGCGACGAGCTCTTTCAGCCGCCCCATCCCTTGGGCGATGTCGTCATCGGTCGGATCGACGCCCGCGGCAAGCAGCCGCCGGGCGATCATGTGATCGCCGGCCTTGTTGATGGAATCGACCGCCAGAAGCCGCGGACCGGCGAAATGCCAGACCGAGAAGGCGTTCTCGTCCGGCAGGCCCGTCACGACATGTCGGTTGGCGTCGTAGGAAAGTCCGGCCATCTGGAGCTTGACGTCGCCTTGGTCGGACCAGAACCACGGCACTTCGCGATAGGGAGCCGCCTTGCCGACAATGGTGCGCGCTGCGTGCTTGGCCTGGTCGTTGGCGTTTTGCACCGATTCCAGCCGTACCGGCCGCCCGGCATGCCAGTGCCGGAAGCTGGCGACATCGCCGAGCGCCAGGATGCGCGGATCGGCGGTCTGCATCGCCGCGTCGACGACGATGCCGTTGTCGATCGCCAGCCCCGCCGCGCCGGCCAACTCGTCATTCGGCACCACCCCGGTGCCTAGAATGACAAGATCGGCCGGCAGCCGCGTATCGTCCGTCAGGCGGATAGCTGCGACGCGCCCATTTGCAGCGTCGATCGCGGCCACTCCTGCGCCTGTGCGCACATTGATCCCCGCTTCGCGGGCGCGGCGTTCGGCATAGGCCGAGATGATCGGTGCGACCGAACGACCGAGCACGCGCGGCGCCATTTCAACGAGCGCCACCTGCTTGCCGAGCGCGGCGAGCGTATGCGCGATCTCCATGCCGATGAAGCCGCCGCCGACGACGACGACCGAGCGGGCCGCCTCCGTCTCCTGCCGGATGCGGCCCGCATCGGCGAAATTGCGCAGCGGATGGACGCCTTGGAGCGCAACGCCGTCGATCGGCGGCAGACGCGGGCGTGCGCCCGTCGCCAGCACGAGATGTGAAAAGGGCAGCATGCCGCCATCGTCGAGCCGGACTGCGCCGGCATGGCGGTCGATCGATTCGATGCGACGTCCCAGAAGAAGCGCGATATCATTGTCGCGGTAGAAGCTTTCCGGCCGCAGGATCTGCGAGCCCCCGCCCGGCGTCTTCAGGAAGGTCTTCGACAAAGGTGGCTTGTGATAGGGCAGTTCGACTTCGTCATTGACCAGCGTGATCGGCCCGTCGAAGCCTTCCTGCCGCAAGCTCGCCGCCGCCTGCGACCCGCCATGTCCGCCGCCGACGATGATGACACCCGCTGGCATGTCCGCTCCTTCGCAAGGTTGATCGGTTTTCCTCCACACGCTTATGCCAAAATGAGACGACAAGCATAATGCACCTGATCGAAATTCTTCTCCCCTTGGCCGATTCGAGCGGCAACGCCTTTCCCGCATCGCTTTGGGATCGGGTGAAAGAGGAACTGACCGGCAAATTCGGCGGCCTGACCGCGCACTCGCGTTCTCCGGCGCAAGGCTTGTGGAAAGGCGGCGCCGAGGCCGACGACATCGTCATCATCGAGGTGATGGCCGGCGAGTTCGATCGAGCGTGGTGGCAAGACTTCCGCACCAGTCTGGAGCGCCGGTTCGACCAGGACACCGTCATCATCCGGGTAAGCCGGATCGAGACGATCTGAAGTTTACGCTTCCTCACCTCGGCCAGTCTTCAGCGAGTTCGATCCAGACAGGCGCATGGTCGCTTGCTCCCTCTTCGCTGCGGACCTCGCGGTCGACGCCAGCATTGCGGAGCATGTCGTGCAGATTGGGCGACAAAAGGATGTGGTCGATGCGCAAGCCCGCGTCGCGGGCATAGCGGTTCCGCATATAGTGCCAGAACGTATAGACGCGCGTTTTCGGATGAACGGCCCGCAGTGCATCCTTCCACGACCGCCCGACCAGTTTGCGGAAGGCCGCTCTGCTCTCCGGCTGGATCAGAGCGTCATCGTCCCAGGAGCGCGTCTCGTAGATATCTATGTCGCTCGGTGCAACGTTGAAATCCCCCGCCAGGACAACCGGCGCGCCGGTCTTGCGCAGGGCCGTCGCGTGGCGATGCAGCCGCGCGAGCCATTTCAGCTTGTAATCGAATTTCGGCCCAGGCTGCGGATTGCCGTTGGGGGCGTAGATGGATGCGATCAGCAATCCGGAGACAGCAGCCTCGATATACCGGCTCTGGCTGTCGCTTGGATCGTCGGGAAGCGCGGTCCGCGTCAAGATCGGCTGGCCGCGCCGCGACAGGATGGCAACGCCGTTCCACGTCTTCTGGCCGTGCCAGATCGCTTCATAGCCGCTCTTCTTGATCGCCGCGATTGGGAACGCGTCGTCGGCTGCCTTCAACTCCTGCAGGCAAACGACATCTGGCCGCGACAGCTCGAGCCACGAAAGCAGGTTCGGCAAGCGCCGATTGACGTTATTGATGTTGTAGGTGGCTATGCGCAGACGATGACTCCAGGCTAGAAATCCAATGGCGAATAGCAATCGAACAAAGGCCGGACCCTTGGATCAATCCTTGTGCTTCCCCTCATCCTGCGGGATCACGTCGCGAGTCTCGTGGCGCTTGAGCGGCGTCATGGCGCGCAACGTCAGGAACGTGACGAGGGAAATGACGACCGCGATGTCATAGACGCCGAGCCCCACGGACATGCCGATCGCGCCGGTCGCCCACAAGCTGGCGGCGGTGGCGGTGCCGTGTACCGAGGCCTTGACGACGAGGATCGCGCCGCCGCCGATGAACCCCATGCCGGTGATGATGCCTTCGATGACGCGGGCCGTGGCCTCGGGGCTGCCCTGGGTCACGGTTTCAGCCGCCTGGAGGAAGCCGCAACTTGCGACCGCGACCAGGGGGAATGTGCGCAGCCCTGCGCTTCGCTCCCCGGTTTCACGATCCCAACCGATGGGAAGTGCAAGAACATAGGCAATGCCGATGGCGATCAGATGCGGCAGGATGTTGAACTCTTCGCCTCGGGCGACGATTTCGCTCCAGATCGCGTCCATTCGCTCTTCTCCATCAGGAAAAGGCCGGGCGTTGAACCCGGCCTTTCATCCTCGGCTGTTCCGCCGGCTGTTGCTCTTAGATGGCCCCCGGCTTCCTTGTGCCGGGAGAGGTCGTGTCGGTTGTCTTGTCGGCCCGGCGTTCGGCGTTGTCCGTTGCCCGATCGACCTTTCGTTCAGCCTCGTTCATCGACTGGTCGGCCGCCGATTTGAGCTCGTTTCCGGCCGCCTTGGCGACATTGGACACTTTCTCGGCCAACGGTTTGTCGCCGGGCATCAGACCCTGTTTATCGGCCTCGTCGCGGGCCGCCGAATAGACCT
>CAZEEC010000175.1:0-4258 GCA_964511105.1 uncultured Mesorhizobium sp.
TCCCGAAGATCAGCGCACCCATATTGATGGTGATCCAGAACGGCCCGAGCACCGATCGTTTGTAGCGATGCCTGATTTCCAGGGTCCCGAGGGCCGTCCACAAGGGATAGCGCCGCAAGGCGTCGAGGAAGTCGTGGTAGGCGGGAGCCATAATCCGCATCAATCTGCATCCCGTCCGAGTAGCCGCGTCGCCTTGTCCATCAGGAACTCCGCCGAAACGAAAGCCCCCGCGCGCTGACGGTGATAGGTCTGGCCGATATGCTTGGCAAGTTGAAGGCGGCGCCCATGGGCCAGCGCGCGCGGCGCATCCTCCATGAACTCGACGAACTGCTTGGCGAAATAGGTTAAGCTGTGAAACTGGGCGACGTAGTTGTAGCCCGCCAGCCGCATGCCCGCGGCCCGCTCGGTTCGCGCCGGCAAGTTGTCGACTATGGCGGCCAGTTCCCGGCCGAGTTGGTCCGGATCGATCTTGAAGGTCGCTTCGTCCGGCAGGCTCGCATACCAGCCCGTATTGCAGACGACCGACTGCCCCTGGTTCGCGAAGATGCGCAACTGCGAGCCCGAAACTTCCCCCATCGTCGGATTGCGCAAATTGATAACCAGATCGGCCTTGGCGATCAACGCGTCGAGTTCAGCTTCCGCCAGGAACCCATGCCGAACGATCTTCAGCCCGGATCGGGCCATCTCCTCGACCCGACGCTGCAAGATATCGGGGCCAATCTCACCGGCGATATGAAGCGTCAGTCCGGGGCGTTCGCGCATCAGATCGAGAACGACGTCCACGCCTCGGTTCAGCCCGAGATAGCCGAAGATCAGGAGGCTCTGTCCGTTCCCTGCCTCTGGGCTCGTCTGCGTCGCTCTCTCAGGCACGATGAAGGGCAGCGGCAACGTGGCGCAATAAAGGCCGGTTCGATCGGCCAGTTCCTGGCTCAGGCGCGGATTGTGCGTGATCAGGCACGCCGCCCGTTCGGCGGCAACCTCGATCCCGGGAAATTCGACGGCGATGTCGTCGAGCGTACGGCGCTCGGCGATGAAATCGCGCGCCGCCGTCTCGCCGTCGCGTCCGTAGTGCCGGGCCATCAATCTCACATAGGAGGCTTCCCAGTCCGCGCCGCGTTGCAGGTAGGCCGCGATCAGATGCTGGATGCGAAAATCATGCGCGATGACCACGCCGTTGATCGTCTGGCAGGCGGAAAGAATATCTGCATGATACCGCGCATCGTTGCCGATGTTGAAGAACGGGTCGTGATCGAAGCGGTAGGCGCCGGTTTCCGTCGCCTTGCCATTCCCGATCTCGTTCAGGGCGTAGTGCTCCTTCAGAGCCTCGCGCACCCGCACCGAATATTCGGCGACATCGGTCGGCTCCGGCCGTCTTGGCGACACCCAGTCCAGCACGCCTGTCATGCCGCGCCCGTCAGCTTTCGGATCACGGTCTCCCAGGAAATCGACATGTCCGAATAGTGCTGGCGTCCTGCTTCGCCATAGGATCGCGCAAGATCGCGGTCGCCGTGAAGCCGGTCGAACGCATCGGCCAGCGCCTGAGCCTGCGGCTTGACGACCAGGCCCTGCTTTCCGTCGCTGATGAACTCGAGCGGTCCGCCGGCATCGGTCGTGGTGATGACGGCCTTTGCAGCCAGCATCGCCTCGAGCGTCACATAGCCGAGGTCTTCGTCGAAGGGGGGGAAGACGACGGCAAGCGCATTGGCGTAAAGTTCCAATATCTCCCCCTCGGAAATCCGCCCGCGCCAGTCGACCCGGTCACCGAGGTCGAGTTCCTCGATCTTGCCGCGCAACTGATGGGCATCGTCATCGCTGTCAGCCCCGCCCGACAGGATGAGCCGCACGGGCTGCTTGGTGCGCGCCAGAGCATCGAGCACAAGATGCTGGCGCTTGAGGCCGGAGATACGGCTAGGAAAATAAAGATAATCACCATACTCCCCTGGCCGAATTTGCGAGGCAAGCGGCGGAGGATGGTAGAGCGGGTCGGCCTCAAGATCATTGTAGCGCAGCAGCCGGTCGGCGACGTTCCTGGAATTCGCAAACAGCCGCTTGCAGGCCGCGAGCGCTGCGCAATCCATGTCGCGGATGATCTGCCTCGCCAGATTGCCTTTCGGATCGTGACGCAGGCCCGAGCGCTCGGCGTCCCAAAGATCGTAGGCCTCGCGATATTGGTGCAGCACCCAGGCCACCTTGTTGGGATGCTGCATCAGAAAAGCCGGAAAGCGCAGCCCGATCATCAGATCGATCGGCTGCCCGAAAAACCCGCTCAAATCGAGGCTTCCGGCTGCCACCGCATGGTCGATGATGGCATCGACGGACGTCCAGTTGAACGGGATGTTGACGGCTTCGACGTCATGCCCCGCCCTGGCGAGTTCCTCGCCCAATCGTCGGGCGTGGTCTTCGGCGCCGCCCCACACGAACGGGGCCTGTGTGTTTGCGATGACGATCCGCATCGGTCGGCTCACGGGCGCCGGGCGAGGATGCCGTAGTCGAGCGGCCCGACCATCAGGTCGGCCACCGGATCGGGCAGTCCGCGCAGCTTGTATTCCTGGTTGCGTCCGTCCGGATGCAGCCGCAGCACGTCGATCTCCTTGAAGGTCAGGGTCTCGAGAAGCTGCGCGATCAGCTCCGACGGATAGGGACGGATATGAGTCGGATCGAACCAGAACTTGTAGGCGCCGACGATCAGGCTTTCCGGATTCGGCGTTTCGAGAAGCAGGCCACCGCCCGGCTTGAGAACGCGCAAGGCTTCCTTCAACAGATGGGCCAGGACCGGAAATTCCAGATGCTCGATCAGATGAAAGGCGCTGATGAAGTCGATCGACCGGTCGTCCTGGCGCGACAGCCAGGCGATCGCATCGTCGATTTCGACATTGAGGCCCAGATGCTGGGCCGCCTCGGCTTGCGCTTCATTGTTGTCGACGCCGATCGCCGGCAGCCCCTCGTCGCGCAGAACTTCCAGCCACTCGCCGCGCCCGCAGCCTAGATCTACGATCCGCAATGTTGCTGGGTCGCCTCCCTTGAGAAAGGAGAGACGATCGACATAGGCACGCAGACGCAGCGCGATCTCCTCGCGGCTGCCGCGATAGCGGTCCTCGAATTCACGGTAGAAGATGTCGAGAAACGGATCTTGAGCGAGATCGCGTCGCGGCGCGGCCTCGGAAGCCGCCGTCGTGGCAAGCTGCCGCGTGATATCGACATAAGAGCGGCGCTGCGCGTCGTTGATGCTGCTCAGCCGGGCGAGTTCCCGCGCCATCTGGCCCATGACCGACTGGAGCGTCAGTTCCAGATCGGCATGGCGTTGCTGCAGTGCGGAATTCTCCCGTTGCAGGTTGTCGATGCTCTCCCGCAGATTGTCCTTTTCCGCCGCCAACGCATTCAGCTTGGCCTGTGCGTCCTCTTGCGCGCGCGCCTGCGTCGCAAGCCTGCCCGAAGCGTCGCGCACGGTTACGCGCGTGCGTGTCAGGTCGCGCAGGGTGCGCAAATGTTCGACGAAATGAGGCATTTTCACGCGAAATCTCCTCTTCAGCGTCTCTGTTCGCGAAGATGTGGCTATAGTGGATCGCGACCCGCCCACCGCATCGGGACCCGAATCCGCAAGACTGTGGACGATTCGAGCAAGGACGGCGGAACGATCCGGACGGGCGAATATTCCAGTCGACATATCGTTAGGAGGCGAGGACGGCTTTGGCACAGGCGAACCGGGTGAAGGGATAGGGCGTGGCACGACTAGACAATCTCGGCCGCAGCGTCCAGTGCAGCCGCTTCAAGGCGGCAATGGGGCTTTTCCTTCTTGTCGGCGCGTTTCTCGCTCATTCGCTTGCTATTGCTGCCGCCGAGCCCCGGATTCACGGACTCGTCGGCGCATCCGACGAGCGGGAAATTCTGGAAAGCGACCAGCATCCGTGGAACGCGATCGGTCGGCTGAATAAACAGGGCGCCGGCTTTTGTACAGCCACCCTCATTGCGCCCGACGAAGTGCTGACGGCCGCACATTGCCTGTGGAACGTTCGCACCGGGCGATACCATCAGTTTGAATCGCTCTTCTTCGTGGCCGGCTATAGCCGCGGAGATCATCAGGCCGCGCGCCGCGTCGTCGCACGTCGTACTGGGCAGTGCGCCGACGGTTTGGACACGGAACTGCCCGGGCCGGACTGCGACGTGGCAGTCCTGACGCTGGACCGGTCGATCGACGACATCGAGGCTCTGCCTCTTCTTGAGACCACGAGGAGCGATGGGCTCCGGCTGACGCTCGCGG
>CAZEEC010000176.1:0-4236 GCA_964511105.1 uncultured Mesorhizobium sp.
AGCCGGCCCGCCGCCTCGTCGAGATAAATCTTCGCCAGCACCGGCCTGCCGCCGGGGAGATCGCCTCAGCCCTTGGCTATTGCAGAGCCGCCTGCAGGTCCGGCTCCCAGCGATCCTGCATCAGCATTCTGAATCGCATCGAATTGACGCCATCGCTTCCCAGCTCAACCGCCCCTACGTCATGCGCCCTGTCGAAAGCTTCTTCGAGCACATCGAACAGGCGCTGCTTGAACAGCGTATCGTAGGCTCCCCGAAGCTGTTCCCCCTTGGTCTCCAGCACCAGCAGCCGCTGTCCCTTCTCGTCCGACTTCAGGCACACGAGGAAGTCCGGATAGACCTTGTGTTTGCGCCAGCCCTGAAGGCCCCATGGCCCGCGGGAGGCAATCCGGTGCCACCAGTGGATTGCCTCGGCGCCATCCAGCTTGATCGCCACATCGTGCTCAAAGCCGTTGAGATTGCGCTTGAACAGCCGCTCGAACAGGAAGCGCTTGTAGTCGTCCACGTAGGCGTCGGTATCGCTCACGCGCTCGACCAGTTCTTCCGCCACCGTCCAGTTCATCTGCTCGAACGGCGGCCCGACCAGCTTGAAGACAATATCACCCGCCTTGACCCTTTCGCGGAACACCGCTTCTGCGCTTTGATCCAACTGCCTGGCCAGCACCTTCTTCATGTCCTCCACCAGGCCGAAGCGGCTGCGCGAAATCTCCTCATCGGTGTAGCGCTTGCGCAGGTCGGCAAGCGCCTCGTCGATTATGCGGACGCCTTGCCAGGGATTGGGAATGACGTCGAGCATCATGCGCGCCATTCCGGGCCGGTCCACCTTGCCGCCAGCCAGCGCAAATTCGTGCTTCTCGGAAACCTCCGCGTCGAGATCGACCACGGCCGAAGCCCGCCGCGTCTGGTCGAACGCCTTTAGATCGAGTTTTGCGGCTTCCGGATAGTTCAGGGCGTCCCAGTTCACATAGCGCAACACATGTGCCTCATAGTCGAGTTCCTGGTAGCCGCCGTCCGTCCGCTTCGCCAGGACGGTCGGAACCAGCACGGCCATCCCCTTGAACTCGCTCCGTCTCGGGATCGTCACCGTTTTCGCGCCTACGCCCGGTCCAACCGCCTTTGTCACGATCTCCGCGCCGAGGTCGCCCATCCCCTCCTCTTGCAGGCCGGCGCGGATTTTCTCCACCGCCGAAGCCACCGTCAGGTCGCGGGCGAAGACATAGCAGCGGTCGAGGCTCTCCACCCCCGTCAGCGTCGCCTGCGGCTGGCGCAGCACGCGGCCGATCATCTGCGTCAGCGCCGTGTTGGCCTGCGTGGTCGAAAGCAGGCACAGCACATAGGCGAAAGGGCAATCCCAGCCTTCTCTAAGCGCATCCTTGGTGATGATGACGCGCGTCGGGTTGGCGTCGGACAGAAGGTCCTCGCCCCTTAGTTCCTTCACGTCGGCGGTCTGCAGCTTGATCGCCTCGCGCATCATGCCGCGCTTGGCGGTGAGATATTCGATGACGTCCTCGGCGTGCACATAGTCGCCGCCGCGCTGGTCCTTGCCGGTGCGGTCCACCCGCACCAGCAATATCGGGCGGATATAGCGGCCGCTGTTGTGCCCGAAGCCGATCGCATCCTTCTTCAGCCCGTCCAGCCGGTCGAGCGCGCGCTCCAGCGTCACCTGCCAGTCGGCGTTCTCCACCGTATCCAGTTCTATCGGCAGCTTGATCATCTCCTCGTCCTTCAGCGCCTTGCCGGAGACGCTGACGAGGATGTTCGAATGCTCCGGCTTCGGCGTCGCCGAAAGCTCCAGCACGAAGGATGGGTTGAGGTTGGCGATCGTCGCCCGCGCCTGGTCGGAATAGGCCTTGTGGCCCTCATCCAGCACCACGATCGGGCGGATCAGCCGAAGCGTGTTTTCGAGACTTTGCTTGATTGTGCCTACCGCACCGCCGTCGCCGAGATCGTGGCGTTCGAGATTGCCGACGCGCTCCAGAAGCTCCGCCTGCGACGTCGCGTCGTCCTCATCGGGGAAGAACGACGGGTAGGAGCCGGAATCGCTCCTGATTTTGAGATCGCCTTTGGTCAGCTTCGCGCGATTGGCCGCTTGCAGCATCAGCATCATGACGCATAGCCGGTTCTCGACATCCGCTCTGGAGAACGGGTCGAGCTTTTCCAGCAGCTTCACGTGCCCGCCCGAAGCCCGCTCCAGCACCTGCCGGAAAGGCGCTTCCCGGTCGCGTAGCTGGCGCAGCGTCTGGCTGTAGATGGCATCGGAAGGCGTCACCCACAGCACGAACCCGGCCTGCCGCGAAAAATGCTCGGTCAGGAGCCTGTCGACGGCATGCGCGGCCACGAAGGTCTTGCCACCGCCTGTCGGCAGCTTGATGCAGACATGCGGGATGGCGAACCCGGCCGCCGACTTCATCGGCACCCAGTGCCGCAGCGAAGCGTTGAAGCCCTTCTTGCGGGCCGAGTCCCACGCGTCCTCCATCGGATCGGGCAGGTTCTGCGTAATGCCGGCCGCTGCGAGAGCCGCGACGGCCTTCTCCGTGCGCGTCTGGAAGTCCCGCAACTCGGCGAGAAATCCGGAAAGCTGCTCCAGCGCCTTTTCCTGATAAGTCTTAAGCCGCATCGGAGCCGTCGCCCAGGATGCGGTAGATCGAATAGGGCAGATGGCAGAAAGTGACGCCCTGCTCCTTCAGCGCCCTCTGGCCCATGAACTTCTGCGCGGCGTAGACAAGCACCGGCTTGTCGCCCGCCGCCTTGGCAATCCGGTCGGCGAGTTCGGCCGACAACGCCGCCTCGCCCGACTTCATCCAGGCGAGGTCCGGTCGGTAGATGAGATGGATGCGATAGCCGCCCGCCTCGCCGACGAACCAGAGATCGTCCGGTTTCTCCGGCACGTTCTCCAGCGACAGGCCGGTCGCGGTGTAGACGATGTAGCGCGCCACCTGGCTCCAGGGCGGCGTCGTCTCGCCTTCGAAGAAGCGTTCGAGATCGAGCGGCTCGCCGAGTTCGCAATAGGTGAAGGAGCCGCCGAGACCCTTTTTCAGCGCCTCGTCCTTCGCGCCCGGCACGCCCTTGATGACGCGCCGCACCCGTTCGGCGGTCAGCGTGTCGGCATAGTCCTCGGTCTCGATCAGGATGAACTTGCGGTTGCCGCCGTCCTTCTGGTTGGCGGCGAGCACGGCATGGGCGGTGGTGCCGGAGCCGGCGAAGGAGTCGAGGACGAGCGATTTGTCGTTGCCGCCAATGGTTAGAACGCGTTCAATCAATGAAGGCGGCTTAGGTGTAATGAATAGGTCCTTTTCTCCGTCTGCTGCCAGGATCTTAGAAAGATCCTGCTTGGCGTGACGGGTGCTCCCTACATCCCGCCAATCCCAGATCGTTTGCGGTACGACACCGGCTTTGACCTCAGAAAGAAACCGCTTGATGCCAGGTCTGTTGTCGCCGCTTTCACCCCACCAAATGCGGTTCTCAGCATCTAATTCATCGAAACGCTCTCGGCTGACTCGCCAGTAGCTTCCCGCCGGCGGCCCCTCAATCACTCTGCCTGTCTTGGTTGTGATCGGATAACGGCCCGCGTCATATCGGTTTCGCGCGGCGAGATCGCTAAGGAGCCAAGGACCTCTGGGGTCATTGTCGGGGTTGCTGTACCGAGCCAGCATTTCATCGCTGCGTTCAAGAAGGTTGGGAACCCAATCGTACCCTGATTTCGCGTAAACCAAGATGTAGTCATGGTCCTCGCTGAATTGTTTAGCCGTGTTTTTCGGACTGTCCGATTTATGCCAGATACACGTTGCGACGAATGATGACGGCCGGCAAATCTCATCAAGGATCAGTCTGGCATTGGGCATTTCGTTGTCGTCAAGGTTGATCCAAAGAGAACCCTGTTCCGACAGCAAGTCCCACAAGAGTTCCAACCGGGGCCACATCATGCAAAGCCATTTGTCGTGGCGCTCGAGGTCCTCTGCATCGACCGTCTTGCCGAGCCACTGCTTCATCAGCGGCGAGTTGACATTGTCGTTGTAGGCCCAGCCCTCGTTGCCGGTATTGTAGGGCGGGTCGATATAGATCACGTCGACCTTGCCGGCATAGCGCGGCAGCAGCGCCTTCAACGCCTCCAGATTGTCGCCGTGGATGATGAGATTGTCGTCGAGCGACGGCGCCGCGCCTGCCGCCGGCAGGCTCTTGTCCTCGTCCACGATCAGCTCGCGGAACGGCACCGACAGATGATGCGCATAGACCGACGCC
>CAZEEC010000177.1:0-4186 GCA_964511105.1 uncultured Mesorhizobium sp.
ATCGAAACCCGCTCGCCGGTCGAGCTTCTGGCGATCGGCATCGGCCACGACGTCACGCGCTATTATCGCCGCGCCGTCACCATCGTCGACGCCGAGGAACTGGCCGGCGCCATGACTGAGCAATTGGCGGCGCTCTTCGAGGAAGAAGGCGCGCGCGCTCCCCTTCGTCACGCCGGATGATTCGACGCCTGGTGCGCAGATTTGGCCAGGCCTCCATGGTCCTCGGTGCGCTGGTCTCGTCCGCCATTGCGGCCGAGCCTTTTCCCGTGGCGCTCGACTTTCGGCCGATTTCGACCTTTCGCGTCGCGGGCCAGGATGGCGACCTCGGTCGCCTGTCCTTCGTCGGCGGTTTCTCGATGTCCGCCGACCGGCGTGAATTCGGCCAATTGTCTGGCTTCCGCTTCCTTACTCCTGGCGAAGAATTCCTGGGCGTCGCCGATCACGGCTTTTGGTTTTCGGGGTCCGTCCAGCGCGACAGCGAGGGTGTGCCGGTCGCTTTCGGCAACTTCACCATGCAGCCCATGGTCGGCCAGGACGGCATGCCGATCGACGAAAAGGAGCAGGTCGACGCCGAAGGCATTTCCGTTTCCGATGGCGTCGCGACCGTGTCGTTCGAGCGGGCCGCGCGTGTCTCGGAATACCGGATCGACCCGGAAGGCATGGCAGGCCCTATCGGTGATCTCGACTTTCTCATTCCGCTTCACGAATTGCGCTACAATGCTGGCCTCGAAACCGTCGCCCGCTCGAAGCCTGACGGCCCGCTTCAAGGTGCGCGTATCGTGATTGCCGAAAAGTCGATTGACGCCGACGGGAATATCTTCGCCGCGATCCTCGAGGGGCCGCACACGGGCATCTTCAAGGTTCGCCGTACCGACGAATTTGATGTGACCGACGGGGTCTTCCTGCCGCATGGCGATCTGCTTTTGCTTGAGCGGCGGTTTTCCTATTCGCGCGGCGTGGCCATGCGGCTGCGCCAGATCGCCGAGGCCGATCTGCGCGCCGGCGCTATCGTAGACGGCGATACCCTGCTTGAGGCCAATATGACCTCCCACGTCGACAATATGGAAGCGATCGACGTCTTTCGCCGCGACGACAGCGTTTTGGTCATTGCCCTGATGTCCGACGACAACCAGTCCTGGTTCCAGCGTAATCTCTACCTTGAGTTCGAACTGGTCGAGTAGACCGGCGCCGTCTCGACGGGGCGCACGATGGACAAAAGCGCGCCATAGGGCACCAGCGCGATCACGCCGATCGCAAGCTTGACCATCAGGTCGCCGAGCGCCAACTGCACCCATAAGGGCGCGTGCCCCCCGAAAATGAAGGACACCGGAAAGGCGAGAGAGTTGTCCTCTAGGCCAAAGCCGGTATCGAGGAAGGCGAAGCTGCCCGCAAACGCGATCGAGAAGAACAGAGCGGTGTCGACCAGCGCGCCGATGATGCCCGAGACGAGCGGCGCACGCCACCAGACCTGATGGCGCAGCCGGTCGAAGATGAGGATGTCGACGAGTTGCGCGGTCAGGAAGGCCGTGCCCGAAGCAATTGCGATCCGCGGGGACGCCAGCCAAATCGACAGCACGACCGCCAGTGTAAAGCCCACATAGACGACGCGGCGCGCCACGACGTTGCCGAAGCGGCGGTTCGTCAGATCGTTGACGAGAAAGGCGAAGGGATAGGTGAAGGCGCCCCAGGTCAGAAGCTCGCCTAGGCCCAGATGTTCGAACTGGTACTGGACGAGGATGTTCGACAGGACGACGACAAAGGCCATCGCGGCCACGAATGGCCAGACAGTCAGAGACTGGATGTTCATTTTTTTCACCTGGGTGATGGAACCAGTCGGCGGGCGCGTTCGAATGAACATTCCCGCCGTTTAGATCAAGACAGATCGAGGATCAGGCCGCTGCCTGATCTTCCGTCTTCTTGGCAATCTGCTTCTTGAGCAGGCGGGCGCGCTGTGACAGATCATCGGCGCCGGCCTTGAGCAGGAACGCGTCGAGGCCGCCGCGGTGCTCGACGGAACGCAGAGCGCTGGCCGAGATTCGCAGGCGCACGCTCTGGTTCAGAGCTTCCGACATCAGCGTTACCCTGACGAGGTTCGGCAGGAAGCGGCGGCGCGTCTTGTTGTTGGCGTGGCTCACCTTGTTGCCGGTCATGACGGCTTTGCCGGTCAATTCACATGCACGGGACATTGTCTTAAACCTTTAGTCTCATGACCGGTCCACAATCCGAGCCCGCACCAGATGGTCGGCGCGCGGGATCCTGCAGGCGGCCTTATGGAAAAGTTGCCGTTCCATAGGAGCATTTCTCGATCCGGTCAAGCCGGGCTGTGGCTTGGACTTCGATCGTGGCGGCATTGTTCCAACATAGATTCGCCGAATTCGTGCAGCCAAAGGGTTTCGAGGACAGACTGGTGGGAAGGGCGTCCTGCCGCAACCTGATGGAGCATAGCATGGTTCGCATTGCATCTGCGATCGCCCTTCTCGCGGCGGCGGTGGTCATCGCCCCGGCGCATGCCGCACAAACCTTCAAGACCGATTATTCGATCACGCTGATGGGAATTCCCCTGGGCAAGGCCTCCTTCACGAGCACGATCGGTGACGACGCGTTTCGCATCGACGGGTCGCTCGCGAGCGCTGGGCTGGCGCGCATTTTCGACCGCACCCAAGGCTCCACAACCGTTTCAGGCGGCCTGTCGCAAGTTGGGACCGCGCCGGAAAGCTACAATCTCACCTACCGCTCGGACAAGAAAGCGCAGCGCACGGCAATCCGCTTTGACAATGGCACCGTCACGGCCACCGAAAACGTGCCACCCTCGCGTCCGCGTCCGGGCGACTGGGTGGATCTGCAGCCGGCGCACCTGACCGCGGTGGGAGATCCGATCTCCTCCACTTTGGTGCGCGCCGGCAGCGCGTCCGAGGTCTGCACCCGCACGATCCGCTTCTATGATGGCGAGATGCGCGCCAATCTTTTGCTGTCCCCGACCGGGACCGCAAGCGGCCAGGGAACGGTTACCTGTGCGGCCCGTTTCGAGCCCGTCGCGGGGTACCGGCCCAGCCGCTCAGCGATCCGCTACCTGCGCGACCGCTCGCGCATCAAAATTTCGTTTGCGCCGCTCGCCGATACCGGGTTTTACGCACCGGTCGATGCCACGATCGGCACCCAGATCGGCACGCTCAGGATTGTCGCGCAGAACATCCGCGCGCAGTAGGGTGGCGGGCAGTCTGCTGACTTGCCCTCGACCGCCCGCCGCGCTACCCCTCGCAAAACGGGTAGAACATCATGGCGCGGGCAACGGCAATCGGCTTCACGGCGGTCATCATGTGGGCGCTGTTGGCGCTGCTCACGGCCGCGTCAGGCAAGGTCCCGCCCTTCCTGCTCTCCGGCCTCACCTTCACCGTGGGCACGCTTGTCGGCCTTGCCATGCGCGTCCTTTCGCCTCCGCGGGAGCGTGCGAAGGTTCCGCCGGCGGTCTGGCTGATCGGCATTGGCGGCCTCTTCGGCTACCACTTCTTCTACTTCACGGCGTTGCGGAATGCGCCCGCCGTCGAGGCGAGCCTCATCGCGTACCTCTGGCCGTTGTTGATTGTGCTCGGCTCGGCGCTGATGCCGGGCGAGCGGCTCGGCTGGCATCATGTCGTCGGCGCGCTGATGGGGCTGGTCGGCACGGTCTTGATCGTCACCAATGGCGGCGATCTGGCGTTCGACGCGACCTATGCTTTCGGCTATGCGATGGCGGCGATCTGCGCACTGTTCTGGACCGGCTATTCGCTTCTGTCGCGGCGCTTTGCATCCGTGCCGACCTCCATGGTTACCTGGTTTTGCCTCGCCACGGCGTGCCTGTCCTTCGCCTGCCACGTAACCCTTGAGGAGGCGGTCTGGCCACAGGGGTCGAGCGAATGGCTGGCCGTCCTTGGGCTTGGTCTGATGCCGGTCGGCGCCGCCTTCTATAGCTGGGACTATGGCGTCAAGCACGGCAACATTCAGGTCCTGGGCACGGCGAGCTATGCGGCGCCGCTTCTGTCGACGCTGGTGCTGATCGCAGCAGGCACGGCCGCCGCCACCCCACACATCCTCGCCGCCTGCCTATTGATCACGGCAGGTGCGGCGCTGGCGGCGAAGAATATGTTCGTACGTCGCCGGGCGGCGACGGTCTGATCAAGCTCTTGTTGCTTCATGCCTGGTCCTTGCG
>CAZEEC010000178.1:0-4183 GCA_964511105.1 uncultured Mesorhizobium sp.
GCCTTGCCGATCTTGCGGGCCGTCTCGTCATCGAAGCGCAACCCGTGCTCAGCCATGTCGTCGATCTCCCGCGACAGGCGCTCGGCGCGTGCCGCGATGTCGGGCGCCTGACGAGCCAGCGCGACCAATGCGCCCGCGCCGTCGCGGGCGTCTTCCAGAAAGCCGCGCGGGCCCAGATTCGCGCGGATCCAGGTATCGACCACCGGCTCGGCTGCTTTCCACATGTTGAAGGCGGGATCGAGCGCACGGGCGACACCCTCGACGACAACCATGGTCTTTTGCAAAAGCAGAAGCTCGGACCGGGTCTCCATGTCGAAAAGTTCGGTCACCTCGAAAAGAAGCGTAAGCAGGCGCGCCATCGAGATCGTCTCGGCCGGCTGACCGTGAATCGGCTCTCCGATCGCACGGATGGCTTGGGCAAAAGCGCGGATGTCGTGCGTGCGGGGCACGTAGCCGGCTTCGAAATGGACCTCCGCTACGCGGACATAGTCGCGCTGGATAAAGCCGTAGAGAATTTCGGCCAGGAACCGGCGCTCCTTCTTGCCGAGCCGACCCGCAATGCCGAGATCGACCGCAACGATGGTGCCGTCGGCTTCGACGAAAAGGTTGCCGGGATGCATATCGGCGTGAAAAAATCCATCGCGAAGCGTATGGCGCAAGAAGGACTGGATCAGATTGACGGCGAGCCGCGCAAGATCGTGGCCGGCGGCACGCATGGCGGCAATGTCCGACATCTTGATGCCATCGATCCATTCCATCGTGACGACGTCACGTCCCGTCCGCTCCCAATCGATCCATGGAACCCGAAAACCGGGGTCGTTCGCGGTATTCTCGCCCAGTTCGGAAAATGCGGCCGCTTCAAGCCGCAAATCCATTTCGATCCGCGTGGTCTGGGCAAGCGTCTGCGCCACTTCGACCGGCTTCAGCCGCCGCGACGAGGGAATGAAACGCTCCTGCATACGCGCGGCGAGAAAGAACCCCTCAAGATCGTTGGCAAAGCGGCCACGCACGCCCGGACGGATCACCTTGACCGCCACCTGCTGCTTCAGACCTTCGCGCTCGATCAAGGCGGGGTGGACCTGCGCGATCGAAGCTGCCGCGATCGGCTCGTCGAACGAAACGAATAGTTCATTGACGGATCGGCCGAGCGATTCCTCAATCTGGGCGCGGGCGAGCGCGGTCGGGAAGGTCGACATCCGATCCTGCAACGCAGCCAACTGGGTCGCTACATCCGCGCCCACCACGTCCGGACGCGTCGCCAGAAACTGGCCAAGCTTCACATAGGACGGGCCGAGCCGATCAACCGCGTTCGACATACGGTCTGCGGCGTCATGCTTGCGTGAGCGGCGTCGGGCCAGCCTTCGCGCCGCCTGCCAAGCCATCCGGGGACCGCCGAC
This sequence comes from uncultured Mesorhizobium sp., assembly GCA_964511105.1. GTDB lineage: Bacteria > Pseudomonadota > Alphaproteobacteria > Rhizobiales > Rhizobiaceae > Aliihoeflea. Next base: position 1,398 of record CAZEEC010000178.1, read on the forward strand.
AAGCTGATCGCCCGGCAATGCAGCGATGACACCCTCGCGCGCGAGAATCCAGCCGGCATGCGCCAGACGGATATAAGCTATAGGCGCGGTCATCGGGTAACGTGCCTCACAGCTTCCAGCCTGAATGCAAAGCGGCGATGCCGCCCGAATAGTTTCTCCAGGTGACACGGTCAAACCCAGCCTTGCGAATCATGGCAGCGAAGTTCGCCTGGTTGGGGAACTTGCGGATGGATTCAACCAGATAACGATAGGGCTCAGCCTCCCCCGCGACCATCTTTCCTATCTGCGGAATGGCCGTGAACGACCATGCCTCATAGGCGCGATCGAGCAGCGGCAACTGAACATCCGAAAATTCGAGGCAAAGAAAGCGCCCCCCGGGTTTCAACACGCGATAGGCCTCCGTGAGCGCCCTGTCGATCCTTGGGACGTTGCGAATACCAAATGCAACCGTATAGGCGTCGAAGGCGCGATCCTCGAACGGCAGTTCCTCGGCGTTGGCTTCGACGAAGGTCACATAAGGATCCAGCCGGCGTTTGACGGCACGGTCCTTGCCGACTGCAAGCATCGACGCATTGATGTCGAGGACGGTCGCCTCGACATTGCGATCGGATGCCTCGACGATCCGGAAGGCGACGTCGCCAGTGCCGCCGGCGACATCCAGCACCTTCCAGCCCGACCGATGCGGTGGGTTGAGCCAGGTCACCAAGGCATCTTTCCACACGCGATGCATGCCGCCCGACATCAAGTCGTTCATGATGTCATACCGTTCGGCGACCTTATGGAAGACATCGTTGACGAGTGGCTGCTTTTGTCCTTTGTCCACTTGGCGGAAGCCGTAGGAAGTTTCCATTCCGCCCTGCGCGGTGGTACGTGCATCCGACATCAGCTTACCTTCTTCATCGACGAAACGCCCGCGACCATAGCGGATCGCTTTCCGAGGCGCTATCTTCGCGCCCGCAGTGAATAGACGCGCAGAGGCAGAGTTCAACGATGGTTTTCAAGGCTGAATTGCATTGTCACATCGAAGGCGCGGCCGCACCTGAACTCGTCATCGCGCAATCCCGGAAATACGGCAAGGATGTTTCGCATTTCATTCAGGACGGCTCGTTCGTCTGGGATGATTTCACCAGCTTCCTCAGGGCTTATGACGAGGCAGCCGATCTCTTCCGCTCGGAGGAGGATTATGCACATCTGGCCGAGCACTATCTGACGAGCATCGCTCAGGATGGTGCAATCTATTCCGAAATTTTTAGCTCGCCCGATCATGCGATCAAGGCAGGATTGTCTCCGCAAGCCTATACGGACGCGCTCGGCGAGGGCATAGCGCGGGCGCGGTCCAAGACCGGTATTGAAGGCAGGATGATCGTCACCGGGGTTCGCCATGTGGGGGTTGGGTCGATCGAGAATGCCGCACATTTCGCCGCCACCTGCCGACACCCGCTTGTAACCGGTTTCGGCATAGCAGGCGATGAACGCGTCGGTTCGGCGAAGGATTATGTCCGGGCCTTCGGGGTCGCACGCGAGGCAGGTCTCGGCATCACGATGCATGCGGGCGAGTTCGGCGGCCCGGAGAGCGTGCGCGACGTACTTGACCATCTGCGCCCGGCGCGCATCGGTCATGGTGTCCGGGCGATCGAAGATGCCGATCTCGTCAAACGCATCGTTGATGAAGGCGTGGTGCTTGAAATCTGCCCGGCTTCGAACGTCGAACTCAAGGTCTATGCGTCGCTGGCCGAGCATCCCTTTCCTGTCCTGCGCGCCGCAGGCTGCAAGGTAACGCTCAATTCCGACGATCCGCCCTATTTCTGGACATCGCTCAAGCGCGAGTATGAGATCGGCAAGACCCAGTTCGGCCTCTCCGATCAGGAACTGTCCGGTGTGACCCGGACCGCGGTCGAAGCGGCATTTTGCGACCCCGATACCAAAGCCAGGCTGCTTGCCAAGATCGATGCCTCGATCTCGACCGGGGCCGAGAGCAGAAAACGAGATATCCCGGGGTTGGCTCATTGAATGAGGGACCCTTTTCCATTCGCCGCCTGCGTTCGGCGATCGGGCTGTTTTCGCTGGGGTTGACGGGCATTGCCGCGCTCTATCTGGCTCTGCCGCCCGCTCCCGGCCTCCCGCGCTGGGCCTTCATCGTCAATCCGGTGCTCATGTTGGCCTGCTTCGCGTTCGCCGGTTCGTTTATCGCTCCGGTCTGTGGCTTTCGCTCCCGCATCGCCCTCCAGGTTTCCGGGCATGCCGTTTCGTGGGTGCCTGAGCGGTGGCTCTTTTGTCTGGTGTTGGGCACTGTCGCCGGGATGGCGATCGGCCTGACCGACCATGCTACGCGCGGGCTTTGGCAGGACGGCCGCGGACTGACGCCTGCACTGACTGACAACTGGCGGCTGGCAAGCCTCACCGTCGGCATTTTCTATGGCGGCGTGGTTGAGGAGATCACCATGCGCTGGGGGGTAATGAGTCTCGCGGTCCTGCTCATCTGGAAAGCGTTTGCCAAGACCGAGGCCCGGCCATCATCGACACATGTGTTGGTTGGTCTTTCGTTCGCAGCCCTTCTTTTTGCGCTGGGGCACCTACCGGCGCTCGCATCAAGCGGCGCGGAGTTGACGCAGGCGCTGGTGTTCCGCACACTCTTTTGGAATGCGATGCTTGGTCTCCTCTTTGGGGTGCTTTTCGCCCGCTACGACCTCGAATCGGCAATCGTTGCCCATGCCGGCTTTCATATCGGTCTCCTGCCGGCCTCGCTCGTGGCCGACTGGCTTTAAGACAACCAAGAGCTCACGGAA
>CAZEEC010000179.1:0-4134 GCA_964511105.1 uncultured Mesorhizobium sp.
GGGGACTGCTGGCTGGGAAGCTCCAACTGGCGGCGGACCCACTCCGGCACCTCGCGCTGCGGATATTGCAGCGGCTCGTTCTGGAGAACGACGACCGGCGTATCGATCGCGACGCGGTTGTAGAGATCGAGGATATCCTGGCTGAACAGCCGCACGCAACCCGAGGAGACGGCGAGCCCGATCGACCAGGGCTCGGTCGTTCCATGGATGCGGTAGAGCGTGTCGCGGCCGCCGTCGAACAGGTAGAGCGCGCGCGGTCCAAGCGGATTGTCCGGTCCGGGCGGCATGCCGCCGGCCCATTGCGCGTTGCGCTCCGGCTCGCGCGCGATCATGTTGGCGGTCGGCGTCCAGGTCGGCCATTCCGCCTTGCGGGCGACGCGCGCCGTCCCTTCGAACTCGAGCCCGGCGCGACCGACGCCGATGCCATAGCGCATCGCCATCCCGCCTTCCTGGACGAGATAGAGGAAGCGGTTTTGCGTATCGACGACGATGGTGCCCGGGCGCTCGTGCCGGTGATAGCGCACCTGCTGGCGAAAAAAGCGCTCATCGACGCTCGATATATCGGTGGCCGGCAAGGGAAAGCGCTCGCCCGGCACAGGACCGTACATGGCAAGATAATAGGGATCTGGACCAGGCTGGACCGATTCAAGGGCACCGGTCGCCGACATGCATCCGGAAAGAACGAGTGGCGCGACCGCGCCCATGGAAGCGGCTTGGAACAGAAAACGGCGTCGAGACACACACATGAATTGCTACCCGTCATAGTCAAAAGCAGAAAAGGCTGCCGCACGCAGCCATTGGCTCTTATCTGAAAAGAAAGTGTGTCCGGCACCGGGACGAAATGTGGCGAAAGCGAGTCTTCAGCCCCGGTGTGACCTTTCCATCACAGGCTCACCCGCCCCCGTGATCGAGAAATGTTCGTCTAGACGAAACGGACAGCAGCATCTCCCGCCGGCAGTTTCGCCTCATGATCGGGCTCGACATGGATGATGATGCGCACCGAAGGAATCTTGTCCTCCAGCGCTCGTTCGATGCGGTCGCAGATGACATGGCTGTCGCCGACGCTCATGTCGGCATCCACCACCAGATGAAATTCGATGAAGGTCGCGCGTCCGGCGATCCGGGTCTTCAGATCATGGATTTCCAGCGCGCCTTTCGAATGGGCGGCGATCAGGTCGCGGATCCGCAAATGCTCGTCATCGTCGACGGCCCGATCCATGAGGCCGCTCAGCGACGACGTGATGACCTTGCCGCCCTGCCACAAGATGTTGAGCGCGACGACGAGCGCTAGAAGCGGGTCAAGGACGTGCCAGCCGGTTGCCATCGCTGCGATGAGGCCGGCAAGAACGCCGACGGAGGTGACGACGTCGGTCATGACGTGCCGGCCATCGGCTTCCAGCGCCGGCGATTTGTGCTGCCGGCCGTTGCGGATCAGGAGCCAGGCCCAGAACCCGTTGACGCCTGCCGCTGCCGCATTGATGGCAAGCCCGAGGCCGATGACGTCGAGCGGGACGGGATTGCGAAAGGCGCGCCAGACTTCCGCCAGGATCAGGAGCGCGGCGACGACGATCAGCACCCCTTCGAGCACGGCCGAGAAATACTCGGCCTTGTGATGGCCGAACTGGTGATCGCGATCAGCCGGCTTATGACTGACCGAGATCGCCCAGAAGGCCGCGAATGCGGCGATCACGTTGACGATCGATTCCAATGCGTCCGAATAAAGCGCGACCGAGCCGGTCAGCCACCAGGCCACGAATTTCAGCCCCATGACCGCGAAGGCAATGACGATCGACCAGCCGGCAAGGCGACGGATTTTGTGCTTGGATGCCATGATGATGCTTGTTCTACGCCGCCTTGACTTTGGCCTTGCGCGGCAGGTGCGCGACCACGTTCTCGATCATCCGCATGCCGGCGCCCTGGCCGAGCGTCATGATCGATTCGGGATGAAACTGCACGGCCGCGATCGGTTCCGATAGGTGCTCAAGCGCCATGATGGTGCCGTCCTCCGTCTCCGCCGTGACAATCAATTGCCCCGGGAGCCGCGACGGATCGGCGCCCATGGAGTGATATCGGCCGACCGTGATCTCACCCGGCAGCCCGTCAAAGACGATGCCCGGTTGCGTAACGCGGATGCGCGAGGGCTTGCCATGCATGGGCTCGCTAAGTTGCCGCAAGGTGCCGCCATAGGCTTCGGCGAGCGCCTGCAGCCCCAGGCACACGCCGAAGATCGGCAGGTTGCGGGAACGGGCGGCGGCAATGGTGGCCTGGCAGTCGAAGTTCGACGGCTTGCCCGGCCCCGGCGAAAGCACGACCAGATCGGGCCGGTAACGATCGAATGTCTCGGGTGCGACGGGCGCCCGGACGGTGGTGACTTGGGCGCCGGTTTGGCGGAAATAGCCGGCGAGCGTATGCACGAAGGAATCCTCGTGATCGACGAGCAGGATCGAAACGCCCTCGCCCGCCTGCGCGGACGGACCGGGCTCGACGGGATTGGATCCCGGCGCGGCCTGGCGGATGGCAGCCAGCATGGCCGACGCCTTCAGTTCGGTCTCCGCCTCTTCCTCGGCCGGGTCGGAATCGTAAAGCAGCGTCGCCCCGGCACGCACTTCGGCAATGCCGTCCTTGATGCGGATCGTGCGCAGCGTCAGCCCGGTGTTCATGTCGCCGTTGAAATGCACCATGCCGATCGCGCCGCCATACCAGGCGCGCGGGCTTTTTTCATTGGCCTCGATAAAGCGCATCGCCCACAGCTTCGGCGCACCAGTGACCGTCACTGCCCAGGCGTGCGACAGGAACGCGTCGAATGCATCCATCTCCGGCCGAAGCCGCCCTTCGATATGGTCGACGGTATGGATCAGCCGGGAATACATCTCGATCTGCCGGCGTCCGATCACGCGCACGGAGCCGGGCTCGCAGACGCGGCTCTTGTCGTTGCGGTCGACGTCGGAGCACATGGTGAGTTCCGACTCGTCCTTCTTCGAGTTGAGCAGTTTGAGGATCTGCTCGCTGTCAGAAATGGCATCCTCGCCGCGGCGGATCGTGCCCGAGATCGGACAGGTTTCGACCCGCCGGCCCGAAACCCGCACGAACATCTCGGGCGAGGCACCGATCAGATATTCGCTCTCGCCCAGATTGATGAAAAAGGAATAGGGTGACGGGTTGATCGACTTCAGCTTGCGGCTGATCTCCGACGGTCTCGACGCACAGCGTTCCATGAACATCTGGCCCGGCACCACCTCGAAGAGGTCGCCGCGCCGGAAGCTCTCCTTGGCCTGGTCGACCAGGCGAGCATATTCGCCGCGCTCATGGTCCGATCGCGGCGGAACGATCTCGCTTGGTCGAAACGGCACCTCAGACCCGCCGCGCGCTAAGTCTTCGGTTGAGAAGCCGGCGCCTGCGAACTCGTAGCGATCATGCCACGCCTTGGCCTGATGGTGATCGACGACAAGGATCTCGTCCGGCAGGTAAAGCACGAGATCGCGCTGACTCTCCGGCCGTTCGAGCTTCAGTCCGACCGGGTCGAACTGAAAGGCGAGATCGTAGCCGAAAGCTCCATAAAGCCCGAGATTGGCATCCTCGGCGGATTTGAACAGGGCGACGACGGCGCGCAACACGGTAAAGACCGTCGGCATCCGCGAGCGATCTTCCTCGGTGAAGGCTCCAGTGGGCTCGGCGACGGTAAGCGTCACCTGGGCCGGACCGCGCGCAAAGCGAACGACATCGGGCAAGGCTTCGACGACCGGTGCGATGCCGTCGAGCAGCGCCTCGCCGCGCGCGTTGAGGGCCTCGATCTTCATGTCGCGGCCCGTCGCCGAAATGACGAGAGGCGGATCGACGATCGCCGTGTCCCAGCGGGTATACCGGCCTGGATATTCATAGTTGGAGGAAAAGACGCAGCCGCGCCTCGAATTCAGCGCATCGACATAGGTATCGATGGCGCCGACATAAGGCGTCTCATACCGGCGCCGGGTCACGCTCACCCCGCCTTCGGTGCGATATCGCTCCACGCCGTCCGTCAGATGGTCGATGCTCATGCTGTCCTTCCCCTCTTGTCAGGTTCCGGATCGGCTAGGTCACATAAGACAAAGGCCGCCCGGATTGTTTCCGTTGCGGCCAGAACTTCCAAAAACGCGC
>CAZEEC010000180.1:0-4092 GCA_964511105.1 uncultured Mesorhizobium sp.
TGGCTGTAATTGCCGTCCTGGCCGAACGGCACCTCGCGCATCAGGAAATAGCGCAGCGGGTCGAGGCCGTAATGGTCGACCAGCGCTTTCGGGTCGATGACATTGCCGACCGATTTCGACATCTTCTCGCCGCGGTTGAACACGAAGCCGTGGCTGAAGACCCGTTTCGGCAGCGCCAGCCCGGCTGACATCAGGAAGGCCGGCCAGTAGATCGCGTGGAAGCGGGTGATGTCCTTGCCGATGACGTGCAGATCAGCCGGCCAGTAGCGCCAAAGCTCTGCATCTTCATCGGGATATCCGGCTGCGGTGATGTAATTCGTGAGCGCATCGACCCACACATACATGACATGCTTTTCGTCGCCCGGAACGGGAATGCCCCAGTCGAAGGTGGTGCGCGAGATCGACAGGTCCTTCAGACCCGACTTGATGAAGTTGACGACCTCGTTGCGCCGCTCGGCCGGACCAACAAAGTCGGGCTGGCTGGCATAGAGCGCGAGTAGGCGGTCCTGATAAGCCGAAAGGCGGAAGAAATAGCTTTCCTCTTCGACCCATTCGACCGGGGTTCCCTGCGGCCCGTGGCGCACGCCGTCCGGCTGGACGCCCGTTTCCTCCTCGCCGTAATAGGCTTCGTCGCGGACGGAATACCAGCCGGCATAGGAGCTCTTGTAGATGTCGCCATTGGCTTCCATCGCTTTCCAGATGGCCTGCGAGGCGCGCCGGTGGCGGTCTTCGCTGGTGCGGATGAAATCATCGTTCGACGCATTCAAAAGCGTCGCCATCTGCTTGAATTCCTGCGAGTTTCGATCTGCGAGCTCTCGCGGCGGGATACCTTCCTTGCGCGCCGTCTGCAGCATTTTGATACCGTGCTCGTCGGTGCCCGTCAGAAACCGGACGTCCTTGCCGTCGAGACGCTGGAAGCGGGCCAGCGCGTCGGTCGCGATCAGTTCGTAGGCATGGCCGATATGCGGCTTGCCGTTGGGATAGGAAATCGCCGTGGTGATGTAGAATTTCTCGGCTGCCATGCGCTCGCTCGGTCACTCGTTCGTGTCGGTCACATAGACGACGCGCCGGCTTTTGGCCAGACGCGCAATCAGGGTGCGTCGACCAATCGGCCGAGCAATCCGACGACGTGCTGACGCTTGTCGAGATTGTAGGTCTGCGCGTCCGAAATCTGCTGGCGTATATCGGACCAGCGCGCCGCCAGGCGAGCGGCCGATTCGGCATCGTTCGCCTCCCCCGCGCCGCGCGCCCTCGCCTCTACGACCGCCATCACATGGTCGTTGAAAAGCTGGAACGGGATTGCCGCGTCGCGGCCGGCTACGGCATCGGCAACGCGGTAGGCGGCGGCGACGTCGAGGCGGGGCCGGGCCAGGATCTCGTCGATCGCATTGGTGATGTCGAAGCCGCCGAAATGGGCCATCAGGAGCGCGTTGCGCACGCTGCCGCCCGACTTTGCAAGCAGCGCCTCATGGTCAGCGGAAGCTGAAGCCTCTCCAGGCGAGATCGCCGCCAGCGCCTTCAGGACATCGTCGTTCTCGAGCGGCTTCAGTTTCACGAGTTGGCAGCGCGAGCGGATGGTCGGCAGCATCCGGCCGAGCGAATGTACGATCAGAATGAAGAGCGTGCGCGGCGGCGGCTCTTCCAGGTTTTTCAAGAGCGCGTTCGCGGCATTCCGGTTCATGTCGTCGGCCGCATCGACAATCACGATCCGGTAGCCGCCATCATGCGACGTCATCGACAGGAAGCGGCCGACGCGGCGGACCTCGTCGACGGTGACGGCCGACTTGAATCCGCTGCCCCGCTCGACCCGTGGCCGCGTCAGATGGAGAAGCGAGGGATGGGCGCCTTGCGCCATCAGCCGAAACAGCGTCGCGCTCGGATCGGGTGCCACAAGCGAGGACGGCGCTTCTAGCGGCTCGGGATGGGCAAGCACATGATAGGCCATGCGGAACGCCAGTGTCGCCTTGCCGATGCCGCGCGGGCCGACCAGCATCAGCGCATGGTGGAATTTATCAGATCGATAGGCCTGGACGAGAGCGTCACTTTCCTTGCGGTGCCCGAAAAGATGCGCATGTTCGGCCGGCTCGGGAATATCCGGAATACTGTCATATTGTTCGGCTGCGATACGCTCAAAATTCATCTGCCACCTGCAACAGGCTGCCGGGCGGCGCGATGACCTTCTTGACGTAGCTCCAGATAAGATCGGCGACCTCATCGGGCGTTTTGGCTGCATCGATCATCACGCAGCGTGCCGGCTCGGCGCGCGCGATGTCTATATAGGCCTCCCGCCGCTCCTCGTGGAGCGCCAGATCTTCCCTTTCATAGCGATCAATCTCCTCCGTTCCGCGCCGCACTTTCGCCCGGCGCATTCCTTCTGACGGATCGAGATCGAGGATCAGGGTCAGATCCGGCATCACGCCATTGACGGCGATGCTTTCGAGCGCGGTCATGAAGCTTTGGTCGAGACCGCCGGAGACCCCTTGATAGACCCGAGAGGAATCGAGGAACCGGTCGCACAAGACGATCTTGCCGGCTTCGATGGCCGGCCGGATGATCTGCTCGACATGATCGGAACGTGCGGCGGCGAACAGCATCGCTTCCATCGCCGGCCCGAACGGCTCCGCCGCGCCTGAGAGCAGCACATGGCGCACCGCCTCGCCGCCGGCCGAACCGCCCGGCTCGCGCGTCACCACGACATTGTGGCCCTCGGCTTCGCAACGCTCGGCCAACAGCTTGATCTGGGTTGATTTGCCGGCGCCCTCGCCGCCTTCAAACGTGACGAAATGTCCCTTTGCCAATCCGCATCCTCTTGGCTCAGCGCAGCCAGCCCACCGCAAGCTCTTCCAGCGCGTCGAGCGCGCGCTGGTGCAATTTCCCCCGGTTCACCGATTCGGCCGCGTAAAGCGCTGTCTCCTGGCTCATCGCGTCGCCGATCCAGACGCGGAGCGTGCCGACGCGGGCGCCCTCTTCCACCGGTGCCATCACCGGGCCGTCATAGACGATTCGCGCGATCAGACGGTCGCGGTTCGTCAGCGGAACGAAAACCGAGATCGGCCCTTGCGACCGCAGGGCGACGCCTGATTTTGCGCCGCCATAGACCTTGGCCTCGCCGACGATCTCGTCAACGGCGAACACTTGGTATTTGTCGAAGGCGCGCATTCCCCAATCGAGGATCTTGCGCGCTTCCTCGGCCCGCTGCGCATCGCTTTCCATCCCGCTCATCGCGGCAAACAGGCGCCGGTCGTCGCGCGCCACAGATCCGACGATCGCGTAGCCGGACTCCTCGGTGAACCCGGTTTTCATGCCGTCGGCGCCGATATTCATGCGCAGCAACGGGTTTCGGTTGCGCTGGGTGATGTTGTTCCAGGTGAATTCAGGCTGCGAATAATAGTCGTAATAATCCGGATATTCCGTCCAGATATGATGCGCCAGCATCGCCAGTTCACGCACCGTCACCGCTTGGCCCTCGGCCGGCAGGCCGGTCGAGTTCTTAAAGACCGAGTTCGCCATGCCAATCTGGCGCGCGCGCTCGTTCATCAGCTGCGCGAAATTTTCCTCCGAGCCCGCCATCCCCTCCGCGATGATGATGCAGCCGTCATTGGCCGACTGCACGATGACGCCCTGAATCAGATCTTCGAGGCGGATCGAGGACCGCACTTCGGCGAACATCGTCGAGCCGCCGGACATCGCGCCGCCGGTGCGCCAGGCATTCTCGCTGACGAAGAACTCGTCATCGAGGGACAATCGACCGGTCTTCAGCGCGTTGAAGACCACTTCCATGGTCATCAGCTTGGCGAGCGAAGCCGGCGGGATCAGTTCGTCGGGATCTTTTGAAAACAGAACCGTTCCGGTATCGGCGTCGATCATGAATGCGTGCGGCGCGCGGGTCTCGAACAACTGCGCGGCGGCCGGCGTCGGCGGGGCCACCACAAGAAGACCGATGGCAAACAGGATGCCCGAAAATAGCCTAACCATGACCGCCCCGCTCGCTACCCGTTGAGCGCCGGCTGAACGCGGGCTCGCATTCGGCCGTTCCGGCACTCGATCAAACCGATAGCAAAAAGCGTAACATCTGGCCCCGCGGCCGCGCAA
>CAZEEC010000181.1:0-4077 GCA_964511105.1 uncultured Mesorhizobium sp.
ATCAACTGGAAGCAGACCTGGCCGCGCTGGTTCCCGCCGGCCGAGATGATCGACCGTCAGCCCGAACTCGAGCGCTACCGCGCCGAATACGACGAGGCATCGGGCACCTGGCTCGGCGGCATGGAGCCGGGTCTGCACAACCCGCTCGGCGCGCGCGCCCTTTATATCTACCAGGACGGCAAGGACACGCTGTACCGCCTGCACGGCTCGCCGGAATGGCAGACGATTGGCCTGTCGGTCTCGTCGGGCTGCGTGCGGATGCTCAATCAGGACGCGATCGATTTGTACGACCGCGTGCCGAGCGGCTCGCCGATCCTCGTGACGTCAGGGGTCGGCACCGTTTAGCGCCAGATGGGCTTGCTCGCGCACCAGCCTATCGGCCCTTATTGATCATCCCCGAAATACCGGGCCCTGATTTCCTCGATCAGGCCGCTCTCATGGGCGCCGATCAGTTCCACGGTCAGCGCGCGCGTCAGTTCGCTGCGACCGGTCAGGCCGAAAGCATATTTGTCCGGCGCGAAGATCGGTCCGACCACGGAAACGGGTTCGCCCGAATGGGTGTGGGCGTAATATTCGAGCACCGGCGCATCACCGATGATCGCGTCGATCCGGCCATCGGAAAGTGCTTCAACAGCCTCCTCTATGTGGTCGAAGGGGCGGATATTGAGCCCGGCCTCGCGGGCGTAGACGTCCGAAACGCTTCCCGGCTGGACCCCGACCGGACGTCCGGGCAGATCGGCCACGCTGTTGACCTGGCTGGTCAATTGCAAGGTGGTCATGACGCTGGTCACCGACGAGGTGAGATAGGCGAGGACGGCGATGCCGCAGACGAGCCAAAGACCTTGCCAGAATCGGCCTGCCCAGCCGAACAGGTTCTTTCGCGAAGGCGGTTTGCCCGAAGTGGCGACCGACATGACGGTGTAGAACCCTTCGGCAAGGCCGTCGCGCCAGCGGCGCGGAAAATCCTTGTCGAAACGACGATCAAATACCGTCACGAGGATCGTGGCGATGATAATGACAATGGCGATCCAGGCATAGGCGCGCAGATGTCCGGATTCCTGCAACCCTCCAACGAGATTCCAGAAGCCGCTACTGCCGCCCTCATTGACCATGATCCGTTGTCCGGCATCGAACCAGGGATGGGTGAAGTCGATGCGTTCGGCGCGATCCTTTGTGACTGTCATATTGGTGACGGCAACGTCGATCTCGCCGGATGCGGTGGCGTCGACCAGGTCGCCGACATTATCGAGCTCGACATATTCGCTTTCCAGGCCGAGTTGATCGGCAAGCCATTCCCACAGCTCGACGGCCATTCCGGAAAAATTCCCGTCCTCCACCATGACGAAGGGCGGATGGACATAAAGGCCGACGGTTACCCGTTGTGAGGCCGAAGCGGGCACCGGCGGTGCTTCATCCTGCGCTTTGGCCGCTCCCGCAGCGACAAAAACGGCAAGGAACGTCAACAGGGCGAGGCAAGCTGTGCGCAGGAAGCTGAGGCTCGAATGTCGTTTGATCACCTCAATTCTCCTCTGCCGCCTCTGGATAAGCAATCCCCCTTTCGGGATGCTCAACCGGGACCAAGCCTCAACGCCCGCCTTTCAGGCTGCCGAGGATCCCGCGCACCAGGGCGCGGCCGACGGACGAACCAACGGAACGCACGACCGATTTGATCGCCGCTTCCGCGACCGTCTGGCGGTTCGAGGCGCGCGGCGCCGGCTGGCGGCGCGACGGTGCGGAGCGGGCCTCCTCCGGCAATGTCCACTGCGTGCGCTGCACCGCCTCCTTCTGTTCCGCCTCGCGCCGCTGCTGCTCCTCTTCGGCGCCCATCTTGGCGTCGGCCACGCGCTTCAGCATCTCATAGGCGGATTCACGATCGACCGTGGTGTCGTAGAGCCCGGCGACCGGGCTTTGCGCGATCACCTTTTGCCGCTCCTCGAGGGTTAGCACGCCCAGCCGCGACGAGGGCGGGCGGATCAGCGTGCGCTGAACCATCGATGGCACGCCCTTTTCCTCCAGAACCGAGACCAGCGCCTCGCCGGTGCCGAGTTGGGTGATCGTCTCGACACTGTCGAAGGCGGGATTTTGCCTGAATGTCTCGGCCGCGGTGCGGACCGCCTTTTGCTCGCGCGGCGTATAGGCGCGCAGCGCGTGCTGGACGCGGTTGCCGAGTTGCGCCAGCACCCGCTCGGGCACGTCGAGCGGGTTCTGCGTCACGAAATAAACGCCGACGCCCTTCGAGCGGATGAGCCGCACCACCTGCTCGACGCGTTCGACCAGGGCCTTCGGCGCATCCGCGAACAAAAGATGCGCCTCATCGAAGAAAAACACCAGGCGCGGCTTGTCGAGGTCGCCCGCCTCGGGAAGTTCCTCGAACAGTTCCGACATCAGCCACAGCAGGAAAGTCGCGTAAAGCCGCGGGTTCATCATCAGCCGGTCGGCCGCCAGGACGTTGATCGCGCCGCGCCCGTCGCGCGCCGTGCGCATCAAATCGGCGATCCTGAGCGCCGGTTCGCCGAAGAAATTGGCTCCGCCTTGCGTTTCCAGAACGAGAAGCGCGCGCTGGATTGCGCCAACGGACGCCTTCGTCACATTGCCGTAGCGGGCCGACAATTCGCTCGCCCGCTCGGCCATGGAAGCCAGCATCGACTGCAGGTCCTTCATGTCGAGGAGCAGCATCCCCTCCTCGTCGGCGAGCCGGAAGGCGATGTTGATGATGCCTTCCTGCGCCTCGGTCAGGTCCAGGAGACGCGCCAGAAGCAGCGGCCCCATCTCCGACACGGTGGCGCGAACCGGATGTCCCTGTTCGCCGAACAGGTCCCAGAAGACGACGGGAAATTCGTTGAAACTATAGGTCTCGAGCCGGATCGCTTCGGCGCGCTTCATCAGGAAGTCCTGCGCCTCGCCGGGTGCGGCCAGGCCTGCGAGATCGCCCTTGATATCGGCGCAGAAGACCGGCACCCCGGCATCAGAAAACCCTTCGGCCAGGATCTGCAGCGTCACCGTCTTGCCGGTGCCGGTCGCGCCGGTGATCAGGCCGTGCCGGTTGCCGTATTTCAGGAGAAGCTCTTCCGGGCCGTGATAGCTGTCGTCGGGATTGCGGCTTGCGCCCACGAATATGCTTTCAGCCCGCCACATGAATCGCGCATCTCCATTGTCAACCAGCGGCAGGACGTTCCCCCGTGCCGGACGCGGCGTCAAGGCTTGCCGCGCACCGGGGCGGGGCGCAAGTGCAACATTGCCGCGCAAAAGCCGTAAGGGCCATGCGCCGCGCGTTGCGTCCGCACCCTTGCGCCCTTAAGTTTGGATGATCCGGCCCTTTCGCGGCCCAGAGCATCGGACCGAAAAGTGGAATCCGGTTTTCGGAGGAATCCGATGCTCGACCAAAGTGTTAGAGCGTCCGTTGTGCGTCTGAAAAGACGCACGGCGCTCTAAAGGATGGATGGACATGGAAGCAGCAAGCGTCGGCACCAGATCGTTCCCGCCCATGAAGCGGGACATTTGGCGCGCGCGCCTCGCGGCCGCACCGGCGGCGCCTGCCCGCACGCATTACGAGGTCGATGGCTCGGGTCTGCAATTGCGCGCCGGCGGGGCGGCCGAATGGAAGATCCTGCAGCGCGTCGACGACACCGACCCCAAGCGTGCGAACGCTCAGGCGCTTGTCGATCTCGACAACGGCGCCGACGGGCTCGCTTTGGTCTTCGAAGGCGCGCCGAACGCGTTCGGCTACGGCCTGCCCGCGACGCCGGATGCCTTGCGCACCGCCCTTGCCGGCGTCCCGATCGACAAGGTCCACTTGCGCATCGACGTCCACCCGAAGAGCCGCACCTCCGTCGACTGGATGGTCGATCTCTTCCACCGCTGGCCGAATGTCGATCCGGCGAAGCTGAGCCTCGCCTTCGGCGTCGATCCGGGTGCCGTTTTTGCCGGCACCGGCCGCCTGCACATGTCGATCGAGGCCCTGCAGGCCTCGATGCCGCAATCGCTCGCCCATTTCTTCTCGGTCGGCGCGCCGGCCGTGCTGCTCGAAGCCGACGGCCGCATCCTGCACAATGCCGGTGCCACCGACGCGCAGGAACT
>CAZEEC010000182.1:0-4064 GCA_964511105.1 uncultured Mesorhizobium sp.
GGATAGAACAGCATGGACAAGATCAGACACCACCCATATGGGTGGCGTGCTTTCCCATCGGGCGCTTATCCGCCGGAACCGGCTGAACGAACGGCCCTGATTGACATTAATGCAACAGCTGCCCGCCCAAAACCGGGAAGGAGCGCTGCTGCCGGGCACGTCGCGATCTGGCCGAAGATGGCCGCGTCTCTGGCCGATTTGCCATTCCCGCATGCGGACCTATAAAGGCCGGCATCCGGAGTTTTAAGCCTTGACCGACATGACAGCCCTCCCCGCGCGCGCCCCCGCCGAGACGACGACCTTTGCGATCATTTTCGCGATCTCGTTCTGTCATATGCTGAACGACATCATGCAGTCGCTGCTGGCGGCGCTCTATCCGATGCTGAAGGAGGATTACGGGCTGGCCTTCTGGCAGATCGGCCTTTTGACCATGGCGTTCCAGGTCACGGCATCGCTGCTCCAGCCGGTCGTCGGGCTTTACACCGACAAGAACCCGAAGCCCTATTCGCTCTCGGCTGGCATGGCCTCGACCTTTTGCGGGCTGCTCCTGTTGGCCTATGCGCAGTCCTACACCTTCTTGCTGCTCGGCGCTTCGCTGATCGGCATCGGCTCGGCGATTTTCCACCCCGAAGCCTCGCGCGTGGCGCGCATGGCGTCGGGCGGGCGCTATGGGCTTGCGCAATCGCTCTTCCAGGTCGGCGGCAATTTCGGCACCGCTATCGGGCCGCTACTGGCGGCCTTCATCGTCGTTCCGCGCGGCCAGGAAAGCGTCGCCTGGTTCTGCGCGGCCGCGCTCACCGGCATGATCATCCTCTATCAGGTCGGCAACTGGTATCGCCGCTACACCGCCGCGCGGACCGGCAGGGGCGGCGCGATCGCAGCCATCAACCTGCCGCGCAACAAGATTGTGGTGGCGCTCGTCGTGCTGGCCCTGCTCGTCTTCACCAAGAACATCTACATGGCGTCGTTCACGAGCTACTACACCTTCTACGCCATGGAGCGCTTCGGCGTCAGCGTGCAGCAGTCGCAGATGATGCTGTTCCTGTTCCTCGGCGCCGTCGCGCTCGGCACGGTTTTGGGCGGCCCGATCGGCGACCGCTTCGGCTCCAAGACCGTGATCTGGTTCTCGATCCTCGGCATCCTGCCCTTCACGGTCGCCCTGCCCTTCGTGGGCTTTACCGCGACGCTCGTGCTGACCTTCGTCATCGGCGTGATGATCGCCTCGGCCTTCCCGGCGATCGTGGTCTTCGCGCAGGAATTAGTGCCCGGGCGCGTCGGCATGATCGCCGGCATTTTCTTCGGCTTTGCCTTCGGCATGGGCGGCATCGCGGCGGCGGTCCTCGGCATCGTCGCCGACGCGCGCGGCATCGAATTCGTCTACATGATCTGCGCGTTCCTTCCGTTCCTCGGCCTTCTCACCATTTTCCTGCCGAATATGCGTGAGTTGCGCCCCGCCGCTTGACGGGAACCGGATCATCCTGACACGATTTTCCCCTACACCATCAGGCGGAGGGGAAAATCGCCGACCCTATCGATCATTACGCGCCGGAACTGAACGCGCTCGAAAAGCGCGCGCTCGACTATCTTTCGCGTTCCGGCAAGGGCTCGGGCGCCCTGCCGCTCGGCCGCCCGGACCTTGCGAAGCTTGCAGCCATCCGCAACCGGGCGGTCGTTCTTGCGACCGTTTCGGGAACCGTCTCGGGGCTGATCATCGGCGGCGGCGAAATCTGGATCCGGCTTGGCCTGCTGGATGGCGATGATCGCGCGCTTTGGGACGATCCCTTGGTGTGGACCGGGTTCTACGCCGCGGTCGGCCTGATCACGATCGTCGAAATACTGTTCCTCTACTGGACAGCGCTGCGCGCGATCAGCCGCATGGGCGATGTGATCGGCCTTGCAATGGCGGGCGAACCGGGTTCAGGCCTGATCGCGGCGGGTTTGGCCCGCTCCGCGCTCGAAATCCCCAATCCGCACCGCAAGATCTACGGCATCGACCCTTATGCGGACCTGTCGCGCTGGCGGCTTATCTTGTGGAACCTTGCCTACAAGGCCAAGGTCGGCGTCACCAGCTTCGTCCTGCGCATTTTGCTCAGACGCGTCTTCGCGCGCGCCGTCTTGCGTGGCTATATTCCGCTATTGGCGATCCCGCTTTATGCGGCCTGGAACGCCTGGATCACCTGGGCTGTCATGCGCGAGGCGCGGCTGCGGGCGCTCGGGCCATTCGGTGTCGCGCAGATCATCGACAAGGCGGGCGGGCGCGAGGACGAAGCATGGCGAACCGCGCTCCTCCACGCCGCAGGCGAGATGGTCCGGCGCGGCGGCGACTCGCACCCCAACTACGTGCTGCTGCTTGCGGGCATGCTCGACACCTTCGGCCGTGAATCTGGCGAGATCGACGTCGATCCGCAGGCGGCGCAACGTGAGGCGCAAAGCCTTGATCCGCAGGGCCGTGCTGACCTCGCCGATGTCCTCACCTGCATCGCCGTGCTCGCTGGAAAACCCACGAAATCGCAGTTTGAATTGCTGCGGCAACTGGACAACATTGCTGGGCGGCCCCATGATCCAGTGAAGACGGGCCAGCTGCGCAAGGCGCTTGCTAACGGTCAATACTTTGAAGAACTGGAATGACAACGCTTGCGTGCCTTGCCTTGCACCGCCGCCTCACTTCGTCTATAGGCGCTCCACCCGCGTAGACACCCTTGGAGGCAACGCGGGCGATCGCCGCAGGGGCTCGACGGGTCCGGCGGCTTTCGACGTTTGCGGGATTGGCTGAAGCCGCCGCGGGCGCTCCACAAATTGAAAGGAACTGCCATGAGCCAAGCAAGCTACACGCTTGAGGCCGAGTTGCGCGAACGGGTCGGTAAGGGGTCCGCCCGTGAACTGCGCCGCAACGGTCGCGTGCCCGCCGTCATTTACGGCGACAAGCAAGACCCCCTGTCGATTTCGCTCCCCTATAAGGAGCTGTTCATGAAGATCCACGGCGGTGGCTTCATGACGACGATCGCCACCATCGAGGCCGGCGGCAAATCGTATCAGGTCCTGCCGAAGGACTACCAGCTCGACCCAGTTAGGGATTTCCCGATGCATGTGGATTTCCTGCGCGTAACGAAGTCGACGCTCGTCACCGTTGAAGTGCCTGTTCACTTCATCAACGAGGACAAGTCGCGCGGCATCCGGCGCGGCGGCGTTTTGAACATCGTGCGGCATACGGTCGAGGTCCATTGCCCGGCCGATTCGATTCCCGATTCCCTGGAATTCGACCTTGCTGGGCTGGAAATCGGCGACACGATCCACATCTCGGCGATCACCTTGCCGAAGGGCGTCGAGCCCACCATCACGGACCGCGACTTCACGGTCGCCACGATCGCCGCCCCGGCCGTCCTGACTGCCGAGGAAGATGCCCCGACGACCGAGGAGGCCGCCAAGCCTGTCGAGGTCATCGGCGAAGCTGAAGAAGCCGAGGAGAAGTAATCCGCATTTGATCCGGGAGTTGCGGGATGCAAATCATTGCAGGTCTTGGAAATCCCGGATCGAAATACGAGCACAACCGGCACAATGTCGGTTTCATGGCGGTGGACGCGATTGCCCGCCGCCAGTCCTTTTCGCCGTGGACCAAAAAATTCCAGGCCCTGATTTCGAGCGGCACGCTCGGCGACGAAAAGGTGCTGCTCGTCAAGCCGCAATCCTTCATGAATCTGTCCGGTCAGGCGGTCGGCGAGGCGATGCGGTTCCACAAGGTTCCCCTCTCCCATCTGACAGTGCTCTATGACGAGCTTGATCTCGCGCCTGGCCGGGTGCGCATCAAGACCGGCGGCGGCCATGGCGGCCACAACGGCATCAAGTCGATCGACGCCCATTGCGGCAAGGATTATCGCCGCGTGCGCATCGGCATCGGCCATCCCGGCGTCAAGGAACTGGTGACGCACCATGTTCTGGGCGATTTCGCCAAGGCCGATCGCGAGTGGCTCGACGCGCTGCTCGACGCCTTTGGCGACCATGCCGAGCTTCTCGCCAAGGACGATGATGCCGGCTTCATGAACAAGGCCGCCCTTGCCGTTCAGGGC
>CAZEEC010000183.1:0-4045 GCA_964511105.1 uncultured Mesorhizobium sp.
GCCGGCGCGCATCATCGCGGGCAGCGAGATCAGGCCCATGGTGACCACGGTCGCGCCGACGACGCCGGTGGAGGCGGCCAGCATCGCGCCGACGAGGATGACCGAAATGCCGAGGCCGCCACGGATATTGCCGAACAGCTTGCCCATCGTCAGTAGAAGTTGCTCGGCGATCTTGGAGCGCTCGAGCATGACGCCCATGAAGATGAAGAGCGGGACGGCGACCAGGACCTCGTTGGTCATGAAGCCGATATAGCGGTTGGCGAGCGAGCCGAAATTGGATGGGTCGAAGACGCCGAACCACATGCCCACGGCGCCGAACATCAGCGAAACGCCGGCCAGCGTGAAGGCGACGGGAAAGCCCAGCATGAGGAAGCCGATGATGCCGAAGAACATCGTGCCGGCGAGAATCTCGCCCAGAAGTACTGGATCCATCAGTGGGGGCTCCCGTCGGACTCGTAGCGCAGGCTGGCGGGCAAAAGATGTTCGGCGCGCATCAGTACGAGAATGCTGCGCATCGCCATTGCCAGTCCCTGCAGTGCCAACAGGACGACGAAGGCTAGGATGAAGGATTTGAGAATGAACAGTCCGGGCATGCCGCCATAGTTCGCCGACCCTTCCAGGATGCGCCAGGACCGCGACACGAACGGGAAGGCATAGACCCATACGATCCAGCAGAACGGCAGCAGGAAGAGGACGACGCCGATCAGGTCGATGATCGCCTTGCTGCGAAGCGTCGCCGGGCGGTAGAAGATGTCGACGCGCACATGGTCGTTGCGCAACAGCGCGAAACCCGCCACGGCGGTGAACATCGCGCCGTTCATCCACACGTACAGGTCCTGCATCCACAATTGCGTCGTCGCGAAGACATAGCGTTGCACGACGACCGTGAAGCAGACCAGGACGATCGCCAGTGACAACCAGGCGAAGACGTTGCCGACGAGCCAGTTGATGCCGCTGATCAGGCGTATCAGCCCGACTAGGACGCGCATGATGGAGCGCTCCCTGCACTTGCCTTGGCGTGGATCATCAGGCCTCCCGATCTGCCGGCGCCTCTTGAAGGGTTTTCGGCCGGCGCCATCTCTCGAATGTCAGAAGCCGCCCGCCTGAAAAGCACCCTTCCATGGCTTTCCCAGCGCGCCGCGCCTGGCTCTCTAACAGTTTTGCTTTCACGCACAAACCCTTATTGTGGCACAAGAGAGCGGCCAAAGGGCGCGGCGTCGACACTATATTACTGCCGGCCCGCTAAAGCTTTATCATAATTGCTCTTTTCCGATGTTCGGGAAAAGGGTTTGACGCGCGCCTGCTTCGGTTTGAAAATTGGGACAGCGACGGTGACCGACCTGTTCGGGCACCTGGAGGAGAGCGGCTGATGACCCTGCACGACGTAGCCTTGAACGACAAATACGACCTGTCCAAGGATCGCATCTTCATCTCGGGCGCGCAGGCGATCGTGCGCATGTTGATGATGCAGCGCGAGCGGGACCGGCGCGCCGGTTTTTCTACAGCTGGCTATGTCTCGGGCTATCGCGGCTCCCCGCTCGGCGGGCTCGACCAGCAGCTTTGGAAGGCCAGGCACGAGCTCGAACAGTCCGACATCGTCTTTCAGCCGGGCATCAACGAGGAATTGGCGGCAACAGCCTGTTGGGGCACACAGCAGACCGAACTGCTCGGCGAAGGCAAACATGACGGCGTCTTTTCGCTCTGGTACGGCAAGGGACCGGGCGTCGATCGCTCGGGCGACGTCTTCCGCCATGCCAATTTGGCCGGCACGTCGCCGCAGGGTGGTGTCCTCGCCTTGATGGGCGACGACCACACGGCCGAATCCTCCACCAACGCACATGCGACGGAGTTCCTGTTCGTCGATACGATGATGCCGGTCTTCAACCCGGCCGGTGTCCAGGAACTCGTCGATTACGGTCTCTACGGCTACGCGTTGTCACGCTTCGCCGGCGTCTGGTCGGCGATGAAATGCGTCAAGGACAACATCGAATCGACAGCTTCCGTCGATGTGTCTCTCGATCGCCTGAACATCGTCCTGCCCGAATTCGACATGCCGCCTGGCGGGTTGTCGATCCGCCACGAGATCAACCAGATGGGGCAGGAGGCGCGCCTGCACGAATTCAAGCGGGCCGCGGCGGCTTCGTTCGTTCGCGCTAACCCGCTCAACCGCACCGTCTATTCGGGCGGGGCGAACGCCAGGATCGGCATCATCACGGTCGGCAAGTCCTATCTGGACGTGCGCCAGGCGCTGGACGACATCGGCATTGATGAGGCGCGCGCCAACCAGCTCGGCATCCGGCTCTTCAAGGTCGCCTGCCCGTGGCCGCTCGATTTCGAGCACATCCGCGACTTCGCCGAGGGTCTGGAATCGATCATCGTCGTGGAGGAGAAGCGCTCGCTGATCGAAGTCCAGATGCGCGAAAACCTCTACGGCACGGCGCTGCAGCCGGCGATCGTCGGCAAGAAGGATGAGCGCGGCGAGTGGCTCTTTCCCGCCCGCGGCGCGCTTGATCCGAACGACATCGCGATCGCGATCGGCGAACGCGTCCTGCGCACCATCGGCCATTCGGAGGAAATCGCCGCGCGTGTCGCGCAGTTGCGCCAGTTCCAGGCCATGATGTCCGAAACCAAGGATGTCGCCAGCCGCACACCCTATTTCTGCTCCGGCTGCCCGCACAACACCTCGACCCGGGTGCCGGAAGGCTCGATCGCCGGCGGCGGCATCGGTTGCCATTTCATGTCGCTGTGGATGGACCGCTCGACGGTTGGCTTCACCGCGATGGGCGGAGAGGGCGCGCAATGGGTCGGCCAGGCGCCGTTCTCCAGCCGCGACCACATCTTCCAGAATCTGGGCGACGGCACCTACAACCATTCCGGCTCGCTCGCCTTGCGCTTCGCGCTCGCCTCGAACGCCAACATCACCTACAAGATCCTCTATAACGACGCCGTGGCGATGACAGGCGGCCAGCCCCATGAAGGCGGGCTGACGGTCGACATGATCGCCAGCCAGGTGCGCGGCGAAGGCGTCGAGCGCATCGCTATCGTGACGGATGAGCCCGAAAAATATGCCGGACGTGTGCAATTTCCGTCCGGCGCGACCATCCACCACCGCGACGATCTCGACACCGTCCAGCGGGAGCTGAGTGACGTAAAGGGCGTGTCGGTGCTGATCTACGACCAGACCTGTGCTGCCGAAAAGCGGCGCCGGCGCAAGCGTGGCACTTTTCCCGACCCCGATAAGCGCGTGATCATCAACGATCTCGTCTGCGAAGGCTGCGGCGATTGCGGCGTCAAGTCGAATTGCGTTTCGGTGCAGCCGCTCGAAACCGAGTTCGGCCGCAAGCGCCGCATCGATCAGTCGTCCTGCAACAAGGACTTTTCCTGCGTCAACGGCTTTTGCCCGTCCTTTGTCACCGTGCACGGCGCGAAAATCCGCAAAGCGGAGGGACAGGCAGGCGCCGCCGATCCGTTGGACGGCGTGCCGGAGCCGCAACTGGCCGCGCTCGAAGGTGGCTGGTCCGGCATCGTCGACGGCATTGGCGGAACCGGCGTCGTCACCATCGGAGCCGTCATCGGCATGGCCGCTCATCTGGAGGGCAAGGGCTGCGGCGTCATCGACATGGCGGGGCTGGCGCAAAAGGGCGGCGCCGTGTTCAGCCATATGCGCATCGCCGCCACGCCTGAGGATATCCACGCGATCCGCGTCTCCGCCGGCAAGGCCGATATGGTGCTCGGTTGCGATCTGGTTGTGTCGGGCAATGCCAAGATCCTGTCCTCCGTGCGGGAAGGCAAGACGATCTTCGTCGGCAATACGGCCGAGGTCATGCCGGGCGACTTCGCCCGCTCGGCCGATTTCTCGTTGCCGGTCGAGCGCGTCAAACGCGCGATCCGGAAGGCGGTCGGCGAGCAGAACACGCATTTCTTCGATGCCACGCGTGCGGCGCAGACGCTTTTCGGCAACGCGCTTGCCGCCAACATGTTCATGCTGGGCTTTGCCTATCAGCACGGCGCGCTGCCCTTGTCGGCCGCGGCGATCGAAAAGGCG
>CAZEEC010000184.1:0-4028 GCA_964511105.1 uncultured Mesorhizobium sp.
AGCACTACGTGCTCAACCTGATCGACACACCCGGCCACGTCGACTTCGCCTACGAGGTCTCCCGCTCCCTGGCCGCCTGCGAAGGATCGCTGCTCGTCGTCGACGCCAGCCAGGGCGTCGAAGCCCAGACGCTGGCCAATGTCTATCAGGCGATCGACAACGACCACGAGATCGTGGTGGTATTGAACAAGATCGATCTGCCAGCCGCCGAACCGGACAGGATCAAGGAACAGGTCGAGGAGGTGATCGGCATCGACGCTTCCGAGGCGGTGATGATTTCGGCCAAGACCGGTCTCGGCATCGAGGACGTTCTGGAAGCGATTGTCCATCAGTTGCCTGCGCCGACTGAAGGCGATCGCGACGCGCCACTCAAGGCCATGCTGGTCGATAGTTGGTACGACGCCTATCTCGGCGTGATCGTGCTGGTGCGCGTCATCGACGGCGTGATGAAGAAGGGCCAGCAGATCCGCATGATCGGAACGGGCTCCAAATATCAGGTCGATCGTGTCGGCGTCATCACGCCAAAGATGGTCGTTGTGGACGAACTTGGACCGGGCGAAATTGGCTTTTTGAACGGTTCGATCAAGGAAGTGGCCGACACCCGCGTCGGCGATACCATCACCGAGGACCGTCGCCCGACGGCAAACCCATTGCCCGGCTTCAAGCCGGCGCAACCCGTCGTCTTTTGCGGTCTCTTTCCCGTCGACGCCGCCGACTTCGAGGATCTGCGCGCCGCGATGGGCAAGCTGCGGCTCAACGACGCCTCGTTTTCGTTCGAGATGGAGACCTCTGCGGCCCTCGGCTTCGGCTTCCGCTGCGGCTTCCTCGGACTCCTACATCTGGAAATCATCCAGGAGCGGCTGGAGCGCGAGTTCGACCTCGACCTGATCGCGACCGCTCCGTCGGTGGTCTACAACCTCCACATGACCGACGGGACGATGAAGGAACTTCACAACCCGGCCGACATGCCGGATGTCGTGAAGATCGATCACATCGAGGAACCATGGATCAAGGCGACGATCCTGACGCCGGACGAGTATCTGGGGGCCATTTTGAAGCTCTGCCAGGAGCGGCGGGGCCTGCAGATCGACCTGTCCTATGTCGGCAAGCGCGCCATGGTGACCTACGACCTGCCGCTGAACGAGGTGGTGTTCGACTTCTACGACCGATTGAAATCGATCTCCAAGGGCTATGCCTCCTTCGACTATCAGTTGAACGACTATCGCGAGGGTGATCTCGTCAAGATGTCGATCCTCGTCAACGACGAGCCGGTCGACGCGCTTTCCATGCTGGTCCACCGTTCCGCCGCCGATAAGCGCGGCCGTGCGATGTGCGAGAAGCTGAAGGATCTGATCCCCAAGCACATGTTCAAGATTCCGATCCAGGCGGCGATCGGCGGCAAGGTGATCGCGCGCGAGACGATCTCCGCGCTGCGCAAGGACGTGACGTCCAAATGTTATGGCGGCGACGTGACCCGCAAGCGTAAGCTTCTGGAAAAGCAGAAGGAAGGCAAAAAGCGCATGCGCCAGTTCGGCAAAGTAGAGATCCCCCAGGCCGCGTTCATCGAAGCGCTGAAGATGGGCGATAATTGAGACATGCAACCCAAACCGCTCATCTTCACCCTTCACGCGGGTGACGCGGTGAATGAGCGGCAGATCGATCCGGACTGGATCGAACGCACCGTGCGCCAGCCGGAATGGACCATTCCGGATCCGCGCCGCACCGGCGTCGAGCGGCACTTCAGGTCGATCCCGGAGTTTGGCGGGCGCTTCCTTCGCGTCGTCTGCTATGAAACCAACGCGGAACTACGTATATTGACCGTATTCTTCGACCGCGATGCGAGGCGACCATCATGACGCCGATAATCAAATACCGCCCCGATGACAACGCAGCCTATATCCGGCTTTCCCAAGCCAAGGTTATCGAGAGCGCGGAAGTTTCGACCGATGTCGTATTCGACTACGATGCCGACGGCCGCATCGTTGGCATAGAACTGCTCGACGCCCGCTCGCAACTCCCTCAAGATGCGCTGACAAGAGCGGCCTAGAAGCGCATGCGCCAGTTCGGCAACTTCGAAATCCCACTGGCCGCATTCACCGATACGCTGAAGATGGGCGACAACTGAGGAACAACCATGCGAGCCTTAGTCCAGCGCGTTTCCTCCGCTTCGGTGACGGTTGACGGCAGCGTCGTCAGCGAGATCGGTCATGGCCTGTTGGTGTTCGTGTGCGCCATGCAGGGAGATGGCGAGACGCAATCGGAATGGCTTGCCCGCAAGGTCGTCAATTTGCGCATCTTCAAGGACGAGGAAGGCCGCATGAATCGCTCGCTGATCGACACCGGCGGGGCGGCGCTGGTCGTCAGCCAGTTCACGTTGGCGGCCGAAACGAAGGGTAACCGGCCGGGCTTCTCCACCGCCGCCGCGCCGGCGGAAGGAAAGCGGCTTTACGAGCATTTTTCGGCGCAGATGGCCTTACAGAGCGTGACGGTGGCCAACGGCGTCTTTGGCGCGGACATGAAAGTCGCGCTCGTGAATGACGGTCCGGTAACCATCTGGCTCGACACGGCAGCCAAGTAAAGAACGTCGGCCGAGCGTCTACGTGGCGCTGGCGAAATAGGTGGAATACCTACCTCGACGACGTGCTCTATATCCAGCCCGGGCAGTTGCAACTGTTCGGAAGCACGCCGGGCATCCGCGACCATGAGCATCTCAAAGCAGGCACCTTTCGCAAGCTCGTGCTGGAGGAGAGGAATGGCTACGCCAGCACGTCACATGATCATCGTCATCGCTGCAAAGGCTGCCTGGCGAGCGTCGTCAACTCCGCTTCGTCGTCGATGCCGGCCAGATAATAGCCGAGGATCCGGGAGGCCCGGGCTTCCCGATCCTGTTCGCTTTCGCCTTCACGCGCAGTCGCTTGAAAGACCCTGGCCAGGAGTGCGAGTTCTGTCGGGGAAATGATCCCCGCTTCTTCCGCCTTGCGATGCAGCGGCATTTCCCCCTCCATTGTCGAGACCACAGACTAGCTCAAATCCTGGCTCTTGCAACCAGATCAACCGCTTAAGCCACTCGATTCCTGTTCTCGGCCGTCATCGAGCAACTCGGCCACCAAGGCGCGCGTGATACGCGACTTTCGCGCCAAGGCTGCTCGGTCAAGACGTTCGACCAGATCACCGGCGCGTTCCAGCGACCGCTCCATCCGGTTGACGATGTATGGGACGACGACCGGATCGACCTCGACCTGGCGATCCGCGAAGAGTTTGGCCAGCACAGCCGAAAGCAAACCGTCATCAGGCGCTCCAATCTCGACGATGGCGGCGGCCCGCAAGCGGGAAACGAGATCCGGCAGGGAGATGGGCCAGCCAGCCGGTGGGGTTCTTCCCGTCAGCAGAAGATGCGTTCCCGACGCGCGCACGACGTTGATGAGGTGGAAGAGCCCGATCTCGTCGATCTCAAGGCGATCCACGTCATCGATCAGAACCGGACCGCGCTCGGCCCGTTCGAACGCTGCCGGCTCGATGCTTCCGGCAGCGAGCGAGGTGGCGCCCGACATCTCCCGCCAAGCCGCGGCGAGATGCGTTTTGCCGGCTCCTCGCGGCCCTGCGATGACGACAACGGGGGCCGGCCAATCGGGCCAGGAATCAATCAGGTGTAGGGCGGGCGCGATCGAAGCGCCTGGAATGAGATCATCGCGGCTTGTTCCAGGCCGGTGGGCGAGGTCGAGCGGGATCTGTTGCGGCTGCTTGGGCATCATCGCAGCGTTACGTCGGATCGACCGGCGTCTGGCCACCTCTGTAAAGCGGAGACGCCTCATAGCGGCCGACGATGAAGCGAACCAGAACGGCCACTGCCGCCGCTGCCGGCACAGCGATCAACAGGCCGACAAAGCCGAAGAGGTAGCCGAAGGCAAAAAGCGCGAACATCAGCCAGACCGGATGCAGGCCGACACTCTTTCCGACCAGGTTCGGCTGCAATATGTTGCCCTCGATGAACTGTCCGCCAAAGAAGATCGCCGCCACCAGAACCACCA
>CAZEEC010000185.1:0-4017 GCA_964511105.1 uncultured Mesorhizobium sp.
GCCGCAAGGGCAGTCTCAGCTTCTTTCGGAGGATCGACATGCCGATCTACAAGGCGCCCGTCGCAGACACGCTTTTCGTTCTCAACGACGTTCTTGGATATGAGCGTCACGGCAATCTGCCAGGCTTCGCCGACGCCACCCCGGACGTGCTCGAAGCCATCCTCGAAGAGGGAGCCAAGCTTGCGGAAAACGTGCTGCATCCTTTGAACCGGGTCGGTGACGAGGAAGGTTGCGCGCGGCATGACGACGGCTCGGTCACGACGCCGAAAGGTTTTCGAGCCGGGTATGAGCAGTATTGCCAGGGCGGCTGGATCGGTCTGGCGGTGCCGGTCGAATATGGCGGGCAGGGGCTGCCTTACACGGTGCATTCGGCGATTGGCGAATACATGTCGTCCGCCAATATGGCGCTGATGATGTACCCCGGGCTGACCCAAGGCGCGATCGCCGCCATTCTTGCGCATGGTTCGGACGAGCAAAAACAGACCTGGTTGCCGAAGATGGTCGACGGCTCATGGTCAGGAACCATGAACCTGACCGAGCCGCATTGCGGAACCGATCTCGGCCTGCTGCGCACCAAGGCCGTGCCGTTGGATGACGGCAGCTACAAGATCTCCGGACAGAAGATTTTCATCTCGGCCGGCGAGCATGACATAGCGGAAAACATCGTCCATTTGGTACTCGCCCGCATCGAAGGCGCGCCGGAAGGCACAAAGGGCATCTCGCTGTTTATCGTGCCGAAATTCAGGCTCGACGCGGACGGCAAGGTCGGTGATAGGAACAGCGTTAGCTGCGGCTCCATCGAGGAAAAGATGGGGATCCATGGCAACGCCACCTGCGTGATGAACTATGACGACGCCGAAGGCTACCTGCTCGGTCAGGAGAATGGCGGCTTGAAGGCCATGTTCGTGATGATGAACGAGGCGCGGCTCGGCGTCGGGCTACAGGGCCTGTCGATATCGGAAATCGCCTACCAGAATGCGGTCGCCTATGCGCAGGAGCGTCTTCAGGGCCGCTCGCTTTCAGGTGCAAAGGCGCCGGACAAGAAGGCCGACCCGATCATCGTGCACCCGGATATCCGCCGCAAGCTGATGACGATGCGCGCGATCAACGAAGCTGGCCGGGCCTTGATCCTCTGGACCGCGCTCAAGTCCGACGTTGCGCACCGTTCCGATGACGCCGACGCGCGCCAGGCGGCGGAGGACCACATGAGCCTGATGACGCCGGTCATCAAGGGCGTCTTGACCGACAAGGGTTTCGAAAACGCCGTCATGGCGCAGCAGGTGTTCGGCGGCCACGGATATATCGAAGAACACGGCATGAGCCAGTTCGTGCGCGATGCCCGCATCGCCATGATCTATGAAGGCGCAAACGGCATCCAGGCGCTCGATCTTGTCGGTCGCAAGCTCGCGCAAAATGGTGGCCGCGCCGTCCAGGCCTTTTTCAAGGAGGTCGGTGATTTCTGCGAAGTGAACCGGTCCGACGAGAACATGGCGCCGTTCACGAAGCCCTTGAAGAAGGGGCTGAACGATCTGCAGGCAGCGACCATGTGGCTGATGGAGAACGCCATGCAGAAGCCCAATAATGCCGGTGCGGCGTCCACCGACTATATGCATCTCTTCGGGGTTGTCTCTCTCGGTTACATGTGGGCGATGATGGCCAAGGCGGCTTTGGAAAAGCTTGGTCAAGAGACGAGTGGTTCGTCGGAGTTCTGCCAGAACAAGACGGCCACCGCGCGCTTTTATTTCGAGCGGATCATGCCGGAAAGCGCGGCCCATCTCGCCCGTATCTCGTCGGGCGCGGATTCGATGATGGCACTAGACGCCGAAGCATTCTGATTCCGCGATCGATAATTCCCGCAGCGACAAAGGCGAGAATCCCGCATGACTCATCCAGCCACCATTCTCGACCTGCCGAAACCCGAATGGGCCGGCGACGACGTTGCGATGCTTTACGACATGGCCGAGAAGTTTCTCGATACCGAAATTGCGCCGCGTTACGAGGAGTTCGAAAAGGCCGAATGCTTCGACCGGGAAAGCTGGCGAAAGGCGGGAGAGGCGGGTCTTCTCTGCGCTTCCATGCCGGAGGCATATGGCGGCTCAGGCGGTACCTATGCCCATGAGAGCGTGATCGTCGAAGCCATCGGCCATGTTGGCGTTGACGGGTTCGGCATCGCACTGCACAACGCCATCGTCGCGCCCTATATTCTTCACTATGGCTCCGAGGAACAGAAGAAGAAGTGGCTGCCGAAAATGGCGACGGGCGAGTTGATCGGCGCTATTGCGATGACCGAGCCCGGCGCGGGCTCCGACCTTCAGGGCGTCAAGACGCGAGCGGAGAAGGACGGCAATCACTACTGCATCAGCGGCTCCAAGACTTTCATCACCAATGGTCAGTTGGCGAATTTAATCATTGTCGTGGCTAAGACCGATCCGGCCGCCGGCGCCAAGGGCACATCTCTGATCATCGTCGAAACAGATGAGGTCGAAGGTTTCGAGCGCGGCCGCAACCTCGATAAGATCGGGCTGAAGTCGAATGACACATCGGAACTCTTCTTCAACGACGTGCGCGTGCCGACTTCGAGCCTGCTCGGCTCCGAAGAAGGCCAGGGCTTCGTCCAACTCATGCAGCAACTGCCACAGGAACGCCTGCTGATTGGCGCCCAGGCGATTTCGATGATCGAGCGCGCACTTGCCGTGACCATCGACTATGTCAAGGAGCGCAAAGCCTTCGGTAAGGCTGTCATGGATTTCCAGAATACCCAGTTCAAGCTGGCTGAGCTGAAAACCGAGGCCACCATCGGCCGCGTCTTCTACAATGACTGCGTGAGGCGTCACATCGATGGCGGGCTTGATCCCGTCACCGCGTCGATGGCCAAATACTGGCTGTCGGACCTGCAGGGCAAAATTGTTGATGAGTGCCTGCAATTGCACGGCGGCTATGGCTATATGAATGACTACCCGATTGCCCGCATGTATCGCGATGCGCGCGTCCAGCGCATCTACGGTGGCACCAATGAGATCATGAAGCTCCTGATCGCCCGTTCGCTGTAGCGGTCGAGATCGGAAACCCAGGGAGAAACGAATGACTGATGTATTCGTCTATGATGCCGTGCGCACGCCTCGCGGCCGCGGAAAGAAGGACGGCGCGCTGCACGAGGTGCCGGCTGTCCGTCTCGGTGCCAAGGTCTTGGAAGCGGTCCGCGACCGAAACGAGATCGACACAAGCCAGGTCGACGACATTATTTTCGGCTGCGTCGATCCTGTCGGTGAAGCTGGCTCGGTGATTTCGCGCTCCGCGGCCTTTGAGGCCGGCTACGACATGAAGGCACCCGGCCTTCAGTTATCGCGCTTTTGCGCCTCGGGGCTCGATGCCATCAATCTCGGTGCCGCCAAGATTGCCGGAGGCTCGGATGAGTTGGTTGTCGCCGGCGGCGTCGAATCGATGTCGCGCGTCGGCATGGGCATGTCCGGCGGTGCCTGGTTTATGGATCCTTCCGTCGGTTTGCCGGCATATTTTGTGCCCCAGGGCGTCTCCGCCGACCTGATCGCCACCAAATACGGCTTCTCGCGCGACGATGTCGACGCCTACGCGGTCGAAAGCCAGAAGCGGGCGGCAAATTCGTGGGAAAAGGGATACTTCAAGAACTCGGTCATTTCGGTCAAGGATCAGAACGGGCTGACTATCCTCGATCGTGACGAACATATGCGACCCTCGACCGACATGCAGTCGTTGGCCTCGCTCAACCCATCCTTCGTCATGCCGGGCGAGATGGGCGGCTTCAACGCCGTGGCCATCCAGCGCCATCCGGAAGTCGAAGCGATCAACCACGTCCACCATGCCGGCAATTCGTCGGGTATCGTCGACGGCGCCGCAGCGGTGCTTCTCGGCTCCAAAACTGGTGGCGAAGCAATCGGGAAGAGGCCGCGGGCACGTATCCGCGCCTTCACCAATATCGGCTCCGAGCCCGCGATCATGCTGACCGGCCCGGTGGATGTGACAGAAAAGCTGCTCGAGCGC
>CAZEEC010000186.1:0-3945 GCA_964511105.1 uncultured Mesorhizobium sp.
CAATCGTGCCAATGTTCACATGCGGCTTGCTACGCTCGAATTTACCTTTCGCCATAATCAATCTTCCCTTGGGCGCACTGGAGGCGGGTTGGTTAAGGATGCCGGGCGATTAGCGAGTGCGGCCACAAAATACAAGTGGTTTGTTGCCGCAAGCCTTGCCGGCAGGCCCTTGTGACGGCCGCTTCAATGCGTGCCTTTGGCCAGAATATCGTCGGCAAGCGCGATCGCCGTGCGCCGATCAACCTCGGGAGCAAGCGCAAAAGCCTCCTCCTGCATATCGCGGATCCATTGCTGATCGCCGGGCGACGCCCGGTGGAGAGCAGCCGTCATCATCGCAAGACCACGAACGATATGCCCGCTTTGAAAAAGCAGGTTGCCAAGCGTGGCTTCGGCTCCGGCATGGCCTTTTTCAACGGCGAGTTGCAGCCACCGGGCGGCCTGCTGGACATTCGGCTTAAAGCCCTCCCCACCGAGGAACATGCGTCCGATTTGATATTGCGCATCGGGATGACGGTAGGTGGCTGCCGCGCGCATATAATATTCCTGTGCCGCCATCGGATCGGCGACCACCGGGGAACCGGGAATGCCGCTGCGGACATAGTCGCCGAGGGCGACCAAGGCATCGGCTACATAGCTGTCGTCGGGGCTGCCGGGTTCGATTTCCTGCTGCACGACCTGTTGGTAGAAGCGAAAGGCTTCGTAGTCGCTTTGGGCCACTCCATCGCCTTGCGCGTACATGGTCGCCAATTTCCAGCGTGCGCCGACCTGGCCATTTTCGGCCGCATAGCGATAGGCTTCGATTGCCTCATCCTTGTCGCCCGCCTTATAGGCCGAAAAACCGAAGCGGAAGACGGCCCAGGGACTGCGCTTCTCGGCTGCCGGAGCGGCTACGACCTGCTCATCGAGCGCATGTGCCGGCGCCGTGCCGGCGAGCAGGCCGCCGGCGACCACTACGATCGCGACCACGCCTGCCCGTGTCATTTCAAATGTCCGCATAGGAATGCGTTTCCATGGCGCCGCCCGGATGCGTCACCGCGCCATCGCGTGCGGAACCGACCGTCTGCGCGTATTTCCAGATCGCGCCCGATTGATAATCCGTCTCGCGCGGAACCCATGTCCGCCTGCGTTCGGCAAGTTGCTCGTCATTCAGATCAACCGAAAGCAGACCCGCCGTCGCATCGATCGTGATCATATCGCCATCGCGCAGGAGGCCGATCGGGCCACCCGCCGCAGCTTCAGGACCGACATGACCGATGCAAAAGCCGCGCGTGGCGCCGGAGAAGCGGCCATCGGTGATCAGCGCGACCTTGTCGCCCATACCCTGTCCATAAAGCGCCGCGGTGGTCGACAGCATCTCCCGCATACCGGGACCGCCTTTCGGGCCCTCATAGCGGATCACCAGCACATCGCCTTCGCGATAGTCGCGTTTGCTGACGGCCGCGAAACATTCCTCCTCGGAATCGAAACAACGCGCCGGCCCCGTAAACCTTAGACTCTTCATGCCGGCCACCTTCACGATCGCTCCTTCCGGGGCGAGATTGCCCTTCAATCCCACGACACCGCCAGTGACGGTGATCGGCTTATCTGCCGGCCGCACCACGTCCTGATCGTCGTTCCAGCGAACATGCTCCATATTCTCGGCAAGAGTACGGCCGGTCACCGTCATGCAGTCGCCGTGAAGATAGCCATGTTCGAGCATGGTCTTCATCAAGAGCGGAATGCCGCCGGCTTCAAACATGTCCTTGGCGACGTATTTGCCGCCTGGCTTCAAGTCGGCAATGTAGGGGGTCTTCTCGAAAATGCGGGCAACATCGAAGAGATCGAACTTGATCCCTGCTTCATGTGCGATCGCCGGCAGGTGCAGGGC
Organism: uncultured Mesorhizobium sp.; assembly: GCA_964511105.1. Classification (GTDB taxonomy): domain Bacteria; phylum Pseudomonadota; class Alphaproteobacteria; order Rhizobiales; family Rhizobiaceae; genus Aliihoeflea. Next base: position 1,868 of record CAZEEC010000186.1, read on the forward strand.
CCCGTTGGTCGAACCGCCGGTGGCCGATACGACCGCAGCCGCATTCTCGAGCGATTTCAACGTCACGATATCGCGCGGCCGGATGTTTCTGGCGATCAACTCCATGATCTTTTCGCCGGAGGCGTAATTGAAACGATCGCGCATCTCATAGGGCGCCGGCGCCCCGCAAGAATAAGGCAGCGCCAGTCCGATCGCCTCGGCGACGGTTGCCATCGTGTTCGCCGTAAATTGCGCCCCGCAGGATCCTGCCGACGGACAGGCGGCTTGCTCGACCTCGAGCAGGTCCGCATCGGAAATCGCGCCGACCGAGTGCTGGCCGACCGCTTCGAAAACGTCCTGAACGGTGATCTCACGACCCCGATAGGTGCCAGGAAGGATCGAGCCGCCATAGATGAAGATGGACGGCACGTTGAGGCGGACCATCGCCATCATCATGCCTGGCAGCGACTTGTCGCAGCCCGCCAGACCGACGAGGGCATCATAGCAGTGGCCGCGCATGGTGAGTTCGACCGAGTCCGCGATGACTTCTCGCGAGACGAGCGATGCCTTCATGCCCTGATGACCCATCGCGATGCCATCGGTGACCGTAATGGTGCAAAATTCGCGCGGCGTGCCCCTGGCGGCGGCCACGCCCTTCTTGACGACCTGAGCCTGGCGCATCAGGGAAATGTTGCAGGGTGCGGCCTCGTTCCAGCAAGACGCCACGCCGACGAGCGGCTGCGCGATCTCTTCGGCCGACAGGCCCATCGCATAGAGGTAGGACCGATGCGGCGCGCGCGCGGGGCCAACTGTGACATGGCGGCTGGGCAGCGTGTCTTTCGAAATTGCTTTGGCATCCATTCTATCCTCACCGCCCGGACGAGCGGCTCCTCCTCTCAAACGGTGTGAGAACCCAAGCCGTGCGCCGGGTTTATGGCGGCAAAGGGGCACCGCCTCCCGGCCGGTTCTATAGACCGGCGGGAGTTGCTAGAGTGTTGCAGCAAGAACACAAACCGCGCCACAAGGGCGCGATTTGCTGATCGATTGGGGGATTTGGCCTGTCCCGCGCTACTCACCGTGCAGCGCACGCTCCTTGGCTGCCAACGTCTCGGGGGTTTCCTCGTCCTCTCCTTCCTTGATGAGCCATGAGAGGAGAACCGAGCCGAGGATCAGCACCGCGACGACGCCCAACGAAACCTCGGACGGCAGCTTGTACCAATGCTGGACCAGCATCTTGAAGCCGACGAAGATCAGGACCAGCGACAGGCCGTGCTTCAGGAAACGGAATTCACGCATCATGCCCGAAAGGACGAAGAACAAGGCACGCAGGCCAAGGATGGCGAAGACGTTCGACGAAAAGACGATGAAGGGATCGTTTGAAACCGCCAGGACCGCCGGAATCGAGTCGATGGCGAAGACCAAATCAGTCAGTTCGACCGTCACCAGCACGACGAAGAGCGGCGTCATGTAAAGAAGGCCGCTCCGCCGGACCAGAAATCTGGAGCCCTCGTAGTTTTCGGTCACGCGGCCGGTCCTGCGCAGCCACTTGACGATGCGACTTTCGCCGGGATCGATCATCGCGTCATTGGAGAGCATCATCTTGACGCCCGAAACAATCAGGACACCGCCAAGGATCATGCCGATCCAAAAGAAGCGGTCGATCAGATGCACACCGGGAAGGATGAGCGACAGGCGCATCACGATCGCGCCCAAAATGCCGTAGAACAGGACGCGATACTGCGCCTCGGCCGGAACCTTGAAATAGGCGAAGATCAGCGCGATGACAAAAATATTGTCCAGCGATAGCGCCTGTTCGATCAGGTAACCGGTGAGGAATTCGGAGCCTTTCTGGCGCCCTTCGAAATAGAAGATGCTGACGGCGAAAAGCATGGCCAGCGACACGTAGCCGGCCACCGTAAGAAGCGCTTCACGGGTGGAAATCACACGGTCTTTCCGGTGAAGCACAAAGAGATCGAAAAACAGAATAAGAGCGACAAATGCCAGGAATCCTGGCCATAGCAATTCGTGATCGAGCATGAAGATACTTCAGGTCGCGCGGCGTCTGCGCTGCGTCGATCGGTCCGACATCGCAGACGACG
>CAZEEC010000187.1:0-3930 GCA_964511105.1 uncultured Mesorhizobium sp.
GACAGCATCATTCTGTCGGCGCGCGACCTGACGAAGGAGTTCAAGGGCTTCTTCGCGGTGGAGGGCGTCGATCTGAACGTGAAGCGGGGCACGATCCATGCCCTTATCGGCCCCAATGGCGCCGGCAAGACCACCTGCTTCAATCTTCTGACGAAGTTCCTTTCGCCGACCCGCGGCGCCATCACCTATAAGGGCGAGGACATCACCTCGATGTCGTCGGCCGACATCGCGCGATTGGGGCTTGTCCGCTCGTTCCAGATCTCGGCCGTGTTCCCGAACCTGACAGCGATGGAAAATGTGCGCATCGCGCTGCAGCGCCAGCGCGGCGATTCTTACGATTTCTGGCGCACGGAAAAGGTGCTGGCGGCCTATGACGCACGCGCCGACGAACTTCTCGCCGATGTCGGCTTGACCGAATTCGCCGATACGATGGCGAGCGAATTGTCCTATGGGCGCAAGCGCGCGCTCGAAATCGCCACAACGCTCGCGCTCGATCCCGAGATGCTGCTCCTCGACGAGCCGATGGCGGGCATGGGGCAGGAGGATATCGAGCGGATTTCGGCGCTGATCAAGCGCATTTCGGCGAACCGGACGGTTCTGATGGTCGAGCACAATCTGTCGGTCGTGGCCTCCTTGTCCGATACGATCACCGTCCTTGCCCGCGGCAAGGTGCTTGCCGAAGGTGACTATGCGACGGTCTCGAAGGACCCGCGCGTTGTCGAAGCCTATATTGGAGTCGCCCATGCATGATGCAGCTCTTGCCGCCAAGCCGGCAGCCATGACGACCGCGCCGCTTCTGACCGTGCAGGACGTCAATGCCTGGTATGGCGAAAGCCATGCGCTGCACGGCGTCAATTTCGATGTCAGGCCGGGCGAGGTCGTCACGCTTTTGGGTCGCAATGGTGCCGGCAAGACCACGACCTTGAAGGCGATCATGGGCATTTTGCCCAAGCGCACCGGCTCGGTCGTCTTCGAGGGCCGGGAGACGATCAAGCTGCCGGCGCGCACCATCGCGCGGGCGGGGATCGCCTACTGTCCGGAAGAGCGTGGCATCTTTTCGTCGCTGTCGGTTCTGGAAAACCTGATGCTGCCGCCGCAGGTCAAGCAGGGCGGCATGTCGCTCGAGCGCATCTACGAGCTCTTTCCCAATCTGAAGGAGCGGCTGTCGAGCCAAGGCACCAAGCTGTCGGGCGGCGAGCAGCAGATGCTGGCGATCGCGCGCATCCTGCGCACCGGCGCCAAGATGCTGCTTTTGGACGAGCCGACGGAGGGCCTTGCGCCTGTCATCATCCAGCAGATCGGTGCGACCATCGCGCGCCTGAAGCAGGAGGGCTTCACCATCGTGCTGGTGGAGCAGAACTTCCGGTTCGCCGCCACCGTCGCGGACCGACATTTCGTCGTCGAACAGGGCAAGGTCATCGACCAAATCCCCAATGACGAACTCGATGCCAACATCGGGAAACTGCACGCCTATCTGGGCGTCTGAGTGAAGAACGGCGCGTACGCGTCGCATTTGGAGGAGTGAGACATGAAATTGAAGACGATTCTTCTCGGCTCGATCGCCGCTGCGGTGCTTGCCGCTCCGGCCTATGCCGTCGACGTCAAGATCGGCGTCCTGAACGACCGTTCGGGCCTTTACGCCGACTTGTCGGGCGAAGGCTCGGTCATTGCCGCCCGCATGGCTGTTGAGGATTTCGATGCCGAAAGCAAGGGCATCAACGTTGAGGTCGTGTCGGCCGACCACCAGAACAAGCCGGACGTCGGCGCCACGATCGCGCGTCAGTGGTACGATACCGAGAACGTCGACGTTATCGTCGATGTCCCGACTTCATCGGTGGGACTGGCCGTCAATGACATCACGCGGGAGAAGGACAAGGTCCATCTGAACTCCGGCTCTGCGACCTCCGACCTGACTGGCGCTGCGTGTTCGCCCAACACCATTCACTGGGCTTATGACACCTGGCAACTCGCCAACGGCACCGGCGAGGCAGTCGTGGCGAATGGCGGCGATACCTGGTTCTTCTTGACTGCCGACTACGCATTCGGTCATGCGCTCGAGCGCGATACGTCTGCCGTCGTCGAGGGTGCGGGCGGCGAGGTTCTTGGCGTGGTCCGCACGCCGTTCCCGGGCACAGACTTCTCGTCCTTCCTGCTCCAGGCGCAATCCTCGGGTGCTAAGGTCATCGGGCTTGCGAATGCCGGTGGCGACACGGTCAACTCGATCAAGCAGGCGTCTGAGTTTGGCATCACCCAGGGCGGACAGTCGCTCGCAGGCTTGCTCGTTTTCATCAACGACATCCACGCGCTCGGCTTGGACGTCGCACAGGGCCTGCTGCTGACGGAAAGCTTCTACTGGGATTTGAACGACGAGACCCGCGAGTGGTCCGCTCGCTTCGAAGAGCAGACCGGAAACAAGCCCTCCATGGTCCAGGCCGGCGTCTATTCGAGCGTGCTGCATTATCTCAAGGCCGTCGAGGCACTTGGCGACAAGAACGCTCAAGAAGTCGTGGCCAAGATGAAGGAACTTCCGACCGACGATCCGCTGTTCGGCCAGGGTGAAGTTCGCGCCGACGGCCGCAAGATCCACGATTCCTATCTCTTCCGCGTCAAGACGCCGGAAGAGTCGGAAGGTCCTTGGGACTATTACGAGGTTGTCTCGACGACCCCGGCCGCCCAAGCGTTCCGTCCGCTTGAAGAGGGTGGCTGCTCGCTCGTCGAATAATCCGCCTCGACATCACGCACGGCGCGCCGGTGTTCCGCGCGCCGTGCTGCCATGATCACATCCTCGACCACGGGAAGCGCACATGTTCGAGCTTTTAGGCATTCCGCCGCAGGCTCTTTTCGGCCAGCTTCTGCTCGGCCTCATCAACGGCTCGTTCTATGCGATACTGAGCCTTGGCCTTGCGATCATCTTCGGCCTGCTCAATATCATCAACTTCGCCCACGGCGCGCAGTACATGCTGGGTGCGTTCGTTGCCTGGATGCTGTTGAACTATCTCGGCGTCGGCTATTGGTGGGCGCTGCTTCTGGCCCCGGTGATCGTCGGCATAACCGGCATCATCATCGAACGATTGATGGTCGCACGGCTCTATCATCTCGACCACCTCTACGGTCTGCTCCTGACCTTCGGCCTGGCGCTGATCATGCAGGGTCTGCTGCGCAACGAATACGGCATTTCCGGTCTGCCCTACGGCATTCCCGCCGAACTGGCCGGCGGCCAGAATCTCGGCTTCATGTTCCTGCCCAATTATCGCGGCTGGGTCGTCATCGCTTCGCTGGTGGTGTGCCTGGGAACCTGGTTCGTGATCGAGAAGACGCGGCTCGGCGCCTATTTGCGCGCCGCGACGGAGAACCCGACGCTCGTCGGCGCCTTCGGCATCAACGTGCCGCTGATGATCACCTTGACCTACGGCTTCGGCGTCGCGCTGGCCGGCTTTGCCGGCGTGCTGGCGGCACCGATCTATTCGGTCAACCCGAACATGGGCGCGGACCTGATCATCATCGTCTTCGCGGTGGTCGTGATCGGCGGCATGGGATCGATCCTCGGCTCGATCATCACCGGCTTCGGCCTCGGTCTGGTCGAGGGGCTGACCCGCGTATTTTATCCGGAAGGCTCCGCCATTGTCATCTTCGTCATCATGGCGATCGTGCTGATGATCAAGCCGGCCGGTCTGTTCGGGAGGACCGCCTGATGGTTTCCGTGACCGATACTGCACCCACCCCGGCAGCCGCCATGCCGCCCGTCCGCCAGCGCTTGCTGGGCATGCCGACCCACCATATGGCGATCTTCATCGCGCTTTTCGCGGCGGCGGTGGTGGCACCCTTCGTGCTTTATCCCGTCTTCGTCATGAAGGTGCTGTGCTTTGCGCTTTTTGCCTGCGCCTTGAACCTCCTGCTTGGCTTTGGCGGCCTCTTGTCCTTCGGCCATGC
>CAZEEC010000188.1:0-3915 GCA_964511105.1 uncultured Mesorhizobium sp.
ATGTCGGTCCGGAGGCCGATGTCCAGAACCGGCTCGCCCAATTGGAAGCCGCGCGCGCGGAATTGAGGGCGATCGAACTCGACATCGCCAACACGATCCTGACCGCTCCCGTCGATGGTGTCGTGAACCGCATCCTTGCCGATATCGGTGCTTTCGTCTCCGTCGGCGGCGAAGTTGCCGAGATCGTCGACAATGATCCGCTTCTGGCGGTCGTCAATGTCCAGCAGGGCGCGATCTCCCGCGTCCGGACAGGGCTGCCGGCTCACATCAGCTTCATCGGCGGTGAGGAGCGCGACGGCACGGTCCGGTTCGTCTCGACGATCGCGGATGCTTCGACCCGCACGTTTCGCGTCGAAGTGGAAATTGACAATCCCGAAGGCGACCTGCCGTCCGGTATCAGCGCCGAGGTTGTCATCCCGATCGAGACGGTCGCGGCACACAAGGTGTCGTCGGCGCTTGGCCGGCTCGACGAGCAGGGTCGGCTCGGCGTCCATCTGGTGGATCACGAGGACCGGATCGAGTTCGCGCCGATCGGCGTCGCGCGGGCTGATGCGGACGGCATCTGGATCACCGGCCTGCCGGAGCAGGCACGGATAGTCACGATCAGCCAAGGAACGCTGAGCCCGGGACAACAGGTCGAGGTCGAAGAGACGCCCGAGGCATATCTGCTGTCTGGCGGATCAGCCAGCGGCGCAGAGGAATCCACATTATCCGGTGAAACGGAAGGCGTGGGAGGCGGACTGGACGAGGCGGAGGATATCGATGCGACCAGCGGGGAGACCCGCTAGTGCATGCCATCATCGCCGCCGCCTTCACCCGCACCCGCACGGTCTGCCTGCTCCTGGCGCTGATTATCCTGTCCGGTGGCTTCGCCTACTGGATCATTCCGAAGGAAGCGGCGCCCGAAATCGAGATCCCCTACTTCATCGTCAACGTGACCTATTCCGGCATCTCCGCCGAGGACAGCGCGCGCCTGCTGGTGCAGCCGCTGGAGCGTCGGCTCCAATCGATCGCCGGACTGCGGACGATGACCGCGCAGGCCGGCGATGGCTTTGCCTCGATTACGCTGGAGTTCGAGGCGGGCGCCGACAACCAAGTGGCGCTTCAGGAAATCAAGGATGAAGTCGACGCCGCGCGCCCCGACCTCCCGCCGGGTGCTGATCTTCCGGCGGTCGGCGAGGTCGACCTTTCGCAATTCCCGATCCTAACCGTTGCGCTCTCCGGCGCGGTAGCCGAGCGCGAACTCATTCGCATCGGCCGGCGGTTGCAGGACAGGCTCGAGGCGATAGCCGGCGTACTCGAAGTCGACCTGACCGGTGATCGCGAGGACCTGCTCGAAATCATCATCGACCCGCTGGCGCTGGAATCCTATGGGCTATCCTATCAAGAAATCAGCCAGGCGATCCAGAACAACAACCAGCTTATCGCCGCCGGCACTTTCGATACCGGCTCGGGCCGGATCGGCGTCTCCGTGCCGGGGACGATCCAGAACTTGGCTGATGTCCTTGCCGTTCCCGTCCAGGTCACCGAGGGGACGGTCGTGCGCGTTCAGGACGTCGCCGAAGTGCGGCAGACCTATCAGGACGTGACGAGCTTCGCGCGCATCGACGGGCAGCCGACGATCGGCCTCGACGTGCGGCGTGCCACCGGCTCCAACATCATCGAGACGGTCGCGGCGGTCGAGCAGGCCGTCGAGGAGATGCAGGCGGAGTGGTCCGGCGCGATCCGTGTCGATTATCTCCAGGACCAGGCCGAGAGCATCGAGACCCTGCTTGGCGATCTGCAAAACAACGTCATCGCGGCGATCCTGCTGGTGATGCTGACGACGCTTCTGGGGCTGGGCATAAGGGCGTCGCTGCTGGTCGCCATCGCGATACCCGGCTCGTTTCTCGGCGGCATACTCGTCATTTACCTCATCGGCTTCACGCTCAATATCGTCGTCCTCTTCGGCCTCATCCTGGTGGTGGGCTTGCTGATCGACGGCGCAATGATCGTCGTGGAACTTGCCGACCGGCTGCGCAGCGAGGGAGTGGAAAGGCGCGAAGCCTTCCTCAGAGCCGCGCAACGCATGTGCTGGCCGGTGATCGCGGCGACCGCGACCACAATCGTCGTCTTCCTGCCGCTTCTCTTTTGGCCGGGCACGGCAGGCCAGTTCATGCGCTTCCTGCCGGCCACCGTCATCGTGACGCTGGCTATTTCGCTCCTGATGGCGCTGATCTTCGTGCCCGTCATCGGTGCGTTCGCGGGGGGGAGCGCCCCATTGAAGGCGCAGGTCGAGGGCGGCAAGCGCCCGGCCTTTTACGACCGCGTGCTCGACGTCACCATCGAACGGCCGGGGCTGGCGCTCGGCGCAAGCATCCTCGTGCTGATCGGCTCCTTCATGCTCTATTCGGCGTTCGGGCGCGGCTTCGATTTCTTTCCGGCCGTCGAGCCGGATCGCGCGCAATTGCAGATACGCGCCGACGGCGCCCTGTCGGTTCACGAAGCCGACCGGCTCGTGCGGATCGTCGAAAACCAGGTCGTCGGAACGGCTGGAGTGGAACGCGCCTATTCCCGCACCATCGGCTCGGTGGAGGCACGGCTGGGCGCAAATCTCACGCCGGATGTCATCGGCACGATCCAGCTCGACTTCGTCGACTGGCGTTTACGCGAACCGGCTTCGGCGATCATCGAAGAGATCCGACAGGCGGTGGCGGCAATTCCCGGTATCGGCATCCAGATCGAGGAACAGGCAGGAGGACCGGGAGCGGCACGTCCCGTCAGCATCCGCATCTCGGCCGACGATCGCGCGCGTCTGCCCGCCGCTGCCGCCGCCTTGCAGGACATCATGGCCGAGCAGGGCAGCTTCGTGGATATTTCGAGCGATGTGCCCCAGCCCAGCCCGGAGATCCGCCTGATCGTCGACCGTCAACAAGCCGCGCGCTATGGTGTTAACATGGCGACCATCGGTGCCACCGTGCAATTGCTGACCGGCGGCGTGATCCTCGGCACCTTCCTGCCGGATTTCGCCGACGATGAGGTCGAAATCCGGCTGCGCTATCCAATCGAAGAACGAACCTTCGCGCAGCTCGCGAATTTGCGCATCTCGACGCAGAGCGGCATGATCCCGATCACCAATTTCGTCAGCCTGGAGGCAGCGCCCGCCACCTCCGTCATCAATCGCATCGACGGCCGCAACGTCCAGACGATCAGCGCGGGCATCGCTGAGGGAACGACGCTCGCCGCCGAGTTGGAGGAACTGCGAGAGCGCATCGCGGCCACGTCTTTCGAGGAGGGCGTCGATGTCACCTTTGCCGGTGAACTGGCCGACCAGCAGGAGGCAATGACCTTTCTCGGCGTCGCCTTCGTGCTTGCGATCTTCCTGATGTTCGTCATCTTCGTGACCCAGTTCGACAGCTTCTTTCAAAGTCTGCTGGTGCTGTCGGCGATCATATTCTCGATCGGAGGCGTGCTTCTCGGCCTGATCGTCCTGCAGGAACCGTTTTCCATCGTCATGAGCGGCATTGGTATCATCGCCGCCGCCGGCATCGTCATCAACAACAACATCGTCCTGATCGACGCCTATAACGAGCATCGCGCCAATGGCCTGACGCCGGCGAAGGCCGCCAAAAGATCGGGGACGGAGCGCTTTCGACCGGTCCTGTTGACCGCCGTGACAACGATCGCCGGCCTGATGCCGATGGTGCTCGGCCTAACCGTCGATTTCTTCGGGCGCGACGCCTATTTCGGCGCGCCGTCGGGGCAATATTGGGTGCAACTCTCGACCGCGATCGTCGGAGGGCTCGCCATCTCGACACTGGTCACCATGCTCCTCACGCCGGCGCTGCTTGCCTGGGACGGCGATCGGCGCAGGAAACGCTAGGCAGCTCTTGCGTCTCACGAGGCTGGAATGAGCGTCTTGATGGGCGCGCCCAA
>CAZEEC010000189.1:0-3898 GCA_964511105.1 uncultured Mesorhizobium sp.
CCTGCCGGCCTCGCTCGTGGCCGACTGGCTTTAAGACAACCAAGAGCTCACGGAACAGGCGGGTCGAATTCGACCCGCCTCACTCGTTGTAGCGTCAGCTTACGACGCGTTGCGGGCCGCTTCCAGCCAGCCGTCCACGGTTTCGCGGTTCTCCTCGATCCATTCGGCCGCATGCCGGGTAACATCCTCGGGCGAGCCTTCGCCTTCATTCATCAGCGCGTTCTGCGCGAAGATGTCGGCAACCGGAATCGAAGCGTTTTCCAGCACTGCACGCACAGCTGGGTTCTCTTCAAGCATCGCGGAATTTGCCACCGGCTGGATGTCGTTCGCCGGGAAGCCGAGCATGCACGGATCGGCAACACAACCCTCGACGCCTTCCAGCGTCGCGGCGTCGGCGAGTTCCATGATTTCCTCCGGCAGGTCGACCTCAGGCACCTCGATCCACATCACGTCCTCGCCTGGCACGAGCGCGTCGACGGTCCAATTTGGCGTCCAGGTGTAGAACAAAATCGGCTCGCCGGCCTCATGCGCGGCAATCGCGTCGGCCATCGAGGCTGAATAGCTGGCCTTGATCGAATTAACATGGTCGCGCAGGTCATAGGCGTCCATGTGGTGTTCGATGTTGAGTTCGCAGCCCCAGCCGGGCGGACAGGCGACCAGGTCGGCAAGTCCGTCACCGTCACGGTCGAAAGCTTCCTTGACCTCGTCGCGCTTGAAATCTTCCAGCGAAGTGATCTCGAACTCATCGACCGCCGCCTTGGAGACGAGATAGCCTTCCAGCGCGCCGCCCTCGGCGACCGCGCCGACGACTTCAGCTGAACCCTCGATCGTCGGCAGATAGGTGTTGTGAAGCGGGAACCAGCCGCTGACCCACAGATCGACGTCACCCTGAGCTACTGCTTGGTAGAAGAGCGGGTTGTCGAGCGAGGTTGGTCCCTCGACGGCGTAGCCGAGTTCCTCGATCACCTGCTTATAGACCTCAGTTTCGAACCAGGCGGTGTCCCATGTGGGTTGCGCCATGCGAATGGTGGTGCCCTCGCCCGGATTGTCCTGCGCGTTTGCAGCCATGGGGGCTGCCCAAAGTGCGGCAGCCGAAACGCTGCCGACCAGAAATGCCTTGAATGCGGATTTCCTCATATCGAAGTCTCCTTGTTACTGTCATCGCCTGCATTGGCAGGTCTTTTCCGAACGGCCCGGAAGGACCGCCGATCACGTTTCGCTGGTTGGGGCCGCGCGCCTTGGCTGGAAAAACCGTGCCAGCGTAGCCCGCAGAGAGGTGGAGCGCATGCGCGAGGGTTCACCCAGCGCCTGGGTTATCCGGTCCAAAATGATCGCCAGAAGAACGATTCCAATGCCGCCGGCCGTCGCACCACCGACATCGAGCCGGCCCAGTCCGGTGAACACGTTGAGGCCGAGCCCGCCTGCCCCGATCATCGCCGCGATCACGACCATCGACAAGGCGAGCATCAAAGTCTGGTTCAAACCCGCCATGATCGTTCGTATCGCCAGCGGAAACTGCACGTCCCACAGCATCTGCCAGCGCGTCGAACCGAACGACTCCGCCGCTTCCACGAGATCCTCGCGCACATTGCGAATTCCCAGATTGGTCAACCGGATGATTGGCGGGATGGCGAAAATGATCGTCGCGATGATGCCGGGGACGACGCCAACGCCGAACAGCATCACGATCGGCACCAGATAGACGAAGGACGGAATCGTCTGCATGATGTCCAGGATCGGGCGCAGGATCGTCTGAAACCGGTCGCTGCCGGCCGCGATGATCCCAAGCGGAATACCTAGGATGGTGCAGAAGAGCACCGCAGTCACGACCATCGCCAGTGTGGTCATCGTCTCAGGCCAAAGCCCGATCATATCGATGAACGTCAGCGCCAACAGCGTAAAGATCGCTACGCCACGGCCAGCAATCCGCCACGCGATCAAGGCAAGCGCGAGCGTGAAGACCAGCATCGGCAGCGCGTTCAAAAAGCCGCTTAAACCGTTCAGGACCTGCGTGATCGGCCATTGCAGCGCCCGGAAGAATGGCCGGAAGTTGGGAACCAGAAAGTCGCGGACGAAGCTGTTGACCCAATCGGCCAGGGGGATGGTGAGGAGGTCGGCGGGGCTAAACATTGATCCTGACCCTGGAATATCCGTGAAACTGATGGGAACCACTCCGTCTCTCGACGGCAGCATCCGTCCCTGAACAACCGTCGCTCACGCGGAAGCCGGCACTGCAAGCTTGGCGAAGAGGTCCTCCGGTGCGAGCACGCCCGCGAACCGCCCTTCCTTATCTGTCACGGCGATCGGCAATCCGCGTTCGGCCAAAGGGTACAGTTCGTTCAAATGGCTGGAGCCATCAGCACACGGGTAATCGGCGATGATGCTGTCGCGGATCCCGCCGCCGCCATTGCGCAGGGAAGCCGCAATATCGCGATAGGTGACAAGGCCGAGGATCGTTCCGCCATCAGTGACGTGAATCGCATCGCGGCCGAGCGCTTCCATGCGCTGGAGCGCGGTGGCGTTTGTGTCGTGCGCCGCGTCGAGCGCTTCGGCGGGAGCAGCCACGGTCGCCGCCGTAAAGACGCGCGACCGGTCGATGTCCGCGGTAAAAGCAGCGACATACTCATCGGCTGGACGGTCGACGATTTCCTCCGCCGTCCCGGTCTGCACGAACTGGCCGTCCTTCATGATGGCGATCTTGTCGCCCAGGATCAGTGCCTCATTCAGATCGTGCGTGATGAAGATGATCGTCTTCTTGAGTGTGCGCTGTAGCTGCACGAGTTCGTCCTGCATGTCCCGGCGGATCAACGGATCAAGCGCGGAAAAAGGCTCGTCCATCAGCAGGATCTCGGCGTTCGAAGCGAGCCCGCGCGCCAGTCCGACACGTTGCTGCATGCCACCGGACAGTTCGTCGGGATAGCTGTCCGCATAGGCCGTGAGCCCGACCTGTCCGAGCGCGTCTTCCGCCTTGGCCCGGCGCTCCTGCACGCCCACACCCTTGACCTTCAGCCCGAAGGCGACGTTCTCGGCGACGGTTCTGTGCGGAAACAGCGCAAAATGCTGGAAGACCATCGCGATCTTCGACCGTCTCACGTCGCGGAGCGTCACAGCCGAGCAGGAAGCAATGTCAATCCCATCGATCAGCATCTCACCGGATGTCGGGGTGATCAGGCCGTTGATCATGCGAACCAGGGTCGATTTGCCCGAGCCCGACAATCCCATGACGACGAAGATCTGTCCTTCGCCGACCTGGAACGAGGCGTCCTGAACGCCGACCGTATTGCCGGTCTGCTCAAAGATCTCATCCTTCCCGCGTCCCTCGGCGAGCAATCGCTGTGCCGAGGCCGGGTCCGGACCGAATATCTTGTAGATCGACTTTGCTTCTACCTTGATTTTCATGCGTTCCTTAGCAGCTCCTAAAAGAAGAAGGATAGTGAAGGAAGCGCCCTCGCCACTCAACCCCAAATGAAGAAAAAGCCAGCCGCGCGTCCTTTTTATGGCTTTTTTGGGGCACGTGCGCGTGTCAGTCGCACCCATCGCGCGCTTCGTGTGGGATTTTGCGGCGGGAGCCGATCCGCCTCGCGTGGCGCGCTTGTTATGAATTGCGGCCCCTGCTAAAGGCGCGTCCATGAAAACGCCCCTTTCCAAGATCCGCAATTTCTCCATCGTCGCCCATATCGACCATGGAAAATCCACGCTTGCCGACCGACTGATCCAGATGACCGGTTCGCTCGAGGATCGCGAAATGAAGAACCAGGTGCTCGATGCCATGGACATCGAGCGCGAGCGCGGCATTACCATCAAGGCGAATACGGTCAGGCTCGAATATGACGCCAAGGACGGCGAGCACTACGTGCTCAACCTGATCGACACACCCGGCCACGTCGACTTCGCCTAC
>CAZEEC010000190.1:0-3859 GCA_964511105.1 uncultured Mesorhizobium sp.
TTCGACATAAGGCTCCATCGCTTCGAGCACGGTGCCGGAATGGGCGCGCGCATAGCCATCATTCTTGAGGAGCAGGGCTTTCATTGTCCCGGGGATGGTCATTGCACTGCCTATGGCTTGAGGATGATCTTGCCGGTCGCACCGCGAGCGAGCACGCGTTCGAGAATGGCCGGCGCATCGGCAAGCGGATAGACGCCTTCGATGACGGGCTTGACTTTGCCGGCGAGATGCCAGCCGATCAGCTCCTTCATATTGTCTGCGTAGACCTTCGGCTCCTTGGCGGTGAAAGCACCCCAGAAGACGCCGACGACGCTATAGCCCTTGACCAGCGTCAGATTGACCGGGAGCTTCGGGATCGTGCCTGAGGCGAAGCCAATGACGAGCAGGCGACCGCCCCACCCCATCGAGCGCGACAGAACGTCGAAGCCCTCGCCGCCAACGGGATCGAAAGCGACATCGACGCCCTTGCCGCCGGTCGCCTCCTTCAGCGCGTCCTTCAAGTTCTCGTAGCCGAGCACGATGTCGGCGCCGGACTCTTCAGCGATGCGGCGTTTATCTTCCGACGAGGCAACCGCGATCACCTTCGCGCCCATCGCCTTGCCGATCTGGACGGCGGCAACGCCCGTCGCGCCCGATGCGCCAAGCACGCACAGCGTCTCGCCTGACTGCAACTGGCCGCGCTGTTTCAGTGCATAATGGGAGGTGCCATAGCCGCACATCAGCGCGCAGGCGTGCTCGTCCGATAGCCCGTCCGGAAGCGGCATGACCGCTTTCTCGTCGGCCGCGACCTTTTCGGCATAGGCGCCAAGAGCGGCCACCATGCCGACCCGATCACCGATCTTGAACCGCGTCACGTTGTCACCAACGGCAGAGACGCGGCCGGCCACCTCCATGCCCGGCACGAAGGGCGGCTCGGGCTTCATCTGGTAGAGCCCCTGGACGAGGAGTCCGTCGGGATAATTGACGCCGATCCGCTCGACATCGATCACGATCCGGCTGCCTTCGGCTTGAGGCTCCGGCCAATCGGCATAGTCGAGATCGCGGATCGGCCCGAAGTCGCGCGCGATAATGGCTTTCATCATCACACCTTCTCCTGGGTGTATTTCTTCAACTCCTCGCGCGCGACCTGGCGGCGGTGGACGGCGTCGGGGCCGTCGGCCAGGCGCAGGGTGCGCAGGTGCGTCCATGAGCGGGCAAGCGGCGTGTCCTGGCTGACGCCCTGGCCGCCAAACATCTGCACCGCCTCATCCGTAACCTTGAGCGCGACGCGCGGCGCGACCACCTTGATCTGGCTGATCCAGGGCGCGGCCGCCTTCTTGTCGCCCTGATCAATCATCCATGCCGCCTTGAGGCACAAAAGACGCGCCATCTCGATCTCCATGCGGCACTCGGCGATGATGTCGAAATTCGCACCGAGCTGGGCGAGCTTCTTGCCGAAGGCCTCACGGCGCATCGAGCGCTTGCACATCATCTCGAGCGCCATTTCGGCTTGTCCGATCGCGCGCATGCAATGGTGAATCCGGCCAGGTCCGAGGCGGCCCTGGGCGATCTCGAAGCCCCTGCCCTCGCCGAGAATGAGGTTCGACGCCGGCACGCGGACATTCTCGAACTTCAGATGAAGATGGCCATGCGGCGCGTCGTCGTCGCCATAAACGGTCAAGGCGCGAAGCTTGGTAATGCCCGGCGTGTCGGCCGGCACCAGGATCATCGAATGCTGTTCGTGCTTGCGGCGGCCTTCGTCGGGTGTCCTGACCATGGTGATGTAGATCGCGCAGCGCGGATCGCCAGCGCCCGACGACCACCATTTCTCGCCGTTGAGAACATAGTCATCGCCGTCACGCTCGCAGCGCATCGCGACATTGGTGGCGTCCGACGAGGCGACGTCAGGTTCGGTCATCAAGTAGGCGGAGCGGATTTCGCCGTTCAGAAGCGGCTTCAGCCAGCGCTCCTTGTGCTCGGGCGAGCCATAGCGCTCGAGCACCTCCATGTTGCCGGTATCGGGAGCGGAGCAGTTGAAGGTCTCAGCGCCGAGATGCGCCTTGCCCATCTCCTCGGCCAAATAGGCATATTCGACCGTCGACAGCCCGTAGCCCTGATCGGAATGGGTGAGCCAGAAATTCCACAAGCCGCGCTCGCGCGCTTTGGCCTTCAGACCCTCCAGGATCTCGGTCTGGCGCGCGGTATAGGCCCAGCGGTCACCTTCTTTGCCGACTTCCGCCAGGAACTCCTCGTCGAGCGGAATGATCTCCTCGCGCACCATGCGCGCCACCTTCTCGTGCAGCGGCCTGACATGCTCGCTCATGGCGAGGTTCATTTCGGGATTGACGCTCATACCTTCACTCCTTCCGTGCCGCCCAGTCCGCGCCAGGCGCAGGTAACGACTTGTGCGATGAGATTCTCGACGTCGTCGCGCGTTTCGCCGCCGCGCGGCGAGTACCAGAAGATCGGCGAATTGAGCGTCATGAACATCAACTGGTTGGCGATCGACAGATCGGGAAAATCGAAATGGCCGGTTCCGCGACCCTCGGCGATGAGATTGCGGAAGATATCGCCATAGCGCGAGCGCGTCTCGGCGAGTTCCTCGAAAACGACGCGCTGCTGGGGCGTGGTGGCGCCCAAAAGATGCATTTCCACGCCCATCCAGACGACCCGCTGGAAGGCACGCGTCCGGATCATCTGGTCGACATGGACCCGCGCCAATTCCTTCCACTTCAGATGAGCCGGACCCGGCCGGCCGCGGTGCGGGTCGAGCGCAACGTAGTTCATTTCCATCCCGGCGCGAAACACGGCGGCGAAGAGATCAGCCTTCGATCCGAAATGGTGATAGATGCGACCCTTGGTCGAATCGAGCGCGCGCGCCACGTCGTCGATCGATGTCGCGGCATAGCCGCGCGCGTGAAAACAGCGTGCAGCGGCCGCCAGAATGGCAGCGCGTGAACTGTCGATCGTACGCTCCCGCACAGCGACCGCCATCAGATCCCATTTCCTCCCGATCGTCTGGCCTTTTCGCCCTATCCTTCCCGATCGCGCAAAGGCTCTTTACGGACGGTGGAATGATGAACATACTACCGGGTATGTTGTCAACGCGGCGTCTCGGGCGCCGCGGACCATCCCGGGGGAGATGCATGAGCTTTATCGATGACCTGTTTTCCGTGGCCGGCAAGACCGCACTCGTCACGGGGGCGGCGACCGGCATCGGCCGGATGGCCGCGACCGCGCTGATGCAGGGCGGGGCCAACGTGCTGATCGCCTCGCGCAAGGGCGCCGATTGCGCCCGCGTGGCAGACGAACTCAATGCGATGGGCACAAACGGCAAGGCCGAGGGATTTGGCGGCGATGTGAGCACGGAAGAGGGCATTGCCGCGCTCGTGGCGGAGGTTCGCAGCCGGACGGACCGTCTCGACATCCTGTTCAACAATGCCGGTGTGTCGTGGGGCGCGGAGCTGTCAGAGTTCCCCTATTCGGCCTGGGCTAAGGTGCTCAATGTCAATGTGACCGGGCTCTTCCACCTGACACGGGAACTGTTGCCCGACCTCGAACGCTCCGCCAGTCGCGACGATCCGTCGCGCATCATCAATCTGGGATCAGTGATGGGAACCCAGCCGATGGCCGACGGCGCCTATTCCTACACCGCTTCGAAGGCCGCGGTTCATCATCTTACCCGGACGCTGGCGATCGAGCTTGCGGGACGGCACATCACCGTCAATGCCTTCGCGCCGGGGCCCTTCCAAAGCCGCATGACGGCCTTTGCGACGGCAAGCGAGGAGCAGGCGGCCACAGTCGGCGCGCGCGTGCCGCTCGGCCGGATCGGCGCCCCCCATGACATTGCCGGCGCAACCCTTTATCTGTGCTCGAAAGC
>CAZEEC010000191.1:0-3845 GCA_964511105.1 uncultured Mesorhizobium sp.
AATAACGCAAGCGTGATCGGGGACCGCGTTCTGCCATCTATCGCCTGTCGCGATTCCCAAGGAAGATCGCCGCGAATCCACATTCCGGAGAACTTCTTGATGCATCGTTTCGTTCTTGCCGCCGCCGCGATTGCCGGCCTGTCGATCCCGGCCGCCCATGCCGATCCGATCGACGATCGCCAGGCGTTGATGAAGGAGCGCGGTCAGATCCTGCGCACGCTCGGGCCGATCGCGCAGGGGAGGGCGGACTTCGATGCGGCGACCGTGATGGCGGCGCTGGAAGAAATGAACGCCAACGCGCAGGCCCATGACATCGACGCGCTCTACCCCATGGGAAGCGAAGGCGGCGATGCCACCGCGGCGGTGTGGGGGGATCAGGACGGGTTCCGAGAGATCGACGACAAGTATAAAGCCGATGTCGCTGCCGCTTTGGCGGCCGCCCCGCAGGATCTCGACGCGTTCCGCACCGTCTTTGCCCCGGCGGCGCAAAACTGCGGCGCCTGCCATGAACTGTACCGGGCGGATTAAGCGGCCGTGAGGCCCGGGCTGAAACTGCTCCTCGGCGTTGCCGTCCTTGCCATGGCGGGGGCGGGTGTCGCCTGGCTTCTGGCCGCGCCCGAGCCTTATTCGCAAGCCGAGATCACAGCGCTGCCCGAGGGCGACGCGGCGGCCGGCGAACGTATTTTCTGGGCGAGCGGCTGCGCCTCGTGCCACGCCGCGCCGCAAGCGTCCGGCGAGGCGCTGCTTGAACTGGTCGGCGGAGTCGAGATCAAGAGCGATTTCGGGACCTTCTACGGGCCCAATATCTCGACCCATCCCGATCATGGGATCGGCGGCTGGTCGATCGGCGACTTCGCCAATGCGGTGCGGCGCGGGATTTCGCCGGACGGACGCCATTACTATCCGGCCTTTCCCTATACATCCTACAGCCGGATGAGCGACGAAGATGTTGCCGACCTCTTTGCCTTCATGCAGACGCTGCCGGCTGTGGAAGGCCAAGCGCCCGACCATGGCCTGTGGTTTCCCTTCACCCTGCGGCGTGGGATCGGCTTGTGGAAAGCGCTCTATCTAAATGACGAACCGCAGATCGAGATCGCTAATGCGAGCCCGCAGGTGGCTCATGGCCAGTATCTCGTCGAGGCGCTCGGCCATTGCGGGGAATGCCACACGCCGCGCGCCTTGACCGGCGGGCTCGAGACCGACCAGTGGCTCGGGGGGCGGCCCAACATCACGGCCGGCGGCGATATCGCCAGTTGGAGCGAGGAAGACATCGCCTATTACTTGGAAAGCGGGTTCACGCCCGATTTCGATTCGGCGGGCGGGCGGATGGCCGCGGTCATTCGCAACCTGGCGCAACTGCCCGAAGAAGATCGCGCCGCGATCGCGGCCTATCTGAAAGCGATCCCGGCGGTCGAATAGGGATTCGACCGCCGGGTCTGGATCAAGCCATCGGAGTTATGCGAGAGCCGGGCTCGGCTTGCCTGACGTGCTGCGCGCGTCGACCGAGATCGCGCCGGGGCCGGCGACCGAGATCGCGAGGAAGCCGCCGACCATGGCGAGGTTCTTGAAGAAGTTGTTAAACTCGTTCGGGTCGGACCAAGCCATGTGGCCGAGGAGCGCCGAGCCGAGCGCGAAGGCGGCAAGCGCATAGGCCGCATAGCGGGTCTGATAGCCAACCAGGAGAGCAAGGCCGCCCAACACCTTCACTGCAATGACGATCCAGGTGACGAGGAGCGGCGCCGGCAGGCCGATCGCACCCATATAGCCGGCAAAGCCACCCGGCCCGAAGATCATCGGGATGCCGGAAAGAAGGAAGAGCGCGACAAGAAGAATTCGCGAGACAAGAAGTACAGCATCATTGGTCATTTCAAGAAAACCTTTCGGCACAGAGGAATGTTGTCTTCTGTATACCAAAAGACCCGCAGGGCCGCGAGCCGGCAGGTTCGCGACACTGCGTTCACGAGAAGTGAACGGACCAGTAGGAGACGTTCACCGTCATCCCGGATGCGTCATGTTCTCGGGACGAACGATGCGGTCATAATCTTCGGCCGTGACATGGCCGCTGGCAATCGCCTCCTCGCGCAGCGTGGTGCCATTCTTGTGGGCGGTCTTGGCGATCGCGGCGGCGTTGTCATAGCCGATAGAGGGCGCCAGCGCGGTGACCAGCATCAAGGATTTCTGCACCAGTTCGGAGATGCGTTCTTCATTGGCGGCGATGCCGACGACGCAATTGTCGGCGAAGGAGCGCATCGCATCGCCAGCGAGCCGCACCGACTGCAGGACCGCATTGGCGATCACCGGCTTGAAGACGTTCAACTCGAAATGACCCTGGCTGGCCGCCATCGTGACGGTCGTCTGGTTGCCCATGATCTGGGTCGCGACCATGGTCAAGGCTTCGGCCTGGGTCGGGTTGACCTTGCCTGGCATGATCGAGGAGCCGGGCTCGTTTTCGGGCAGGATCAGTTCGCCCAGTCCCGATCGGGGACCGGACCCCAGAAAGCGGATGTCGTTGGCGATCTTGAAGAGGTCGGCGGCGAGTGCGGAAAGAGCGCCGTGAAAATGGGCCGCCGCGCCGTGGCTCGCAAGCCCCTCGAACTTGTTCTCGGCCGAGCGGAAGGGCAGGCCGGTCAGTTCCGCGACGCGCGCGGCGAAGCCTTCATCGAAGCCGGCCGGCGAATTCAGGCCGGTGCCGACGGCGGTGCCGCCCTGGGCCAACGCATGTACGTCGTGCAGGCTTTCGACGACGCGGCGGCGGCCCGCGACGAGCGCTGCGACGTAGCCGGAAAATTCCTGGCCGAGCGTCAAAGGCGTGGCATCCTGAGTATGGGTGCGGCCGATCTTGATGATGTCGGCAAAGGCGGCCGCCTTTTCCTGCAGGCTGGCGATCAGGTGGTCGAGGCCGGGCAGGAGCGTCGCATGCGTCTCGCGCACGATCGCGATGTGGATGGCCGAGGGAAAGGTGTCGTTGGACGACTGGCTCATATTGACGTGATCATTGGGATGAACCGGCGTCTTCGAGCCCAACGCGCCGCCCGCCCGCTCGATGGCACGGTTGGCGATCACCTCATTGGCGTTCATGTTCGACTGGGTGCCGGAGCCGGTCTGCCAGACGACGAGCGGAAAATGGTCGTCGAGTTCGCCGTCGGCCACTTCCTGCGCAGCGGTGACGATCATGCCGGCGCGCTCGGCGTCGAGGATCCCGAGCGACAGATTGGTTTCGGCGGCCGCGCGCTTGACGAGCCCGAGCGCGTGGATGAGCGGCAGCGGGATCTTCTCGGTGCCAATCTTGAAATTCTCGGCCGAGCGCTGCGTCTGCGCGCCCCAATAACGGTCGGCGGGAACGTCGATCGGGCCGAACGTGTCGGATTCTGTACGGGTCTTGGTCATGAAGTGCTCCAATGAACTGGAGCGCATATGGGGCACGAAGGGGCGAGTTCAAAGGAGGGAGAGGAGGCCGAGGACGGCGGCGTAGCGCGCCGTCTTGGCGAGCGCGACGATGGCCAGGAAGGCAGGAAACGGCGCGCGCAGGATGCCGGCGATGACCGTCAGCGGATCGCCGATGACCGGCAGCCAGGACAAGAACAGCGACCACAGGCCATAGCGCCGATACCAGGCTTCGGCGCGCGCGAGTTGGTGTGGCGAAGCGGGGAACCATTTGCGGTCCCGGAATCGATTGACGAATCGCCCGATCAGCCAGTTGACGCAGGAGCCGGCGATGTTGGCGGTACTGGCAACGACAAGCAGCGCCAAAGGCTCGGCCGCCCGCGCGGCGTGAAGCGCGACGAGCACGGCTTCCGAGGTGCCGGGCAAAAGCGTGGCCGAGGTGAAAGCGGAGACGGCGAGGC
>CAZEEC010000192.1:0-3834 GCA_964511105.1 uncultured Mesorhizobium sp.
TGACGGGACAGGAAGACGGGTCTGAGTATCATGCGTAAAGCGTTCGGCGCGTATCTGCCGGGCAAGGTCCGCACCGTTGCAAGTCTCATTGCAATCGCGGCCGGAGCCATTGCCTTTTCTTCCTGTTCCGTCATCGACGTCTTGTCGCCGGAACCGAAAGCCGCCATTGGCGGCGGCCACGCCGCGGCCAGCGCCGCATCCGCGCGGCCGACGGGCCTGCAGCGGCTCGTGCCGTCCAATCCGATGATGGTCGGCTATCCGCGCCTGAACCAGCCATCCGCGCCACAGGGCATGGCCATGCCGGCCGCAGAGGCGCAGTGCCGCCAGCAATTGCGCCGGATGGGCGTGACATTTCGGGATCTGGCGCCGATCAATGATGGCGGCTCCTGCCGGATCGACCATCCCGTGCAGGTCTCGGGGCTTGCCGGCAACATCCAGATGAAGCCCGCCGCGACCTTGAACTGCCAGATGGCGCTCGCTTTCGCCACCTGGACCCGCAAGGAACTGGCGCCCGCCTCGCGCTGGCGCTATCTGTCCGGCGTCAAGACGATCCACCAAGGCTCGAGCTATTCCTGCCGCCGTATCGCCGGCACCAATACGGCCTCCGAACATTCCAAGGGCAACGCGCTCGACGTCATGCGCATCGAACTGAAGAACGGCCGCGATATCGACGTGCGCAAGCCGGGCTGGTTCGCCTTTCGCGAGAAGAGCCTCCTCAAGAACGTGCGCTCGGGCGGCTGCTCCTATTTCACGACGGTTCTTGGCCCCGGCTACAATGCGGCCCATGCCGACCACTTCCATTTCGACTTGAAGGGCCGCCGCAACGGCTACGTCGCCTGCCGCTGATGTTTGGTCTCGCTTGATCCTGCGGTCTTTGCTAAGAAGCGCGGATCATGCTCACCATCGAAATCGCGTTTGTCGTCGTTCTGATCTGCGTCAACGGCGCGTTGGCCATGTCGGAGCTCGCGGTGGTCTCCTCGCGCCCTGCGCGCCTCAGGGCCATGGCGGATGACCATGTCGCGGGCGCCCGCAGCGCGATCGACCTTGCATCGAACCCGGGACGCTTTCTCTCTACCGTCCAGATCGGCATCACTTTGGTCGGCATTTTGTCGGGTGCGTTTTCCGGCGCGACCATCGGCCAGAGACTGGCGGCGGCGCTGCTCGATGCGGGCGTGCCCGCCGTCGCCGCCACTCCGCTCGGCGTCGGCATCGTCGTCGCGCTCATCACCTATGGCTCGCTGATCATCGGCGAGCTCGTGCCCAAGCAGATCGCCCTGAAGAATCCCGAGCGCGTGGCCGTCAAGGTTGCGCCGACGATGGCCTTCCTGTCCAAGGCGGCGCTGCCGCTGGTCTGGCTCCTCGACATCTCGGGCAAGACCGTCTTGAAGCTGCTCGGCCAGGACGCGGAGGACGAGCAGAAGGTCACCGATGAGGAAATCAATGCGCTGATCGCCGAAGCAGAACGCTCCGGCGTCATCGAGACCGCGGAAAGGCGCATGATTTCGGGCGTCATGCGGCTGGCCGATCGCTCGGTACGGGCGATCATGACGCAGCGCCTCGACGTCGACTGGGTCGACGTCAATGCCTCTCCCGACACCATCCGCCGCAAGTTGAGCGAGACTCAGCATTCGCATTTGCCGGCCGCCGAGAACAACATCGACGACATGCTGGGCATCGTGCGGGCCCGCGACGTCCTTTCCCAACTGCTGACGGGTGACGAGATCGATCTGCGCGCCGTCGTCAAGTCGGTCGCCGTCGTCCACGACTACACTGACGCGCTCGACGTTCTGGCGACGCTGCGCCAGGCGGACATCCCGATGGCGCTCGTCCACGACGAATACGGCAATTTCGAAGGAGTGGTCACTCCGATCGATATTCTCGAGGCGATCGCCGGCGTCTTCCGCTTCGATTCATCGGGAGAAGAGCCGATGTCGATCCAGCGCGAGGACGGCTCATGGCTGCTGTCGGGCTCGATGTCGGCCGACGACCTCGCTGACACGCTCAGCCTGAAACTGCCCACCCGCCGTTCCTACGAGACGGTGGCGGGCTTCGTCCTGTCCCATCTCAACCATCTGCCCGAAACGGGCGAGACGGTCGAGGCGCTCGGCTGGCGCTTCGAAGTGGTCGATATGGACGGGCGGCGCATCGACAAGGTGCTGGCCGCCCGCGGTCATTCCCAATCGGTCTGATATACGATCGAACGGGTCAGGCGGCCTTCGCCTGCGTCTCGTCCTGGGACCGGGCAGCCTTCAGGGCCTTTGCCCACCAGGCGAGCTGGTCGAGCTGATCGCGGCCATTTTGCTGCAGGAAGTCGAAATCCGACAGTTTCTTGCCATTCTGCACGACATCCATATAGGTCGGGAACATGATGTGGACGCCGGCGCGGATCGGCGCCATCTGAAGCTCAACCGCGATCAGGCGCAGTTGCTCGATCGCACGGGCGCCGCCGACGCCGCCATAGCCAACGAAGGCGGCCGGCTTTCCTCTCCATTCGTTATAGGCATAGTCGAGCGCGTTCTTCAGGGCGGCCGTCGGACCGCGATTATACTCCGCGGCGGTGAAGATATAGCCGTCGAAACCGGCGACCTTTTCCTGCCAGCGTCGCGCTGTCACGCTTTCCGATGGCGCATAGGCCGGAGATCCCGCCTCGTTGAACAAAGGCATGTCATAGTCGCGCAGATCGACGATCTCGAAGTCGAGATCGGACCGTTCGGCGCCCAGTTCCTTGATCCATTGCGCGGGATGGTCGGCGAAACGGTTCGGGCGGGTTGAACCGATCACGATCGCGATTCTTGGCTTGGTCATCTATGGCTCCTATGGCGAACAATGTGTTTGGACCTCGGATATGCGGTCCGTGCCACGGGCTGCCAAGGAGCCAATTCCTTGACACTGCGTCACCGACGCCGATCGCGCTTCAGTGTCTACTCCGCCGGCACGGCCTTCGGACTGCCGTCATTGTCGAGCGCGACCATGACGAAATCGGCATGAGTCACCCTTTCCATCAGGTCCGACAAGTAGCGCTGTGCCCAGGCTTCGACGCGCAGCGTCATCGAACTGCGACCGACGCGCGTGATGTCGATATAGATGCACAAGGTGTCGCCGACCTTCATCGGCTTGGCGAACGCCATTTCCTTGACCGCCGCCGTCACGACACGGCCCCTGGCGCGCTCGGCCGCGCGGATGCCGCATGCCAGATCCATCTGCGCCATCACCCAACCGCCGAAAATATCGCCAGCCGCGTTGGCGTCGGCCGGCATGGCGAGCGTCCTCAAGGTGAGCTCGCCGACCGGATTGACGTCGTTTCGGTTCATACGGAGCTTCCCGGGCTGGATGACCGCTGAGGTTCGGCCAATTGTAGCGTCGAAATCAAGGCGACGTCGATCTCGTAAATGCCTACGCACGCATTGCCCATAGATGCCCCTTATTCTGATCGCGCAAGCATTTCAGACTCGCGCAAAGAGTGATTTCAGCTATCCTTTCTTTTCGCCCGAGCGCGCTACCATGAGACCACGGCCATCGTTCTGGCCGTGGCGCAAACCAGAAGCCCGCTTGGCCGGGCCGAACAAAGGAGGCCGCAATGACGAAGCACACTTCGCAAGCCCGCTCCGGGCGCGACCGACCCGAGGAAGACGACCGGCTCCACGAGGCGATCGATGCGGTATGGACAGAACTCGGACTAACCGAGAACCATGTCCGCCGCCGCGCTGTTGTCGAGGCGCGCATGCGCGACGCTTTCGTGCGTGGACCTCGGCACAACCTCAATCTCGTCGACGCGGGGTTGCGGGCCTAGCAATTTTGCATTTGGCTCGCATACCGGTTGGCCATGGTTGTCGC
>CAZEEC010000193.1:0-2382 GCA_964511105.1 uncultured Mesorhizobium sp.
ACGGCGAAGCTGGCGACAAGTAGGCCAAGAAGCACCTTGACCATCAAGGAGCCGGTCTTACTGCGCAACCATGTCAGCATCTGCCATTCTTCCCGTTTCGATCGACATCAACGATGTTGAGGGAATACCGTTACCGGCAGCGCCTGTCGATTGCTTTGTCGCCGCTATTTGGTAGCAAGGCGCCATCTGCGCCTCGATTTGCGAAGGAAGACGATGAATACTCATATTCGACCCGTCCTGGCGGGCAACTGGAAGATGAATGGCGTCGGAGCAGCGCTCGACGAACTTACCGCCATCGTGGCAAACGCGGATCAGTTCGGGAAACTCGATCTCGTGGTCTGTCTGCCGGCGACGCTCATCTCCAGAGCGGCAGCCGTGACGGATGGCTCGCCGGTGATGCTGGGCGGCCAGGACTGCCACGCAAAGGCGTCGGGCGCGCATACCGGCGACATCTCCGCCGACATGCTGCGCGATGCGGGCGCAAGCTGCGTCATCGTCGGGCATTCGGAACGGCGCACGGACCACGCGGAGACGGACAATATGGTCGCGGCGAAAGCGCAGGCGGCCTGGGCCGCCGGACTGAAGGCGATCATCTGCATCGGCGAAACGCGCGGCGAACGGGAATCGGGCGAGACGCTAAACATCTTGTCCCGTCAGATCGCAGGATCGGTGCCTGGCTCGGCGACGGCGAAAAATACGCTCGTCGCCTATGAACCTGTTTGGGCGATCGGCACGGGCTTGACCCCGACGGTCGACGACGTGACGGCCGCCCATGCGCATATCCGCAAGACGCTGACGGACCGGATCGGGGCCGAAGCGGGGTCGGTCCCGCTCCTTTACGGCGGCTCGGTCAAGGCGGACAATGCCGCCGGACTGATGGCCGCCGACAATGTCGATGGCGCGCTCGTCGGCGGAGCCAGCCTCAAGGCCTCCGATTTTATCGCGATCGCAGCACAATTCGGAAAAAATTGATATAATGGCGCGTTGCATCATTCGCAGCCGGTTCACCACCTGACAAGACGAAACATCAGGTGACCTGACGGCGCATGATCATGGCGCTAGCATAGTCATGAGGCGATTCGCCGGCGGTTCAACTGTCCTGCCTCGGTCGCCCCGCGTATAGGTGCAGGAGTACTGATCATGGTTGAGCAAGATATGGCAAATGCGGTGGACGCCGAGCGTCTCTTGGAACTGACGGCGCAAGTCGTCTGCGCCTATGTCAGTCATAATCCGGTTCCCGTCTCTGAGGTGCCAGCCTTGATTGGTTCGGTGCACCAGTCGATCTCATCGCGGGGGCAGCCGACGGAGCCCGCGCTCGTCCAGGAGCCGGCGGTGCCGATCAAGAAGTCGGTGATGCCCGACTATATCATCTCGCTCGAGGACGGCCGCAAATTCAGGACACTGTCGCGGCACCTGAAGGCCAAATACGGCATGACGCCGGAGCAGTATCGCCGCAAATGGGGCCTGCCGGACGATTATCCGATGGTCGCGCCGAACTATGCGATCGAACGATCGAAGATCGCGAAATCAATGGGTCTCGGTCGCATCGACACGCCAGACAGAGAAAAATAGAGCCGGCCGGTCAGCAAGCCGGCTTCAGGCTTGCATTGAGAACAAAACGGGAACATACTGGGCCATCATTAAGGGAGAAGCCCAGTGTCCGACATCATTTACGACCTCGTTTCCTTCGTCTCCATCGGCGCCTTCGTCACCACCATGACACTCTGGCTGATCGCATTTTGATCATCGACCGGCTGCCGTTCCCTCGCGACGCGGATCGGCCGCGCCCTCCAATCCTGAAGGGCGGAACGCGATCGCATGCAGGCCCGAATTCAGCTCGCGGGTCTCGATCGCATAGCCGAGTTGTTGCAAATCCGGCCCCATCCGTTCCGCTTCGGTTCCTTCTTCCAGCCAGTAAGGGCCGGCAATGTTGACGAGGTGGGGCAGGGCGAGCGCCCGGTCGAGCGGCATCTCCCAGTCGATCAGCGCGACCAGCGACTTGGCGACATAGGGGATGATCATCGCGCCGCCGGGCGAGCCGAGCGCGTAGGCCGGTTCACCCTCCTGCAGCACGATGGTGGGCGCCATCGACGAGCGCGGACGTTTGGCGGGCTCGACGCGGTTGGCGATCTCGCCTTCGGCATCGCGCGGCCGGAAGGAGAAATCCGTCAACTGGTTGTTGAGGAGATAGCCATTCGCCATCAGGCGCGAGCCGAAAGCGTTTTCGATCGACGACGTCATCGAAATGATGTTGCCGTCCGCGTCGGCGATCACGAAGTGGCTGGTGGCCGGCGCCTCGTAGGAAAAGCCGTCGAGCCAGTTGTGCGTACGCTGACGTGGCGGTTCGCCCGCCTGAACGGCCTCCTGCGGAAGGGCGGCGTC
>CAZEEC010000193.1:2482-3826 GCA_964511105.1 uncultured Mesorhizobium sp.
CCGCAGACGTCAAAGCGCCGGTAGCCGATGCACACGGCCTCCCGCTCGACGACTTCGTAGGACGCGAGATCATCGAGCGACAGCGAACCGGGATTCGTCGGGTGGCTGGCGACCGCATCCATTATGGCGGCGGCCAGATCGCCGGAGTAAAACGGTGCGGCGCCGTTTTCGGCCAGTTGCTTGAGCGCGTCCGCATAGGCGGGATTCTTCAACAGGTCTCCGGCGGCAAGTGCAACGCCGTGGGGAAAAAAATAGGAAGCCGCGGCCTCCTGTCCGTCAAGACGGCCAGCCTCGCCCGCCAAAAGCGCGGCCAAACGCGGGGACACCGCGAAGCCTTCGTCGGCGAGGCGGATGGCGCCGTCGACGGCTTCCGTCAAACCGAGCTTGCCGTGCCGTTCGCTGAGCAATTCCAGCAGGAGCGGGACGCCGGGCACGCCGACGGACCTGCCGCCGACGACGGCCTCGAAGAAGGGCAAAGGCTCGCCATTGTCGTCCAGGAACAGATCCGCAGTGGCGGCCAAGGGCGCGGTTTCGCGCGCGTCATAGGTGGTGAGCGTGGCGCTGGCGGCATCATACCAAAGCGCGAACGCGCCGCCGCCAAGTCCCGATGATTGCGGCTCGACAAGACCGAGAGCCGCCTGGACGGCGATGGCGGCATCGGCGGCCGAGCCGCCCTTCTCCAGGACCGCAAGACCGGCCTCGGTGGCAAGCGGATTGGCGCTCACGACCATCGAGCGCTGGGCACGCACGAGCGGCGTCGCCTGCATGCCCGTTGCCGTTTCCGGCGCGATCAGATCGCTCTGGATCTGAGCATCTGCCGGCAGGGCGAGGACGAAGGTCAGGATGACTGCGAGGGCAGGGGCGGCGCGATGGGGCATGGGGATCTCCTATGAGATCAGTCTACGGTTCCAAAGACCTCCGCGAAAGCCGCCTTCAAGGCGACGTCGAAATCCATCATCGTCACCGGCAGACCGAGGTCGACGAGGCTCGTCACGCCGTGGCCGCGGATGCCGCAGGGCACGATGCCGTCATAGTGCTGGAGATCGGGCTCGATGTTGACGGCAATGCCGTGGAAGGACACCCAGCGGCGCAACCGGATGCCGATGGCGGCGATCTTGTCCTCGGCCATCGAGCCGTCCGGCAGAGGCGGCCGGTCCGGCCGGGCGACCCAGACGCCAACCCGATCGTCGCGCCGCTCGCCCCTGACGTTGAAACGGGCAAGCGACCGGATGATCCATTCCTCGAGCGCGGCCACGAAAGCGCGCACATCCTCGCGGCGGCGCTTCAGGTCGAGCATGACATAGGCGACCCGCTGGCCGGGGCCGTGATAGGTATATTCGCCGC
>CAZEEC010000194.1:0-3496 GCA_964511105.1 uncultured Mesorhizobium sp.
CTATGTCGGCGGGATGTCCTGGGGGCGGCGGCCGGGGCGGCTTTTATAGGGCGGGAACGCCCAGCCATAGGCAATCGCGCCGCCGCGCACCAGAAAGGCGATGGAAGTCGCGATCAGCGCGGCGCCGGCCGCCGGCGCGCCGCCAAGATCGGCCAGCACATAGGTGAGCGCCCCCAAGAGCGCCGCCGTCACATAAAGTTCGGGGCGCAGCAGCACCGAATCCTCGCGCGCCAGAAGATCGCGCAGAATGCCGCCGAAGGTCGCGGTCAAGACGCCGGCCACGATCGCGATGACCGGCGATCCGGTGACGGCGAGACCCTTGAAGGCGCCGTAGACGCAGTAGAAGGACACACCCATCGCGTCGAGCCACAGGAGCAGGCGATAGCGCGATTCGACCAGATGCGCGCCGAAGAAGACGGCAATGGCGACTATGCAGGCGACCAGGAGATAGGTGTGGTTGGCGACCCAGAAGACGGGCACGCCCAGAACCAGATCGCGGACCGTGCCGCCGCCGACCGCCGTCATGCTGCCCAGGAACAGAAAGCCGATGATGTCGACCTGCTTGCGCGAGGCGGCAAGCGCGCCGGTCGCGGCAAAGACGGCGATGCCGGCATAATCGAGAAACAGGAGCAGGTTCAAGCCGACCTCCGCCGCAGAATCACCATCACCATGCCATCAGCCAAGGCTTAAGGCCATGTGAATGGACGGCAGGCGGCAGCCGGGAAAGTCGCTTTCAATCCCTTGGGGGCTCGACTTTGCACGAATGTGCCACATTTCGGTCATGAAGAAGCAGCGCGCAAGGACGAGCCATGACGGCCATTGTCGATTTCCTGAACAACATCTTGTGGAATTATGTCCTCGTCTACGGCCTTCTCGCCGTCGGCATCTACTTCACGGTCCGGCTGCGCTTCGTGCAGTTCATGCATTTTGGCGAATTATTCCGCGTCATCGCCAGGAGCGAGGAAAGCGACAAGCACGGCATCAGCCCGTTCCAGGCGCTGACGATCAGCCTCGCATCGCGCGTCGGCACCGGCAATATCGCAGGCGTCGCCGTGGCGCTGTCGCTGGGGGGGCCAGGCGCGATCTTCTGGATGTGGATGGTGGCGCTCGTCGGCATGGCGACGGCCTATTCGGAATCGGCACTCGCCCAACTTTACAAGATCGAGAACGCGCAAGGCCAATATCGCGGCGGGCCGGCCTTCTACATCGCGCGCGGCCTGCGCGCGCCCTGGGCGGGCGCGCTGTTCTCGATCTTCCTGATCATCTCGTTCGGGCTCGTTTTCAATGCGGTCCAGGCAAACTCCATCGCCGACGCTTTCGAGGGCGCGTTCGGCGTGGACAAGATCTGGGTCGGCGTCGGCGTGGCCGTTCTTGCCGGCGCCGTCATCTTCGGCGGCATCCGCCAAGTCGCGCGCGTGGCTGAAATCGTGGTGCCGGTCATGGCCGGAATCTATCTGTTGATGGCGATCATCGTCCTGGTCATGAACTTTGCGGATGTGCCGGGCGTGGTCGCCATGATCTTCGCGCACGCCTTCGGCCTGCAGGAAGCGGGAGCCGGCATCACGGGCGGCATTCTGGCTGCGATGCTCAACGGCGTGAAGCGCGGCCTGTTCTCCAACGAAGCCGGCATGGGCTCGGCGCCGAACATCGCCGCCGTCGCGGTGCCGCAGCCGCATCATCCCTCCTCGCAAGGCTTCGTCCAGGCGCTCGGCGTGTTCATCGACACGATCATCATCTGCACCGCGACCGCGATCATGATCCTGATGTCCGACGTCTACCAGATCGGCGGCGACATCGAGGGCGCGACCTTGACCCAGAACGCCATGCAGCAGCAATTCGGCGCGTTCGGTCTTTACTTCATCGCCATTGCGATCTTCTTTTTCGCCTTCACCTCGATCATCGGCAACTATTCCTATGCCGAGAACGCGATGACCTTCCTGCGCGCGGACAACACGATCGCGCTGACCCTCCTGCGCATCGCGCTGCTCGGCATGGTCATCTGGGGCGCGTATTCAACGGTTGCGACCGTGTTCAATGCCGCCGACGCCTCGATGGGGCTGATGGCGACGATCAACCTGATCGCGATCATGCTCTTGTCAGGCACCGTGGTGAAACTGACGCGGGATTATTTCGAGCAGCGAGGGACCGGCAAGTCGCCGCGCTTCGAGGCCCGCGACTACCCCGAGCTGCAGGGCAAGATCGACAAGAACATCTGGTCGTGAGGGCAGGGCACCCTGACCTACTCCTGAACTGGCGGCCACCGGCGGGCGGTATGTACCAAGGCCAGAATCCACACTGCTTCCGCCGTCTCATCCACCTCGTAGATCAGGCGGTAGTTTCATGAGGTATCAACTCGCGGGTGCTGGAAATCTTCCCGATGCGGCCAAGCAGGGGGAATTTGCCAAGCTTGCCGGCGGCCTGCAGGAATAGCTGATCGATCCGCGCAGCAGCGTCGGGATTGTCGCTCGCGATGTACTCCAGGATCTCAAGCCGATCGCGATTGGCTTGCGGCGTCCAAGTGACTCTCACGAACCGGCCTTACCGGCGCGGCTCAACAACCCCGCGTGCCGTATATCGGCATCAGCTTCGACTTCCGAATGAGAAATACCGACCCCCGCGCGCATCGAAACCCGGGCACGTTCGACCTTCTGCTGAAGAAACTCGTCATACCGGCGGGCCTCGCGCTGTTGCCGGATGAAGTCGCGCATCAGTTCCCGAACCACTTGGGAGGCCGGCCGATGCGCGGCGTCGGCTGCGGCCATGAATTCAGCGCGCAGCTCGGGTTCAAGCTTCATCGTGAAAACGGCTTCCTTCGACATAGCCATTCCTTCCGCCGGTGTGCATACGACGTATATATCTACTAAGTATGCGGCGGCAAGCCTCTGCCTCTATCCCAGTCCGTGCTGCTCTGCGGCTTGTCGCAAGTTCTGGTACGGGCGCGGGCCGACCTGCTGGATGACGAGGCCGGCGGCGAGAGAGCCGAGTCGGCCGCATTCGCCGAGCGAACGGCCGGTCGTGTAGCCATGCAGGAAGCCCGCGGCGTAAAGATCGCCGGCGCCTGTCGAATCGACCAACTCGGCGATCTGCATCGCGTCGACCACGATCGTCTCGTCGCCGCGCAGCACGACGGAGCCCAACTCCGAGCGGGTGACGACGGCAAGCTTGCAGTCCTTGCGAATCTGTTCGATGCCGGCTTCGAAGGATGCGGTCTGGTAAAGCGATTTCAGCTCGCTTTCATTGGCAAAGACGACATCGACCGTGCCGCTCATCATCAGATCGAGGAACTCGTCGCGATAGCGGTCGACGCAGAAGGAATCCGATAAGGTCATGGCGACCTCGCGGCCGGCGGCGTGGGCGTGCCGGGCGCTGAGACGGATTGCGTCCTTGGCGCGCGGCGGATCCCACAGATAGCCTTCGAAATAGACGATCTTGGCGCCGCGCGCCTTGTCGGCCTCGACGTCTTCGGGGCCAAGCTCGACGCAGGCGCCGAGATAGG
>CAZEEC010000194.1:3506-3798 GCA_964511105.1 uncultured Mesorhizobium sp.
TAGGTATTCATCGAGCGCTCACCGTCGGGTGTGACGAAAATCATCGAGCGGGCGGTCGGCGGCGTGTGGCCAAGCGGTGCGGTGTCGAAGGCGACACCTTGAGCGCGGATGTCGTGCGTGTAGATCGCGCCCAGATGATCGGACGAGACCTTGCCGAAGAAGGCGGCGCGACCGCCGAAACACGCGATGCCCGCCGCCGAATTGCCGGCGCTGCCGCCCGAAGCCACGATCGCCGGACCCATGCGGCTATAGAGAAGATCGGCGCGCTCGGCATCGATCAGGTTCATCGCGC
>CAZEEC010000195.1:0-3777 GCA_964511105.1 uncultured Mesorhizobium sp.
CGGCTGTCGCGCAGCAGCCCATGCTCCTCGAGCACCGGATAGGCGATCGAGGCCAAAAGCGAGTTGATCTGCTTCAGGTCGCGGATGGTGTCGAGATGGATCGAGCTCGTTTCGACGCTTTGTGCGGTCCCCTGCCGGAGCCGGTCGAAATGCCGCTCATGGGAATTCTTCTCCAACTCGCGCATCCTGTCCTTTTCCAGGATCAACTGGCGCGCGGTCTCGTGATCCCGCGACAAGAGCACGTTGAAAGCCAGCCGCGCATTGGCAAGCACGGCCTCGTGCATTTCGTGCAGCTCGATCAGGCCTTGATCGGAAAATTCCACGCGGCGCTCGAGCTTCTTTCGAACTTGAGGCAGCATGTTGCGCACGATGATGTCGCCGACTTGCTCCAGCTTGACGCAGGCCCCAAGCAATTCCTGATAACGCAGTGCCTGATCTTCGCTCATCTGGGACGCGCTGATCCGTGCCAGATAGAGCTTGATGGCTGCGTGACGTTCATCGACGCGATCGTCAAGGGCCGCCAACGCAAGGATCTTTGCTTTATCGGCCTGCTCATAGAGCTCCATGACATTGGTGAGCATGATCTCGACCGTGTCGCAGATCGCCATCACTTCGCGCGTCGCATTTCCCAGCGCCAGCGGCGGGTTGTCGAGGACACTCGGATCGAGCGCCGACACTGGCTGGTCTTCCAGATCGATTGGGACCGGCGGTTGCAGATAGGCCAGCGCCGACGCGACCAGGCGATGGACCGTCGCAGCCAATGGCAAGCCGACAATGACCAGCACGAGATTGAAGACGATATGCGCGTTGACGATTTGGGTTGCGGTCGTTTGGCCAAGCAGTTCGACGGGCGGCGAGATCAGCATGACCATGAGCAGGGCGGCAACCGCGCTCAAGCCTCTAAGCGCCAGGTTGGCGATCGGGACGGACCGGCCTGCAGCCGGCATGCTGCGTGAGAGCATCGCCGCGATCATGCCTCCCCCGAGATTGCAACCGAAAACCATGACGATGCCCAGTTCGACCGGCACCAGGCCTCGCTCAGCCAGCGCGACGAGCAGCAGGATAGCCGCCACGCTGGAGTGAAAGAGCCACGTCGTGATCGCGGCAAGGATGAACCCGGTAATCGGATCGGCGGCCAGAAAATCCACGATCACCGGCAGGATGCTGCTGGTACGCAGCGGCTCCGAGGCACTTCCGATCAGCCGCAACGACAGCAGAAGCAAGCCGACTCCCACGAGGATGCGGCCAAACTGCCGCCAGGAACGGCGTTCTGTGGTGAGGAAGATGACGGTCCCGGAAAACAGGCAAACCGGGACGAGCAGGCTCAGATCGAAAGACAGGACCTTGACCACGATGGCCGAGCCGAGATCCGCGCCGAGGACGGCAATCAATCCCGACGCGCCGCCGACGAAGCCCGAGCCGACCAGCGAGCCGACCAGCAGGGCGACTGCTGTTGCGCTTTGCAGGGCGATCGCAAGGCCGGTCCCCGCAAGTGCCCCGGCCAGCGGATTGCTCAATGCGGTTCGCAGGCGGCGGCGCAGCACATCGCCATAGGCCCGTTCGACGCCGGTCCGCACCATGCGCGTGGCCCACAGCAAAAGCGCCACGGCACCGGCCAGATTGAGAAGAACGACGGATCCGCTCATCTGGCTTGCCCTCGTACGGTAGGGCAGCCGATCTGCGGGCCGGGCCGCGGCAGCCGGAAAATCGGAAAGGGGGAGGTCATGAGATACCAGCTTCGCTTAGGCGCGGTATTGCCCGCGACTTTTTATTTAGTTGATTAAAACGAATCGCACGCGTCGCGGCTGTGGGCAAGCCGTTACTACACCTGTGAATGTCGGGCATGACGGTGCGCTCCTGTCGTAAGCCGTCCCGATCGGCTCTATATGCGGGGAAAGCGAGCCCGTTCACAGATGCGATTCTCCCCCGCCTTTCTAGACGATTTACGCGACCGCGTGCCGATCTCTTCGATCATCGCGGGACGTGTGACATGGGATCGTCGCAAGTCCAACACCGCGCGCGGCGACTACTGGGCTTGCTGTCCCTTCCACGGCGAGAAGTCGCCTTCCTTCCACTGCGAAGACAGGAAGGGACGATATTATTGCTTCGGCTGCGGCGCATCAGGCGATCATTTTCGCTTCTTGACCGAGCATGACCGTCTTTCTTTTCCGGAAGCCGTGGAAGCTGTCGCGGGTTTGGCAGGCATGCCGATGCCGGAGCGCGACATTCGGGACGAAGAGCGCGAACGCGAGCGCACGTCCCTTTCGGATATCATGGAGATGGCCGTTGAATTCTTTCAGGAGCGCCTCCAGGGAGCGGACGGGGCGAAAGCGCGCGCCTACTTGCGTGGACGTGGTCTGACGGCTCAGACGCAGAAGTCATTCGGCCTCGGCTACGCGCCGGAAAGCCGAAGCGCGCTGAAGGAACATCTGGCCGCCAAGGGCATCGACAGGAGCCAGATCGAGGCTTGCGGCCTGGTCGTCTCCGGTCCTGACATTGCTGTGTCCTATGACCGCTTCCGCGATCGGATCATGTTTCCGATCGCGGATGCGCGCGGGCGGATCATTGCCTTTGGTGGCCGCGCCATGGCCGCCGACGCGCCGGCAAAATATCTCAATTCCAACGACACGGAGCTCTTTCACAAGGGTCAGGTTCTCTACAATTTCGGCCGCGCGCGGGCGGCGATTGCCCGCGGTGGCACGTTGATTGCGGTCGAAGGCTATATGGACGTGATCGCCCTGGCGCAGGCAGGGATAGAAAATGCCGTCGCGCCGTTGGGAACGGCGCTCACCGAAAGTCAGCTCGAACTCCTCTGGCGCGTGGCGGGCGAACCGGTCTTGTGCTTTGACGGCGACGAAGCGGGGATGAAGGCCGCGTTTCGCGCGGCGGACCTGGCGCTACCGCTCGTGGAAGCGGGGCGCACATTGCGCTTCGCGATGCTGCCTGATGGGCAGGACCCCGATGATTTGGTCAACAAACAGGGAGCGGACGCTTTCCGGCAGATCGTGGCGGATGCCCGTCCTCTGGCCGATATGTTGTGGCAGCGCGAGATTGGCGGATCGACTTTCGAGACACCCGAGCGGCGAGCCGATCTCGAAAAGCGCCTGCGCGCGCTCACCTTCCAGATCAAGAACGAAGATGTCCGCCGCCACTACCAGCAGGAGATGCGGGACCGTGTGATCCGCTTCTTCGGCGCCATGCGGCCATACGAGCGGCGCTTCGACAAGGGTCCTGCGCGAGCCGGCCGGGGCGCCCAAGGAGGAAGCGGCAGGTCACCTCTTGCGGTATCGGAAGGCCTGGCACGCTCCGCTTTGGTGCAGCGTGCCGGATCGTCCATGCCGCTGCGCGAAACCTCCATCCTCGCGACCTTGGTTCACCATCCGGATCTTGTTGACGAACATTTCGAGGAAATCGACCATCTGTCGATCACCAACGCGGAGTTGCGTCAGCTCAAGTCCTGTATCGTCGATGCCGCTGCGCGCGGTGTGACCGGCAAGGCCGCGACGCTGATTGATCACGTCGATGCCTGCGGTCTGGCCGGGATCTGGGAGCGCGCGCTCCTGCAGGTCAAGGCGGCTGGCCTCTGGACCGCCCTGCCCGAGGCCGCGCTGGACGACGCTCGGGAAGCTTTCAATCAAGCGCTCTACTTGCAGCAGGCCGCGCAAACTCTACATAGAGAGCTGAAAGCAGCCGAAATCGCCCTTGCGACAGAGCCGACGGACGAGAACTATCGTCATCTGGTCGACGTGCAATCGCAACTGCGGGATGTGCAAGCCA
>CAZEEC010000196.1:0-1771 GCA_964511105.1 uncultured Mesorhizobium sp.
CTTGTCTATCTGCCGATGGGCAACGAATCGCCCGACCAGTATGGCGCCGACCGCAGCGAGGAAACGGAGCGTTTTTCCTCTTCCGTGACGGCGCTCAATGCCTCGACGGGAGAAGTCGCCTGGGTCTTCCAGACCGTCCACCACGACATCTGGGACTATGACGTGCCGGCGCAGCCGTCGCTGATCGACCTCGTCATCGATGGCGAGACGATCCCATCGCTGGTGATCGCGACCAAGCAAGGCGACATCTTCGTCCTCAACCGCGAGACCGGCGAGCCGGTTCATCCGGTGGACGAGGAGCCCGTTCCGCAAGGGGCGGTCGGCGAAGACTGGACGGCGCCGACGCAGCCGGCCTCGGCCGTCAGCTTTCGGCCGCCAGCGCTGCGCGAAAGCGACATGTGGGGCGCGACGCCGATCGATCAGGCGGCCTGCCGCATCGCCTACCGGCAGATGCGCTACGAAGGCGCCTATACGCCGCCTTCGGAGGAAGGCACGATCCTCCATCCGGGCAATTTCGGCGTCTTCAACTGGGGCTCCGTCGCGGTCGACCCCGAGCGGCAAATCCTGTTCGCCATGCCGGTCTATCTCGCCTTCACCATCACCATGGTGCCGCGCGAGGACGAGGAGACGCGTCTCGTCACCGACGAGGACGGACCGGTATTCAACGAAAATTTCGGCGCACCTTATGCGGCGGAGATGGGGCCGTTCCTGTCGCCAATCGGGATTCCGTGCCAGAGGCCACCATGGGGGACGGTCGCTGCGGTCGATCTGACCAGCGGCGAGACGATCTACCAGCGCATCAACGGGACCGTGCGCGACCAGACGCCGCTGCCATTGCCGTTCGAGATGGGCGTGCCGGGCATTGGCGGGCCGATCGTGACCAAGGGGGGCGTGGCGTTCCTGTCAGGCACGATCGACGACTATATCCGCGCCTATGATCTGCAGACCGGGGTCGAGATCTGGCGCGACCGCCTGCCGGCGGGCGGACAGGCGACGCCCTCCACCTATCGCGGCGCGGACGGCAACCAGTATATCGTGGTGGTTGCCGGCGGCCACGGTTCGCTCGGCACCAAAGCCGGCGATCACGTCATCGCCTATCGTCTCGGGCAGCAACCGGACACCCAATGAGGTGACGCCTCCCGGTGGCAAGTATATAAGCGGAGAAGCCTGTGCTTTGCCGCTTCATGCCTCTGGAGGGACCATGTTCAAGAAAATCCTGATCGCCAATCGCGGCGAGATCGCCTGCCGGATCATCAAGACGGCACGGCGCATGGGGATCGCGACCGTGGCGGTCTATTCCGATGCAGATCGCGATGCGATGCATGTGGCGATGGCCGACGAGGCCATCCATATCGGTGCTTCGCCGGTCGGGGAAAGCTATCTCGTGGGCGCGCGGATAATCGACGCCGCGCGGCAAAGCGGCGCTCAGGCGATTCATCCCGGCTATGGCTTCCTCTCCGAAAACCCTGATTTCGTCGATCAGGTGACGGCAGCGGGCCTTATCTTCATCGGCCCGTCCGCGCATTCGATCCGCGCGATGGGCATGAAAGATGCGGCCAAGCGGTTGATGGAGAAGGCCGGCGTCCCGGTCGTGCCGGGCTATCACGGTGAGGCGCAGGAACTCGTCGTGCTGTCGACAAAGGCGCATGAAATCGGCTTTCCCGTGCTGATCAAGGCGCGTGCCGGCGGCGGTGGCAAGGGCATGCGGCTGGTCGAGAACCAGGACGATTTTCCCGAGGCGCTCGCTGCCGCGCGGCGCGAGGCCAAGGCC
>CAZEEC010000196.1:1871-3768 GCA_964511105.1 uncultured Mesorhizobium sp.
GGCCATGCTTTCGAAGCGCGACTTTATGCCGAGGATGCCGCGCGCGACTTCCTGCCGGCAATCGGAACGCTGCATCATCTGCAATTCCCCGACCGGCTCGACGCGCCGGCCACGCTGCGCATCGACACCGGCGTTCGTTCGGGTGACGCGGTCAGCCCATTCTACGATCCGATGATCGCCAAGATCATCGTTCATGGCGACGACCGGTCCACCGCGCTAGACGGTCTGGTCGAGGCGCTCAATGCGACGCAAGTGGCGGGTTCGATCGTCAATGCGCGCTTTTTATCCGCGCTGGCCTCCGATGCGGATTTCGCCGCAGGCAATGTCGACACCGGTCTGATCGCGCGCAAGCAGGCCGAGTTGACCAAATCCGGAAGCGCGACTGCGCGCACGGCTGCGATTGCGGCGCTGGTCGCAGCCGGTGCGCCGGCGCGTCCGGATGGCGATCCCTGGTCCGACCTGATCGGCTTCGGGCATTTTGGCGCAATCGCAAAAGCCGTCGGCCTGAAGGCCGCAGACGCGCAGATTCTGGCGCGCGTCACGCCGGATAGCGGTGGGCGCCATGCGGTAGAGATCGATAGCGAGAGCATCGTGGTGAGCGAGCGTGACCGTTCGCGGGCAGCGGTTTGGAGCGGCCATGTCACGGTCTTCGACGAGGCCGGCAGCCATGATTTCGTTCTTGACGACCCCTTCGCGCGCGCCGAGGAATCGGCCGCAGGCGGCGATGCCTTGCGCGCGCCGATGCCGGGACTCGTCAAAATGGTGCGGGCGGCAGGCGGCGACCATGTCCAGAAGGGCCAGCCCTTGCTCGTGCTCGAGGCCATGAAGATGGAGCACACCATCGCCGCCCCTCATGACGGGGTGATCGCCGAGATCGTGGCCGAAGGGGCGCAGGTGACGGATGGTACGGTGCTGGTCAAATTCGAGGACGTCCCGGAACTCGCGGATGCACGCTAACGCAATTCGCGGATAATCGGGAACCGTCGGAATCCCTACCCGTTGAGGATGCGCAGTCATCAACGGAGGAAATATCATGCGTTCTCTGCTCGTCACGATATCGGCGCTCGCGCTTTCAAGCTCGCTCGCCTTTGCCCAGACCACACCATCCGCGCCGCAGGCTGGCGAAGCCCCGACGGCCGAACAACCGACACCGCCTTCGCCCCCGGCGAATATCGCGCCTGACCAAGGCACATCGCCTACGCAACCGACGGGGAATTCAGCAACCGACGGCCCGATGGGTGATTTCCAAGACAGTGAGGTCATTCGCGAGATCGATGATCTGACTGAAGGTGAGCCCACCATGTCGCCGACGGACGACGCAGGTTTCGATGCCGACTCAATGGCAAATTCCGAAAACCGCGCAACCACACGCGAGCGCCGCAGCCGTGGGGATCGCATGAGCCGTCAGGATCGGCGTCATCACATGCGCGGAGAGCGCCCCCGTGGCGGCCATGGATGGCGCGCAATGCGGGGCATGCACGGTATGCAGGGTGCTGAAATCAAGCTCGAGATCGACGAGGATGGAGGCGTCAAGATCGAGGTGAAGTGCGGTCTGCGCGAGGATGTCCGCGCCTGCGCCGATGTCACCAAGGATTTGCTCGACAGCGCCTATTCGGACTGAATGTAGAAGAGCGAAAAGGGCCGCTGCCTTGCCGGCTGCGGCCCCATCGTTACGCGTCCCTGTTCGGCTTGGCGGGTGGGCCCGCTCTGTTGCCGGTGTCCGATCAATCGCTCAGTGGGTTGTCATCCACTCGCGCGCTTCCCGCAACGCTCGGGCGATTTCCGTCTTCGACATGGAAGACGACAGTTCCTGGCGCAGCGTGACGGCCCTGTCGCTGCCCTTGATGGCGGCGATGTTGAACCATTTGTGGGCCGCGACGACGTCCACTTCGCAGTC
>CAZEEC010000197.1:0-3749 GCA_964511105.1 uncultured Mesorhizobium sp.
CATGTCAACACACACAAACCGCCTTTTTCAATAAAACAGAACTCACCATGCGGAAGATCAGGCGACAGGCACCTTCGACGGGCAAACGTCAGTGGAAATCGCGCGATTTCGGGATCACGCGCACGGCACGTGGATGATCGTGAGCCCGCGACGGCTGCGGCCGCCGGATGTCCGCCACCCCGTCCGCGACATTGGCAGACGAAAGTCGGTCGAGGTCATGGCTGCGATCGTGAACCGCCGTCGCGATCAGATGGATGACCCCTTCAGTACTTTTCTGCACCCTGCCCTCCACCAAAGCCAGACGCGCGGCCATGATCGGACGGCGGTACCGTTCGAAACGCCGCGCCCAGATCAATGCATTGGCAATCCCGGTTTCATCCTCGAGCGTCATGAAGATCGCATTGCCCTTGCCGGGTCGCTGACGCACCAGCACAATCCCCGCGACCCGCGCCCATGCGCCATCCGGCAATCTGTCGAGACCAGCGCAACTGACGATGCCTTGGCGATCGAAAAGCGCGCGCAGGAACTGCATCGGATGCGCCTTCAGCGACAGCCGAATGGTTTGATAGTCGGCCACCACATGCTCGCTGAGCGGCATGGGCGGGAGCTGGGCATCCGGCTCACGGTCGAGTTCAGCCTGGTCCGCGGCGGCAAAAAGCGGCAGCGGAGCGTCATCCGGCAGCCGGCGCACCGCCCATAAGGCCGCACGCCGGTCAAGCCCGACCGAACGGAACCCATCGGCATTGGCCAAAAGCCGCAATGCCCTGGCCGGAAGCCGCACACGCCGCCACAGATCCTCGATGCTGTCGAAGCCCGTTCCCCGCAAAGCGCATAAATTCAACGCCCAATCCTTCTGGAATCCATCGATCTGGCGAAAGCCGATCCGCAAGGCTTGCCTGCCGCTGCAGCCGCACGGCTCCAAGGTGTTGTCGAAATCGCTGTGATTGATATCGACCGGGCGGATCTCGACGCCATTCTTGCGCGCATCCCCCACGATCTGGGCCGGTGCATAAAATCCCATTGGCTGTGAATTCAAAAGCGCACAGGCAAAGACGTCGGGATAGTGGCATTTGAGCCAGGCGGAGACATAAACAAGCTTGGCGAAGGAGGCCGCATGGCTTTCAGGAAAGCCATATTCGCCGAACCCCTTGATCTGGTTGAAGCAGCCTTGCGCGAATTCGCGGTCGTAGCCGCGCGCCACCATACGGCCGACCAACTCTTCCTCGAACTCGTGGATCTTGCCGTTGGACCGGAAGGTCGCCATCGCCTTGCGCAATTGATTGGCCTCGGCGTCGGAAAATTCGGCGGCCACCATGGCGATGCTCATCGCTTGTTCCTGAAAGAGCGGTACGCCGAGCGTACGGTCAAGAATATGCTTCAACTCGTCGGCATCGTGCGGGGGCTTGGGCGATGGATAGACGATCTCCTCCCGTGGTTTGTGCCGGCGAGAAAGGTAGGGATGCACCATATCGCCCTGGATCGGGCCCGGACGCACGATTGCGACCTGGATGACGAGATCGTAGAACTTTGCGGGCTTGAGGCGTGGCAGCATGTTGATCTGCGCCCGGCTTTCGACTTGGAAGACGCCGATCGATTCGCCGCGCTGAAGCATTTCGAATGTTCCTCGATCGTTCGGCTCCAACGCGTTCATGGCGAGTTTCTTGCCGCAATGGGTCTCGACCAGATCGAACGCCTTGCGGATGCAGGTCAGCATGCCGAGCGCCAGAATGTCGACCTTCATCATGCCGAGCGCATCGATGTCGTCCTTGTCCCACTCGATGAAGGTGCGCTCGGCCATCGCTGCATTGCCGATCGGCACCATCTCGTCGAGGCGATGACGCGCCAGAACGAAACCGCCCACATGCTGGGAAAGGTGACGTGGAAAATCGAGCAGCCGTGACGCGAACTCAACCGCGCGACGGATCGTCGGGTTCGACGGATCGAGTCCGGCCTGCCTGATGCGTTCGTCGGGCAGAGAATCACGGCTCCAACTTCCCCAGACGGTTCCGGCAATGCGCGCCGTCACGTCTTCCGACAGGCCGAACACCTTACCAACCTCGCGGATCGCGCTTTTGGGCCGATAATGAATGACGGTCGCCGCGATGCCGGCGCGATGCCGGCCATAGCGCTCATATATGTATTGGATGATCTCCTCGCGCCGCTCATGCTCGAAGTCGACATCGATATCGGGCGGTTCACGGCGTTCAGTGGAAAGAAAGCGGGCAAAGAGAAGCTCGTTCGTCGCAGGATCGACCGAAGTGATCCCAAGAACGAAGCAGACTGCCGAGTTTGCGGCCGACCCCCTGCCCTGACATAAAATGCCAAGCTCCTCGGCTTTTTGAACGATGTCGTAGATGGTCAGGAAATAGCGCGCATAATCGAGTTGGGCGAGCAAAGCGAGTTCGCTCTCGAGCGCGCCGCGCACCTTTGCGGGAATACCCTCCTCATAACGCATCGCGGCCCGACGCCATGTCAGTTCTTCAAGCCAAGCCTGCGGCATCCAGCCGACAGGAACCGGCTCGTCGGGGTATTCGTATTTGAGTTGATTCAATGAAAAGTCGACGCGCGCCAGCAGATGCTGCGTTTGCGAAATGGCTTCGGGACAATCACGAAACAGACGCGCCATGGCCTCGGCCGATTTCAGGTGGCGTTCGGCATTGGCAAGAAGCAGACGCCCGGCCGCTTCGATGGTCGTGCCCTCACGAATGCAGGTGACAACGTCCTGCAGATCGCGCTCGTCAGGTGAATGATAAAGGACATCGTTGAGGGCGATCAGCGGAACACCGCAATTTGCCGAGAGCATTTTCAGACGCGACAGACCCCGCCGGTCGCTTCCCCGATACAGTATGGAAGCGCCGAGCCACAGCCCGCCCGGCCTATCTCGAAGACGCGAAAGGACAAGCGGCAATGCGTCAAGCTCCTCTCCCGGCATCAAGACGAGCAAGAGATCGCCACAACGCCCAAGCAGATCGTCTAGATATAGAATGCAGTCGCCTTTCTTGGCCCGGCTGTTTCCGATGGTCAGGATCCGGCAGAGCACGCCCCAGCCTGCCCTGTTTTCAGGATAGGCGATGATGTCCGGCGTGCCGTCGGCAAAAACGAGCCGGGCGCCAACCGCGAGCTTGAACCTGCGCGCGCGCTGTTGAAGTTCCTCGAAGCTGATCGGCATGTCCTCGAGAGTGCCCGGCATGACGAGCACATATTCGCCCGGCCCAGAACCTTCGCGCATGCGCCGCATCGGTCTTTCACCGGCAAGGATATCCTTGATCGTCGCATAGGCGCGCACAACGCCCGCCACCGTGTTGCGGTCGGCGATGCCGATGCCATTATGATCCAGAAGGAGCGCGGCCAGCACCATATCTTGCGGCGAGGACGCCCCGCGCAGGAAAGAAAAATTGGTGGTGGTGGCAATTTCGGCATAGCCGGTCATGGGAACAGACCCTGGATGAACCAGCGCACATCGCCAGGCTCACGCGCATAAAGCCCCTCCCGGTAAAGCCAGTAGCGGTGTCCCTGCCGATCCTCGACGCGGTAATAGTCGCGGGTCTTCGGCTCCTTCTCAGTACGCCACCATTCGGGTGCGACACGCTCAGGCCCTTCGGCATGAGCGATCTCGTGCAGGACACGCCGCCAGCGAAACCTGTAGGGCGCACCCTCAGGAACCTCCGCGATGGTCTCGACCGGCTGCGGTGGCGTGAAAATGAGGATCGGGCGCAAGGGCGGCTCTCCGGAAAGACTTGCCTGCCAGC
>CAZEEC010000198.1:0-3733 GCA_964511105.1 uncultured Mesorhizobium sp.
GGCAAGCGCGCGCGCGATCGAAGCACGTTGCTGCATCCCGCCCGACAATTGCCAGGGATACTTTTTCTCAAATCCGGCCAGGTTGACGAGTTCGAGCGTGCGCGCCACCCGACGCTTTCGCTCCTCGCGCGAGTGGCCCATGATTTCGAGCGGCAGCGCCACGTTGCGCTCGATTGTGCGCCACGGATAAAGAGCGGCCGCCTGAAAAACATAGCCATAGGCCCGACTGCGCCGGGCGTCGGCCGGGGTCATCCCGTTGACCGAGATCGAGCCGACAGTTGGTTGTTCCAGATCGGCAATGACGCGCAGGAACGTTGTCTTGCCGCACCCCGACGGGCCGATAAAGGACACGAACTCGCCCTTGCCGATGTCAAGGCTGACGTCCGACAGCGCATGGACAGGGCCGTCATTGGTCTCGAAAGTTAGCCCGAGCCCGCTGGCGGAGATAACCGCCGTCGTCGCGTGCTTTTGGGCTGGCTGAACAAGGCTCGCGGTTGCATTCATCTGTGATGATGCCTCAAACGCCGCTGGCCGGAATGCCTGATCGTTCGATCTTGCGCGGTGCGACGACTTGCTTCCAGGCCGACAGCGCCTGGGCGACGGGCGTCTTGGCCTCCCGAGCCACGAACTTGCCATGTCCGGGCTTCGCCTTCCCCTCACCGTTCTCGATCGCCGCCTCGCCGCGGGTGAAAACGGTCCGCGGCAGGCCTTTCAACTCGATGCCCTCGAACACATTGTAGTCGATG
Source organism: uncultured Mesorhizobium sp. (assembly GCA_964511105.1). GTDB lineage: Bacteria > Pseudomonadota > Alphaproteobacteria > Rhizobiales > Rhizobiaceae > Aliihoeflea. Next base: position 747 of record CAZEEC010000198.1, read on the forward strand.
ACGGATTGCTGGCTCTCGGCCGAAATGGTTTTGGTCGCTTCGGGATCCCAGATGACGATATCGGCATCCGCGCCTTCGACGATTGCCCCTTTCTTCGGATACATGCCGAAGATCTTGGCCGCATTGGTCGAAGTCGCGGCGACGAATTCGTTCATCGTCAGTCGCCCTGTGTTGACACCCTTGGTCCACAAGACCGGCATGCGGTCTTCGAGTCCGCCTGTGCCGTTCGGGATCTTGGTGAAATCGTCCACGCCGGTGCGCTTTTGTTCGGTCGTGAATGCGCAATGGTCGGTGGCGACCACCTGAAGGGATCCCGACGACAATCCGGCCCAAAGCGAATCCTGATGCTGCTTGGAGCGGAAGGGCGGGCTCATCACGCGGCGCGCGGCATGATCCCAGTCGGAGTTGAAATATTCGCTCTCATCGAGAACGAGATGCTGGATCAACGGCTCGCCATAGACGCGCATGCCTTTCTGGCGCGCCCGCCGGACAGCTTCGTGACTCTGTTCGCACGAGACATGGACGACATAAAGCGGCACGCCGGCCATGTCCGCGATCATGATCGCGCGGTTGGTCGCTTCGCCCTCGACTTCCGGCGGACGTGAGTAGCCATGCGCTTCGGGTCCGTTGTTGCCGGCGGCCAGCAATTTCTGCTGCAATTGCGCGACGACATCGCCGTTTTCGGCATGAACCATAGGCATCGCGCCAATTTCTGCACAGCGCTGGAACGACGAATACATCTCGTCGTCATCCACCATCAGCGCGCCCTTATAGGCCATGAAGTGCTTGAACGAGGTGATGCCCTTCTCGACCACCAGCGGCATTTCCTCGAAGACCTTCTCGCCCCACCAGGTGATCGCCATGTGGAACGAGTAGTCGCAGGCGGCCCGGGTCGATTTATTGTCCCACATTTGTAGCGCTTCAAGCAGCGACTGCTCGGGACCGGGCAGGCAAAAGTCGATCACCGTGGTCGTGCCGCCGGCAAGCGCCGCACGCGTCCCGCTTTCGAAATCGTCGGCCGAATAGGTGCCCATGAAGGGCATTTCGAGATGGGTATGCGGATCGATACCGCCTGGCATGACATAGCAGCCGGTGGCATCGAACACTTCGTCGCCCGCCAGGTTCTGCCCAATCTGTGCGATCGTCTCGCCATCGATCAGGATATCGGCGGTCCAGGTGCGGTCTGCCGTTACGATCGTCCCATTCTTGATGACTTTCGTCATTCTTTCGTTCCCCGTTCTTGTCATTTTTCCGCCAAGCCCAATGAAAGCATAAGCGACCTAGCAAGCCTCTGCATGGTTGGTTCGTCGATGTGCCCTATCACTTGCCCCACTTCGTTCGTCGGCTCGACCGCGACACGAAAGAAGCTAGGCGATGAGGAGAAGCTGCTGTCGGGCACAACATCACCGTTCGCAGATTGTCATTTAGGACGTCCACCTGAACGATGACCGCCGGCCTTGGCTTGCCCAAATCTCCTGGAAGCGAGACGACAACGACATCGCCTCGCTTCATATCAGGTCCTCACCTTCCCACATATCTTTCTGCACGGCCTCGATCCAGTCCAAGATGTCTTCTTCCTGATCGGCCAGCGCAATCCTCCTGGCTTCAGCTTCTGCAAGGGCGTAGATGGCTGGATCGGAGAGATCCGGCACCCAGACCTCGACTGGTCTGTATCCCTTGGCCAGCAAATCCCGCCGTTCCTCCTCGCTCAGTTCCTTCGGTCGGCCCATTACGGCCTCCTGCTGTCCAGAGCCCGTATTATCGGTGGTTTAATTGTCTCAATCAACGATCTCCGCCGTTTCGAGAACGGCGTGAAAGAGCACGTCCGCGCCGGCGCGCGCCCAATCCTTCGTGATCTCTTCTGCCTCATTGTGGCTGAGCCCGTCGACGCACGGACACATGATCATGGCGGTCGGCGCGACACGGTTGATCCAGCACGCGTCGTGGCCCGCTCCCGAGACGATGTCGCGATGGCTGTAGCCGAGACGCTCGGCTGCACTGCGGATCGCAGCGACGCACTCCTCGTTGAACGCCACGGGATCGAAATGGCCGACGGCCTCCACATCGCAAGCAATGTCGAGCGCCTCGCAGATCGTAGCGGCACCATCCTCTATCCGCTCGCGCATCTGGGTCAGCGTGTCGAGATCAGGCGAACGGATGTCGACGGTGAAGACGGCTTTGCCGGGGATGACGTTGCGGGAATTAGGATAGACCTCGACATGGCCGATCGCGCCGACCGCGTCCGGCTGGCAGTCCATCGCCACTTCGTGGACCAGTTCAGTGATGCGGGCGAGGCCGAGCCCGGCATTGCGCCGCCTGGGCATCGGCGTCGAGCCGGTGTGCGATTCCTTGCCCGTCAGCGTGAACTCCAGCCACCAGAGCCCTTGCCCATGCGTGACAACGCCGATGTCGACCCCTTCTTCCTCCAGAATTGGCCCCTGCTCGATATGCAGTTCGAAGAACGCCTTCATCTTGCGTTGGCCGACTTCTTCCTCGCCCTTCCAGCCGATGCGTTCCAGTTCATCGCCGAAGCGCTTGCTCTCAGCATCGGTCCGATCGAGCGCCCAGTCGAGCTCAAGCTGGCCAGCGAACACTCCGGACGCCAGCATAGCGGGCGCAAAGCGCGTGCCCTCTTCATTAGTCCAGTTGGTAACGACGATCGGGTGCTTCGTCTTGATACCGAGATCGTTCAGCGTTCGCACGATCTCCAGCCCGCCCAGCACGCCGAGCACCCCGTCATACTTGCCGCCGGTCGGCTGGGTGTCGAGATGGCTGCCGACATAAACCGGCAGGGCATCCGGATCCGTGCCCTCGCGCCGCGCGAACATCGTTCCCATCTGGTCGACGGCAACGCTCATGCCGGCTTCCTCGCACCAGCGCTTGAAGAGATGTCGCCCTTCCCCGTCCTCATCCGTCAGTGTCTGGCGATTGTTGCCGCCGGCAATGCCGGGCCCGATCTTCGCCATTTCCATGAGCGAATCCCACAA
>CAZEEC010000199.1:0-3733 GCA_964511105.1 uncultured Mesorhizobium sp.
ACTTCGGCGTCATCAGGATCAGCGGCTTGCGGAAGTCGCGCTTGAGCTGTCGCCGCAGGATATGGAAGTAGTTTGCCGGCGTCGTGATGTTCGCTACCTGCATATTGTCTTCCGCGCACATCTGCAGGAAGCGCTCGAGGCGGGCCGATGAGTGTTCCGGTCCTTGCCCCTCATAGCCATGCGGCAAAAGGCAGACGAGACCGGACATGCGCAGCCACTTGCGCTCGCCCGACGAGATGAACTGGTCGATGATCACCTGCGCACCGTTGGCGAAATCGCCGAACTGCGCCTCCCAAAGCGTCAGCGCGCGTGGTTCGGCAAGCGAAAAGCCGTATTCGAACCCGAGCACGGCCTCCTCCGAGAGCATCGAATTGATGACCTCGTAATTGGCTTGCCGCGGACCAAGGTTGTTCAGAGGAATGTAACGGTTCTCGTCGTGCTGGTCATAGAGCACGGAATGGCGCTGGCTGAACGTTCCGCGCTCCGAATCCTGTCCTGACAAGCGGACGGGATTGCCGTCCATCAGGATCGCACCAAAGGCAAGGGCCTCGGCCGTCGACCAATCGATGCCTTCGCCGGTGTCGATCATCTTGCGCCGATTGTCGAGGAAACGCTGGATCGTGCGATGCACCTGGAAATCCTTCGGGACTTCCGTCAGCTTCTTGCCCATCTCCTTGAGTGTCTTGACCGGTACAGCCGTCTTCCCGCGCCGCTGCTCGTCTTGATTGTCGGCGGTGCGCAGCCCTGTCCAGACACCGTCAAGCCAATCGGCCTTGTTCGGCTTGTAGGACTGCCCGGACTCGAATTCCTGTTCGAGATGCGCGCGCCAGTCGGCGCGCATCTTCTCCACATCGCCTTCCGAGACGACACCCTCGGATATGAGCTTTGCGGTATAAAGCTGAACCGTCGTCTCGTGGGAACGGATGGACTTGTACATGATCGGCTGCGTGAAGCCCGGCTCGTCGCCCTCGTTATGACCGAACCGGCGGTAGCAGAACATGTCGATGACGACCGGCTTCTGGAACGTCATGCGATATTCGATCGCGATCTTTGCGGCGTAGACCACCGCTTCCGGATCGTCGCCATTGACGTGAAAAATCGGTGCCTCGATCATCTTCGCCACGTCGGAAGGATAGGGCGAGGAGCGGGAGTAGCGCGGATTGGTCGTGAAGCCGATCTGGTTGTTGATAATGAAGTGCAGCGTACCGGCGACCCGATGACCACGCAGGCCGGACAGGCCCAGAATCTCGGCAACCACGCCCTGGCCGGCAAAGGCGGCGTCGCCGTGGAGCAGTAGCGGCAGCACCTTGGCCCGTTCTTCGAGCGGCAGCACTTCCTCGCGCGTGCGGCCAAAGATCTGGTCCTGCTTGGCACGCGCCTTACCCATCACCACCGGGTTGACAATTTCCAGATGCGATGGATTGGCCGTCAGCGACAGATGGACCTTGTTGCCGTCGAATTCGCGGTCCGAGGAGGCGCCCAGATGGTATTTGACGTCGCCGGAGCCTTCGACGTCGTCGGGATGAAACGATCCACCCTTGAACTCGTGGAAGATCGCGCGATGCGGCTTACCCATGACCTGGGAAAGCACGTTGAGACGGCCTCGATGGGCCATGCCAAGCACGATCTCCTTCAGCCCCATAGCGCCGCCGCGCTTGATGATCTGCTCGAGTGCCGGGATCAGCGATTCGCCGCCATCGAGGCCGAAGCGCTTGGTGCCCTTGTACTTCACGTCGATGAACTGCTCGAAGCCCTCGGCCTCCACCAGCTTTTGCAAGATCGCCTTCTTGCCGTTGGGAGTGAACTCGATTCCCTTGTCCGGACCCTCGATGCGCTCCTGGATCCAGGCCTTCTCTGTCGGATTGGAGATGTGCATGAACTCAACGCCCAGCGTCGAGCAATAGGTGCGCTTCAGAATGTCGAGCATCTGGCGCGCGGTCGCCGATTCGAGCCCGAGGACATTGTCGATGAAAATCGGCCGGTCCAAATCAACTTCCGTAAAGCCGTAGGATTCGGGCGATAGCTCTTTGTAATCTTCCTTGGCCTCGGCAAGACCTAGCGGATCGAGATTGGCGTGGAGATGGCCGCGCATGCGGTAGGCGCGGATCATCATGATCGCGCGAACCGAATCGCGCGTCGCCTGCATCACCTGATCTTGGGAGAGCGCAGCCCCGCTGTCGGCGGCCTTGGCCTTCAGCTTCTTGTCGAAATGCTGCTCGAGCGCGCTCCAATCACCGTCGAGCGCTGCAATTTCTTCGCCACTCGCTGTGATCGGCCAATGCTTCCTGGCCCAAGACGCGCCGGCGGCGCTCCTGCGAACGCTTTCGGGATCATCGCCCAACTGCCTGAAAAAGTCGCGCCATTCAGCCTCTACCGACTGCGGATTTTCCTGCCAGGACGCGTAGAGCTCGTCGATATAAGCCGCGTTGCCGCCATAAAGGAACGAAGTGAGCGAAGCCTGATCGTTCGCTTGGTCCTGACGTGCCATATTCTTCAATTTCGGAGCGATGCGCTCCGCCTCCTTTTAGAGCAAACGGTTCGGCATTCGGCAAACGGAACTTCCTGCCTGCCGATTGCCGACCACCAAGTGCCTCAAGTCTTCAATGCCTCGACCAATGTCGTGCCCAATCGTGCCGGTGACGGCGAGACGCGGATACCCGCCGCCTCCATCGCCGCCATCTTGTCGTCCGCACCGCCCTTGCCGCCGGAAATGACCGCGCCAGCATGGCCCATCGTGCGGCCCGCCGGTGCAGTCCGGCCCGCGATGAAGCCTGCCATGGGCTTCTTGCGGCCGCGCTTGGCCTCGTCGCGCAGGAACTGGGCAGCGTCCTCCTCGGCCGAGCCGCCGATTTCGCCAATCATGATGATCGATTTGGTTTCGTCGTCAGCCAGGAACATCTCCAGCACATCAATAAATTCGGTCCCCTTGACCGGATCGCCGCCAATGCCGACGGCCGTCGTCTGCCCGAGGCCGGCATTGGTCGTCTGGAACACCGCTTCGTAGGTCAATGTTCCGGAACGCGAGACGACGCCGACAGACCCCTTCTTGAAGATATTGCCAGGCATGATGCCGATCTTGCATTCGTTGGGGGTCAGAACACCGGGGCAATTCGGACCGATCAGGCGCGACTTCGACTTGTCCAGCCTGGCCTTGACCTTCACCATGTCCATGACCGGGATGCCCTCGGTGATACACACGATCAGCCCGATCTCGGCCTCGATGGCCTCGGTGATCGCGTCGGCTGCACCTGCCGGCGGCACATAGATGACCGAGGCGTCGGCTCCAGTCTGTTCCTTGCCCTCGGCGACGGTCGCGAAGATCGGCAGGTTTTCACCCTTGGAGCCGATCCAGGTCTCCCCACCCTTTTTGGGGTGGATGCCACCGACCATCTGGGTGCCGTGATAGGCCAGCGCCTGCTCGGTATGGAAGGTACCGGTCTTGCCGGTCAGGCCCTGCACGAGAACCTTGGTGTCTTTGTTAATCAGAATGGACATCAGGCTCGGGCCCCCTTTACTGCCTTAACGATCTTCTGCGCCGCGTCGTCTAGATCGTCAGCTGAAATAACGTTCAGCCCACTCTCATTGATGATCTTCTTGCCTAGTTCGACATTGGTGCCTTCAAGGCGAACGACGAGCGGTACTTTTAGGCCGACTTCCTTGACCGCCGCGATCACGCCTTCGGCGATGACGTCGCACTTCATGATGCCGCCGAAGATGTTGACGAGGATGCCCT
>CAZEEC010000200.1:0-3731 GCA_964511105.1 uncultured Mesorhizobium sp.
GGCACTCAGCATCCCGTCGTGGGTGCTGAAGCGGCATGCATGACTTGCCACCAGGGCCGGGCGTCGAGTGCAACGATTGAACGTGCAGTGGTGGAAAGCTCCGAAGACGAGGTCAATCCAGAGCTGTCCTTCATCAACCCACACTACGCGGTAGCTGCAGCGAGCCTTCTAGGGGGTTCCGGCGCTTTGGGATACCAGTATCCGGGAAAGGTCTACCAGCAGCGGTTCTTCCACGCCCGCCCGGTCTCGACCTGTGTGGGGTGCCACGAACCGCATAATCTGACCGTGGCGGAGGAGACGTGCACCACCTGCCATGAATCGGGCAATTCACGTGCAATCCGCATTTCCCGCCAGAGTTTCGACGGCAGCGGCAATCTTGAGCAGGGTATCTTCGCCGACATTCTCGCCAACAGGGGGCGGCTGTTCGCTTTGCTGGCCGAGTACGCGCGGGAGGTAGCTGGAACGGCAATGGTCTACGACGGAAATCGCCATCCCTACTTTTTTGCCGACCACAACGGCGACGGCTTGCCAGACCAGAGGGAAGGCGCCCCGGTTGCGTATGCAAGCTGGACGCCGCGGTTGTTGAAGGCAGCCTACAACTGGAAATTCGTAGGAGCGGATGCGGGCATCCACGTTCACAATCCGCATTACGCGCTGCAGCTGATCCACGATTCAGCTGAGGATATATCGGCGGCTCTGGGCCGAGACCTGACAGATATGGCAAGATGAACGATGGCTGCGGGTGTTTGAGCGCATGCGGTGGAACTAATTACAAAACACGTCAATAAGCGCCTACAGTCCTCTCGCGCACTACGCCCATTCGTAGCGTTTTTTGAGATTTCTTAAGACAACGCGCTATAATTTGAATTGGGGGCGCGCGAGTGCCAGATGCTAGACTTATCTTATTCGATTTTCCGAGCCCATGACCTACGTTTTGTTGCGTTGGCTATCGGAATATGTGCCCTGTCATGCCTAACCGGCGCGGCCATCGCACAGTACAGTATGAAATCGGAAGGGGCAAAGCGGCAAGGCTGGTTTCTGCTAGCGGGCTTCGTGACCGGATTGGGCGTCTGGACGACGCACTTTACCGCAATACTTGGCTATCGAATTGACCTCGATATTCATTTCGATCTTGGCGTCGCCCTTTATTCCCTGCTTCTCGCTGTTGGCATCACCATGGTGGCGGGAATTGTTGGGCTGCAGCGGCGGGAACGGGGACTGCTAGCCGGGGTGCTTGTCGGCGTTGGTGTCGCCGTTGCACACTTCATGGACATGCAGGCTATGCGGTTTTCCGGGACTGTTGTGCATGATCACCCGACCAGTTTCCTGGCGGTCTTCGTCGGTTTGTTGTTTTCTGGGGCGGCAGGTCATTTCATCGTAAGGTGGAGAAGTGAGATTTTTGCCTGGCCGGCAGCGGCTGCTATGTTCGCTTCCGTACTGTCTCTCCATTTCATCGCGATGTCCGGTGTTACTCTCGTTCTAGCCGATGAGCCTGTCAGTTTGACCGGCTGGACCGCGTCAGGTGACGAACTCGCAGTGGTCGTCGTCGCCGCTTTCCTGGTCATGCTTGGAGCAGCCATTACTTACACATGGCATTCGGAGCGCTTATCCCGGGCCACCGCGGACGAACAACGGCGCTTGATCCAGACACTGCAGGCGCTTCGCGAAACTGAAGCTCACCACAGAGCCTATATCGAACTGAACCCACAAATCGCATGGGTGGCTGATCCAAACGGAAGTATCCTCGAGATCGCGCCGCTTTGGGGAGACCTGGTCGGGTTACCGCGGGAAGCAAGTTTCGGGGAAGGCTGGGCAAGTGTCGTTCATCCCGATGATCTCCCTTCCGTCACTCGGTTGTGGACAGCGGCGATTGCGTCGCAAGACGGTTCTCGCGCTGATGTGCGTTACCGTGTCCGGCTCGTTGACGGGTCCTACCGGTGGTTCCGCGCACGGGCAAAGCCGCGCAAGAATGCGAGTGGGCAAGTCGTCGCTTGGTATGGCAGCCTAGAAGACGTTCACGAACAGGTACTGGCTGAAGAGGCGCTTCGCGCGAGCGAGGAGCGCTACCGTCTGGCCACTCGCGCCACCAGCGACGTAATCTGGGATTGGTCCTTTGCCGAGCAGCGCGCTACTTGGGGAGGTGCCCATAAGAAGGTGTTGGGATTCCCCGATACCGAAGACCAAACCAACCTGGATTGGTGGCTCGATCGTATTCATCCGGAAGACCGCTCGCGTGTCCTCGCGAGCCAGGCAGCTGCATTGGAGGGTGGGGCAGATTACTGGCACGAGGAATACAGGTTCCTGACCATTTGGGACAATTGGATTTACGTCAAGACTCGGTGTGTGATCGTTCGCAACGAAGACGGTCAGCCTATACGACTGGTGGGTTCGATGTTGGACATCACACAACAGAAGACCGCAGAAAAGGAGCTGATATGGGCCGCTCATCATGACCCCCTGACCCAATTGCCCAATCGTACTTTATTTCGTCTGCGGAAGCAGGACGCCTTGGACGAAGCGCGTCGCAGCGGCAAATTCTTTGCCCTGATCGTTGTAGATTTGAACAACTTTAAGGAGCTCAACGACACCTATGGGCATGCTTTGGGCGACCGGGTGCTGGCGCAGATTGCTACTCGTTTGTTGCGCGTCGTCCCGGACGAGGCAACCGTGGCGCGTTTAGGGGGAGACGAATTCGCGATCATACTGCCCGAGCTTGAAGCTCCAGATGCATATGTGGAACAAATGGGCACGGTTTTGGCGGACATGGCAGAACCTGTTGTGGTTGAAGATCTGCGCGTCTCGGTCAACTTTTCTGCCGGAATCGCGATTTGGCCCCGAGACGCAGAAGATCCCGCCGAACTGCTAATAGCTGCCGATCTTGCTTTGTATGCTGCTAAGGATCGGATGCCGGGAACGATTGTGGAGTTCACGCCTTCGCTCAAAGGCACCGCAGAGGCGCGATCCAGTATGCTGGGGTTGGCAAGGCAAGCCCTTGAGGAGGACCGCATCGTCCCATACTATCAGCCCAAAGTCGACCTTCAGTCAGGCTCTATCATGGGTTTGGAAGCGCTGATACGCATCCGTGGCCCAAACAATGAAATACTCGCGCCGTCCGATATTCAGGCGGCCTTCTTCGATTGTGAGATCTCCGTTCAATTGACGGATCGCATGTTCGCGCGCGTATTTGCCGATCTTGCCACTTGGCAGGCAGCCAACATTGATCCGGGACGGATAGCGATCAACGTGACGGCGGCCGATTTTCGCCAGAAGGCCCTGGATGAAAGACTGAAGTCACATGCCAATGCGTACGGTCAAAGCCTGTCTGCAGTTGATATTGAGGTCACCGAAACCGTCCTCATTGGGGAACTCGGCCCGGAAGTGTCGCGCATGCTGGGAGAGCTGCGGGACAAAGGTGTCCTGGTGGCGTTGGATGATTTCGGGACAGGCTATGCCTCATTAACACATCTTCAACAATTCCCTGTAGACGTAATCAAGCTCGATAGGTCTTTCATTGCCCGGATTGACGCGAGAGATCCGAAGGCAACAGCAGTGATCGATGCCGTGCTTCAGATGGCAAAGCGGCTCGATCTGCAAACGGTGGCGGAAGGCATCGAAACGGTCGAGCAGGCTCGCTATCTACGCGCGCGAGGATGTAATGTAGGTCAGGGCTATCTATTCGACCGCCCCCTCCCGGCAAACGAAGTGCCCAGCAGGATTCAAACTCCAGCTTA
>CAZEEC010000201.1:0-3703 GCA_964511105.1 uncultured Mesorhizobium sp.
AAAAGGCGCTCGCCTTGTAGACGATCTCGGTATTGGGCTCCAGCGTGACGAGGCCGTGAGCAAAGCCCTTGGGCACCAGTATCTGGTTCCATTTTTCCGCGGAGACGATGAGCGACACCCATTTCCCGAAGCTCGGCGACGAGCGTCGTATATCCACCACGACATCTAGGATGGCGCCGCGCACGACGCGGACGAGCTTGTCCTGGGCATGCGGCTCGATCTGGTAATGCAAGCCCCGCATCACGCCCGCCGCTTCTGAAAACGAGTGATTGTCTTGGACAAACGTGATCGCGATGCCGGCTGCGGCAAAATCCTCGGCCTGATAGGTCTCGCAGAAGAAGCCGCGACTGTCGCCGATCTTCTTGGGAATGATCTCGTGGACGCCCTTCAGCGCCAACTCGCGGAACGTGAACTTCATGCCGCACGTTCCTGCAGGCGGCGGCGCAGATAACTGGCGTATTCCGTCGGCCCCAGGGCTTCGACGCGCGCACTGACCGCATCTGCGGTCAGCCAGCCGAGGTCGTATGCGATCTCTTCAGGACACGCGATCTTGATGCCTTGCCGATGCTCGATCGTGCGCACGAAGGAAGCGGCTTCATGCAGGCTGTCATGGGTTCCCGTGTCGAGCCAGGCATAGCCGCGGCCCAATTGGTGCACGGTCAGCGTTCCGCGTTCCAGATAGATGTTGTTGAGCGCGGTGATCTCGAGTTCACCGCGCGGGGAAGGTCGGATCGACCGCGCGAGCTCGACCACTTCGTTGTCGTAGAAGTATAGCCCGGTCACTGCCCAGTTGGATTGTGGGTTAGCCGGCTTTTCCTCAATGCTGGTCGCTCGTCCGGTGTTCTTGTCGAAGCAGACCACGCCGTACCGGTGCGGGTCCTCGACGTGATAGGCGAAGATGGATGCGCCTTTCTCTGGCGCCCGGGCCTGCTGGCAAAGCGCCGCCAAGCCGTCGCCAAAGAAGATGTTGTCGCCCAGGATCATCGCCACGTTGTCCGCGCCGATAAAATCCTCGCCGATTATGAACGCTTCTGCCAGGCCGTTCGGATGTGCTTGCAGCGCGTAAGAGATCGAGACGCCGAACGCGCTGCCGTCGCCGAGCAGATCGATGAAGTGCGGCAGGTCCCTTGGCGTCGAGATCAACAGGATGTCGCGGATGCCCGCCAGCATCAGAACGCTGAGCGGATAGTAGATCATCGGCTTGTCGTAGACCGGCAGCATCTGCTTCGACACTGATAACGTCAGTGGGAAAAGCCGTGTGCCGCTTCCCCCAGCAAGAATGATTCCCTTCACGTCTTCCCCCCAGTTTTCCTCTAGATTTTCCCTGTGAGCGCCGCACAATACATGGCAATATTTGCCATGCGGCTTTGGCGATGAACCCCGATCTGCTTGAAGGTCTGCAAGGCTCGGAAGCCGGATTGGCGACGAGCGTCGTTGAATTGCGCAATCGTGTTTTGCGCATCCGGGCTGAGCAGGTCGCGGCAGGCGTCCAGCGCATCCAGATTGTGCGTGATACACCCGGCGTAGTAGCCCGAAAACAGCCTGCGTATCCGATCGATGCGAGCCCGCAAGCGCATGTTGTCGCCGACCGAGTTGCCGCCGTGCTGGCGGTAGTCGATCGCCGGCCACGAATCGTAGTAGACGAAACCGCCGGCGCCGGTCACCATCAGATAAGCCCACCAGTCATGGCTGACGAAGCTGGTTCTGAAAGCGGTTTTGCGGAGGAGCTGGAACGCGGCCCTGTTGAACACCATCGTATTGCCGCCGGCTATGCTCTGCACGAGTGCGTTTCGAAAAGAAGGCGGCTGTGTAAAACGCGGCGATTGGCCGATCGTCTGGCCTTTGTCATTGATCAGGCGGGTGCGCCCGCAATAAAGTGCTGGCCGTGAGTTCGGCTGTTGCGTCAGGACGCTGATCGCGCGCTCGATCTTGTTCGCATCCCATTCGTCGTCCTGGTCGCAGAACGCATACCACCGAGCGTACGGTGATGCATGCCGGATCAGATGGCTGAAATTCGCTGCGAAGCCGGCGCCGGGGCCGCGCAGAATGTCCATCCGTCCCTTCGACCACGAGAATGCCTCGAGGATCGAAAGCGTAGTGTCGCTCGAGCCATCGTCCGATGCAAGGATGTCGATCGTGGGGTGGGTTTGGACAGCCAGGCTTTCGAGTTGGCGAGGAAGATGGTCCGAGCCATTGAGCGTTGCCAGCAAAACAATAACTCGGTCGCGCATCGCAGCCACGTGAGAAATGAACTTGCATGAGACGTTAGTCTGCAAAATCTCTATGGGCAACGTTACGTCAACTGCAGTTGAATCTGTGGTTAACCGTTGTGTAGACTGTCAAGGCGCACCTGAGGGTCTCCCGGTCTGGTTAGCAGGGAGCGGCCGGTCATTGCAGCCGGTTGATCGATCCCCAGAAGCGCGAGCAACGTGGGCGCGACATCGGCGAGGATGCCGTTCCGTAGCGACCCACCCACGGGGCTCGGCCCGACGATGACCGGAACCGGATTGATTGTGTGGGCCGTATGGGGTGTCCCCGTGGCCCGATCGACCATCTCTTCGCAATTGCCGTGGTCGGCGATAATCATCAGCCGGCCGCCCCGCGCCTCGACAGCCGCTCGAATCTGGCCGAGCGCGGCATCGACTGTTTCCACGGCCACGATCGCGGCATCGAGATCGCCGGTATGTCCGACCATGTCGGGATTGGCAAAATTGACGATTACCAGCGCATAGTTGCCCTCATTGATCGCGTCGAGCACTCGTTCGGCCAGTTCCGGCGCCGACATTTCCGGCTGCAGGTCGTAGGTTGCGACTTTGGGCGAGGCGACCAGCACGCGGTCTTCGCCTGCAAACGGCTTCTCGCGCCCGCCATTCAGGAAATAGGTCACGTGCGGGTATTTCTCCGTTTCGGCCAGATGCACCTGCCGCAATCCCGCCTTTGCCACCGTCTCGCTCAGGCCATCGCCGAGCCTTTGCGGCTCGAACAATGTCGTCATCATCATGTCGAGCGCGCCGCCATGAGAGACCATGCCGACCCGCGCGGCGAACCTGATCTCCCGCGCTCGCACGAAGCCGTCGAAAGTGGGGTCGAGCAGGGCCAGCAGGATTTCGCGCGCGCGGTCGGAACGGAAGTTGAAGAAGATGAGGCCGTCACCGTCCTGCATGCCGGCATAGGAGCCGATCGCCGTTGGCGCGACGAACTCGTCGGTCTGTCCAAGCGCGAGGGCCTCGACAAGTGCCTGCTGGACGTTTGCCGCACGTTCGCCGCGCGCCTCGGCGATTGCTTGATAGGCTCTGTCGATGCGTTCCCAGCGCAAGTCGCGATCCATCGCGTAATAGCGTCCCGAAACCGTGGCGATAATAGCCCCAGGGGGTAGCCGTGCTTCGAAGTCGGCAAGAAAACCGGCGGCTGAAACGGGTGCCGTATCGCGTCCGTCCGTGAATGCATGGACCGCAACGGCAATTCCTTCGGCCGTGAGTATGTGACTGATCGCCAGCGCATGTTCCAAATGAGCGTGGACGCCGCCATCCGAGACGAGGCCGGCCAGATGGCAAACGCCGCTGCTTGCCTTCAGCGCTTCGATGAGTCCGCTGGCTGCAATCCGTTCGGCCAGTTCCGGGCCGGCTGCGGCCTGGTTGATGCGCGGCAGATCCTGATAGACGATGCGGCCGGCACCTATATTCAGGTGGCCGACCTCTGAATT
>CAZEEC010000202.1:0-3681 GCA_964511105.1 uncultured Mesorhizobium sp.
TTGAAGCGGACCTTGAGCAGCGCGGGGATCGCCGCATAGGCAGCGCCGCCCGCCAGGCCCATGATCAGCATCAGCGGCAGCACGAACCAGAACTGGAAGTCGGGGAACACGACCGGCAGCACCGATCCGGCGATCGCGCCCATGATGAACTGGCCCTCGGCCCCGATATTCCAGTTGTTGGAAAGAAAGCAGACCGACAGGCCGATAGCGATCAGGATCAGCGGCCCAGCCTTGATCGCGAGCTCGTGCAGCGACCAGGTTTCGGTCAGCGGATCGATGAAATAGAAATAGAGCGTCTCGACAGGATCGTTGCCGAGCGCGGCGAACAGGATGGCGCCCGTGACGATGGTCAACGCCAGGGCGAAAAAGGGCGACAGGGCGCTGAACAGGACCGATTGTTGCGGCCGCTTGACGAGTTCAAGCCGCATCAGTGCACCTCCGCCGGTGATTGTGCGGTGTGGCCAGGGTCAGCGCCGCCCATCAGGAGGCCGATCTTCTCGTAGCTCGCATCGGCGATCGGGATCGGTGTCGACAGCCGGCCATCATGCATCACGGCGATCGCGTCGGAAATCTCGAACAACTCGTCGAGGTCCTGGCTGATGACCAGAACGGCGGCGCCCGAGCGCGCGAGGTCGATCAGAGCTTGGCGGATATGCGCGGCAGCGCCGGCATCGACACCCCATGTCGGCTGGTTAACAACCATGACGGTGGGATCGCGGTCGAGCTCGCGCCCGATGATGAACTTTTGCAGATTGCCTCCGGAAAGCGCTGAAGCTTCAGGATCTTCCCCGCTTTTCCTCACATCCATCATCTCCACGATCCGTTTGGCCGCGGATGCGATCCGGGACGTGCGCATCGTCCCCGCGGCGCCCACAAACGTCTTGGCATCGGTCTGGTGGCGCGACAGGAAGAGATTTTCCGACAACTTCATGGCCGGAGCCGCGCCATGCCCCAGCCGCTCCTCGGGCACGAAGGCAGCACCGTTCAGGCGCCGCTTGGTGATGCCGAACCGGCCGGCCGCAAGGCCTGAAATGCGCACGGCTTCGGCCCTGTCCTGCAGCACTTCGCCGGAAACAGCCTCGAAGAACTCACCCTGCCCGTTGCCGGCCACCCCGGCGATGCCGAGCACTTCCCCGCCATGAACGGTCACTGAAATATCGCGCAAGGGCATCGAAAACGGCGTTGCGGGTTTGCGGCTCAGCCGATCGATCTGAAGCAGCGGCATGCGCTGCACCGACGGCGCGGGAGCCTCCCGCACCACGTTTCGGACGGCCAGTCCCACCATCATGCGGGCGAGCGATGCTGCGGTTTCCTGGCGCGGGTCGCAATGATCGACGACCTTGCCGTGCCGCATGACCGTCGCGCGGTCGCAGATGCGTTTTACTTCTTCCAAGCGATGCGAAATGTAGAGAATCGATTTCCCTTCACCCTTCAGCCGCTCCAGCGTTTCGAACAGACGGTCGGCCTCCTGCGGCGTCAGGACCGATGTCGGTTCGTCGAGGATGATCAGGTCCGGCTCTTGCAACAGGCAGCGGATGATCTCGATCCGTTGCCGCTCGCCCACGGACAGATCGCCGACATGGCTGAACGGATCGAGCGGCAGGCCATAGGCCGTGGAGAGGCTCCGGGCGCGCTCCGCGATCTTGGTAATGGGCGTGGCGTCGTCGATCGAAAGGGCAATGTTCTCTGCGGCGGTCAACGCCTCGAACAGCGAAAAATGCTGGAACACCATGCCGATGCCGAGACTGCGCGCCTTTCCGGGGCTGGTGATGGCAACGGGCTCGCCCTTCCAGATAATCGTTCCCGAATCCGGCTCCAACGCACCGAACAGCATCTTGACCAACGTCGACTTGCCGGCGCCATTTTCACCGAGGAGCGCGTGGATTTCGCCCTTGCCGATCGTCAGATCGACACTGTCGCAGGCCTTCAAAGTGCCGAACGTCTTGGTGAGCCCGCGGACGGCGAGCAAGGCATCGCCGCCCGTGATCAAATCGCCTTGATCCACGCAACCCCCATTTGGCGACCTTCGGGTCTGCCTTCTTGTTCCCGTCCCGACATTAGGCTTCACTGCACGATCGCGCAAAGCATTCCTGTTTTTGAAAGTGCTTCAAGCTCGACCATGTCTACGGAACGAGAATCGTGGTGCCCGTGGTCTTGCGCGCTTCCAGATCCGCATGCGCCTGCGCGGCGTCGCCCAGCGCATAACGCTGGTTGATCTCGATCTTGACAATGCCGGCCCGGACAACCTCGAACAGGGCGCCGGCTGTCTGTTCGAGATCGGTACGGCTTGCGATGTGCGTAAAGAGCGTCGGACGCGTGGCGTAGAGCGAACCCTTCTGGGCCAGGAGCGCTATGTTGAACGCCTCGATCGGGCCGGAGGACTGGCCGAACGAGACGAACAGGCCGCGCGGCTTCAGGCTCTCGAGCGAGGCCGGAAACGTGTCGCGCCCGATCGAATCATAGACCACGTCGCACTTTTCCCCGCCGGTGATCGCCATCACCTCCTCGACGAAATTATGGGTGCGGTAGTTGATGACGTGATCGTAGCCATGCCCCTTGGCGAGCGCGATCTTCTCCGATGAACCAGCCGTGCCGATCACTGTGGCGCCGAGATGCTTGGCCCATTGCCCGAAGATCAGCCCGACGCCGCCTGCCGCCGCGTGATAGAGCACGGTGTCACCGGGTTTCACGGCGAAGGTCCGGCGCAGTAGATACTCGGCGGTCATGCCCTTCAGCATCATCGCGGCCGCCTGTTCGTCCGAGATGCCATCGGGGATCTTGACGACCTTCTCCGCCGGCAGCGTCCGCTCGCTGGCATAGGCGCCCAGGGCCGACGCATAGGCGACGCGGTCCCCGACCTGCAGCCAGTCGACGCCTTCGCCCACCTCCTCGACAATGCCGGCCGCCTCATGCCCCGGCGTCATCGGCAGCCCGTCAGGCGCCGGATATTGGCCGGTGCGGTAATAGATGTCGATGAAGTTGACGCCGACTGCTGTGTGGCGGATGCGCACCTCGCCGCTGCCGGGCGGCGCGACGTCGACATTTTCCAGAACCATCGCCTCGGGGCCGCCATGGGTGCGGATGCGGATTGCCTTTGCCATCGTCAGTTTGTCCTCCGGCCGAGATTTGGGAACATCTGCATCACGCCGCCGATGCAGAACAGGTAGACGCTGCTGATCGCGATCGCGATACGGACGATATCCGGCGGGGCCATGTCCATCAGCAGCGCATAGGCGGCAAGCGCGCACCAGGCGAGGAAGATGCCCAGATTGAGCGGCCGCAGCCGCTCGACGCGCACCGGATGCAGGAAACTGATCGGCATGAATGTGAGCAGCGCCGCGATCAGCACGACGCCGAACGAAACCCATTCGCCTGGCTCGATGACGAAGAGCGTGAAGACGACCATGTTCCAGACGACCGGGAATCCCCTGAAGAAGTTCTCCTTCGTCTTCATGCCGGTGTCTGCGTAGTAGATCGCGCTCGAGACCACGATGATCGCCGCCGACAGGAAGGACAACCCCTCGCCCATGAAGCCGCTGCGGTAGAGCGCGAAGGCCGGGATCAGAACATAGGTGACATAGTCGATGATGTTGTCGAGCATCTCGCCCGACCAGGTCGGCAGTACCCGCTTGACCTGGAGCCTACGCGCGATCGGCCCGTCGATCCCGTCGACGAAAAGCG
>CAZEEC010000203.1:0-2475 GCA_964511105.1 uncultured Mesorhizobium sp.
CGAGCTGCACTTCAACCCCACGGACGAGCTGTCGGCAAGTCAGCGCGGTTACACGAAGGCACAGCTAAAGCTGTTTGACGCGTGGTATGAGGACTGGAGCAAGCAGTCAGGCACTGTCCAAAAATACGCCGCCTGAGGAACCGCCCAAATGGGCTCTCCTCGATGCCCCGCCGGATACCGCGGCGGAGCTTTCGTTTCAAGACGCAGGAATTGCACATGACCTACAAGCCGCATGGCCGCCACCTGATCGCCGGCGAGTGGACGCAAAGCGCCACGCGCTTTACGTCTTCACCCGCGCACGGGTCTTCCTTTGAGTTTTTCACTGGGACCCCGGAACTGGTGGACCGCGCCTGCGCGCAAGCCGAGGCGGCGTTCTGGGATTATAGTGCGACACCGCGCGAAGCCCGCGCCCTCTTTCTCGAAGCGATCGCCGACGAGATCGAGGCCCGGGCCGAGCCGATAACCCAGATCGGAACACAGGAAACCGGACTACCCGCAGCTCGGCTCGAGGGTGAACGCGGGCGCACCACCGGGCAATTGCGCCTGTTTGCGGATCATATTCGCAAGGGCACCTATCTGGATATTCGCCGCGATGACGCCCTGCCGGATCGCCAGCCAGCGCCGCGGCCCGCCATCATCATGATCCAGCGTCCCATTGGTCCGGTCGCCGTGTTCGGTGCTTCCAACTTCCCACTCGCCTTCTCGACCGCCGGCGGCGATACGGCCGCAGCGCTGGCGGCCGGATGCCCGGTCGTTGTTAAGGGTCATTCGGCTCACCCCGGCACTGGCGAGATCGTGGCGGAAGCCATCAAGGCGGCAGTCGATCGTACAGGCATGCCGAAGGGCGCTTTCAGTCTGATCCAGGGCGGCGACCGCAAGGTCGGTGAGGCGTTGGTGCAGCATCCGCTGATCAAGGCGGTCGGCTTTACCGGCAGCCTTGCCGGAGGAAGGGCCCTGTTTGATCTTTGTGCGGCGCGGCCGGAACCGATTCCTTTTTTCGGCGAGCTCGGCAGCGTCAATCCAATGTTTATGCTGCCTGACGCTCTGGCAAATCGGCCCGAGGCCTTGGGCGAGGGTTGGTCTGCCTCCTTGACCATGGGCGCAGGCCAGTTTTGCACCAATCCTGGCATTGCTGTGGTGATCGACGGATCGGATGCTGACCGATTTGTTGAAGCAGCGCGTGCAGCGCTGGAGAAAGTCCAACCCCAGACCATGCTGACAGATGGCATTGCGGCCGCCTATCGCGAGGGACAGCAACGTTTCACCACACGCAATTCCATTCGCCCGGTGCTGGTGACACGGTCGCAGGAGCGTAGCGCTTCGCCCAATCTATTCGAGACATCCGGCTCTGAATTCTTGCGTGATCACGCTCTTGGCGAAGAGGTCTTCGGACCGCTCGGGCTCGTTGTTCGTGTCGATTCGCTAGACGACATGCGCGCGCTAGCAATGGGGCTAGAGGGCCAGCTGACCACCACACTGCACATGGATGACACCGATCTAGAGGCTGCGCGCGGGTTGATACCGGTTCTGGAGCGGAAAGCAGGCCGTGTGCTGATTAATGGCTTCCCGACGGGTGTCGAGGTGGTCGACGCCATGGTTCACGGAGGGCCTTACCCGGCCAGCACCAACTTCGGCGCGACCAGCGTCGGCACGTTATCGATACGCCGGTTCCTGCGCCCGGTCGCCTATCAAAACGTGCCCGAGAGCCTGCTGCCGGAAATAGGAGAAGGCCGCGCGCAGTAATAACGAATGCCGGATCCCGCGCGGCGCCGTCCGCACGCATCCTGCAGGCGTCGCAGATGCAGGCGAGAATTGGCAGCCAAGCCGGGGTCAAAGGGATTTTTGAGTTCAAGAGATCGATGTGCAGATAGGTTTTATCGGAACAGGCAACATCACGAAGGCGATCGTCGAGGGGCTGGAGCGTGCAGGAAAGGATGTTTCGATCCTGATTTCTCATCGTTCCGAGACTGTCTCCCGGGAGATCGCGAAGCGTTTCGCAAGGGTCGAGCGTGCTTCTAACGCGCAGATAGCTGCAAAATCGGATATCGTCTTTCTTGCGATGCGCCCAACGCAGGTCGAAGAAGCGTTGACCGGCATTTCCTTTCATCAAAACCAGATCGTCATCAGCTTCGTCACTGGGCTGTCGCTGGTGGATCTGGGGAAGCTTGCTCCCCGATCAAAGGTCGGGCGCGTGCTTCCCCTTCCTCCAATCGCACGGTGTGAGGGGCCCATCATTTGCTACCCAAGGATAGCGGAGGTTGTGCAGCTTTTTGAGGGTATGGGTCACCTGGTGATGCCCGAAAGCGAGGGCGAACTGCTTGCCCTGGGCAGCATCAGCGGATTCATGTCCACTTATTTCGAGCTGCAGAACTCCTTGATCTCCTGGCTTGGAGAACGAGGTGTTTCCAACGGAAACGCCAGTCTTTACGTCAGAGCAATGCTCCTTGCCCTCTCAAGCACAGCCTATTCGACCCC
>CAZEEC010000203.1:2575-3679 GCA_964511105.1 uncultured Mesorhizobium sp.
CATGAGACCAAGGGCGGTTTGAATCAGAGGGTCAGGCAAAAGCTGAAGGACAGGAACTGGTTCGAGCAACCGGCCGAATGTTTTGACGAGATTTTGAACCTGAAGAGGTCGGCTCTGGAATAGTGCCGCGCGGGCCGCCTGCATCGGCGCTAACCCTCCCGCTTTCGTGGAATGCCTGCAAGACCGACAGATGGCGGCGCGGTGTTGTTATCCGCTCCCCGTGATTGACGACAAAGAGGATGGATCATGACCGGCACCCCAGTTCCACAAAATGTCACCGACCATGTCAAAGTTGGAGTCGACGACGTATTCGATTTGGCTCTGGAGGTCTTGCTGAAGGCAGGCTTGTCGGCTGAACAGGCAAATCCAGTTGCCAAGGTGATAAAAGCTGCCGAGCGAGATGAGTGTTTCTCGCATGGGCTTTACAGGCTGCCTGGATGTGTCGAAACGATAAGAAGTCCGAAATTCGTGCCCAACGCGGTTCCCACTATCGTGGAAACATCGGCGGCTGTCGTTCATGCGGACGCCGCCTATGGCTATTCGCTCCTGGCGTTCGACCGGGCGGTCTCAGTTGTCGAGCGAAAGGCCAAATCAGTCGGAGTATGCATCCTTGCCATCAACAACTGCTTTCATTTCTCGGCTCTGTGGCCCGAAATTGAAGCGATTACCGAGCGTGGATTGGCCGCGATCGCGATGACGCCAAGTCACAGCTGGGTCGCTCCAGCTGGTGGAACCAAGCCGGTATTGGGAACCAACCCGATTGCCTTCGGGTGGCCGCGCGGCGAAGCGAGACCTTATGTCTTCGATTTTGCTACCAGCGCGATAGCTCGAGGGGATATCGCTTTGCATAAGCTTGCCGGCAAGCCCATACCGGCTGGGTGGGCAATAGACCCAGATGGAGATTCAACGACCGATGCTGCTGTGGCGTTGTCTGGCGCCATGCTCACATTCGGCGGCCATAAAGGGTCTGCCTTGTCGACCATGATCGAACTCCTCGCTGGCCCCTTGATCGGGGACATGACGAGCATGCAAT
Source organism: uncultured Mesorhizobium sp. (assembly GCA_964511105.1). Classification (GTDB taxonomy): domain Bacteria; phylum Pseudomonadota; class Alphaproteobacteria; order Rhizobiales; family Rhizobiaceae; genus Aliihoeflea. Next base: position 3,609 of record CAZEEC010000203.1, read on the forward strand.
CGATGGAGTTCGATGGCGGCGTCAAAGCTGCTCCCTGCCATGGAGAGTTGATCATCGCATTCGACCCCGTA
>CAZEEC010000204.1:0-3664 GCA_964511105.1 uncultured Mesorhizobium sp.
GGATGCTGAAGGCTTTCGGTCTGCTGGCCGGGTTCAAGGGACTTCGGGGAACGCCCTTCGACCTCTTCGGCTATACTGCCGAGCGCCGTCATGAGCGTGAGCTTCTGGCGACCTATGAGGCCGATCTTGACCTAATCCGATCCGTTCTGGCACCGGGTCGCATCGTGGAGGCGACGGCGCTTGCCGCTCTGCCGCAGACCATCCGCGGGTTCGGCCACATCAAGGCGGCCAATGCGAAGAAGGCGCAGGAAGAGCGTATGCGCCTGATCGCTCGTTTGAAGGTCGCGCCCGCCGAGCTTCGGCTCGAAGCCGCGGAATGAGGTGCCGCGCATCAAGGATTGCTTAATCGGGTTCTGGCAGGGTTCCTGGATCGACGCCTGGAGTCTCTGTTGAAACTTTCCAGACCTTCCGTCCCGCAGGATATTTATGTCGGCTTTGTCCGCTCGTTGTTCAACGATCCGGGCATTCTGCTGCTTGGCGGCCTGTGCCAGGGCCTGGTTGCACTTCTTGTCTTCAATTCGACGGCTGAACCCGTCTATGCCGCGTTCGGCGCTCTGCTGTTCCTGACCAGCCTGTATCGCTATTGGAGCGTTCGTCGCGTCCAGAAGCGCAATTTGATCGTTGATGTTGCTTCGGCCCGGCGCGCGGAACTGTTTTACGTTATCGGCGCCGCGCTCCAGGGCCTTGGCATCGGGGCGTTCGGCTTCACCGCCATCGTCCTCATTCCCGACGGCTTCGGCGAATTGGCGGCGGTCGCGGTCACCATGGCAGGCGGCGTGACCATCGTTGGCCGCAACTTCGCCTCCCGACCTATGGTGATGACCCTGGCGGTGACGGGCGTTCTCCCCATAGCCGTGGGGCTTATGCTGAAAGGCAACGTCAACCATTTCGTGCTCGGCCTCTACATCTTTCCGTTCATGTTCATCATTGCGAGGATGGCCGAGAACGTGCGCACGATGCTGTTTGCGGCGATCTCGGAAGAACGGAACTCCAAATATCTGGCGCAACGCTTCGACCGTGCCCTGAATACGATGCCGTACGGCCTGGTGATGCTGAGCCCGGAGGGCAAGACGGTGGTCGCCAACAGCCAGGCGGCCGCAGCCCTCGGTTTTGACGATCCTGCCCAATTGCAGAACCGGACGTTGAAGGCGCTGATGCTGCGCATCGCGGCGAGCGGCCGCTTATCCACGCACGATGCCAATTTCGCCGATGTCGAGTTGATGAAGGCGATCCGTGAAGGACGCGACCGCAGGCTCCTCTTGAAGCTGACGGACGGGCGGTATCTGGAATTTGCCGCCCGCGCTGGCCGCGACGAATTGGGCGTCGTCACCTTCGAGGAAGTGACGCAGCGCGTCGAGGCGGAGGAGAAAATCCGTTACATGGCGCGTTATGATGGTCTGACGGGGCTGCCGAACCGCGAATATTTCAATGAAATGGTCACCGATACCGTTGCGGTCGGTGATCGCCGCCGCACCATCGGGCTCGTCGTTTTCGACCTCGACGATTTCAAGACCGTCAACGACACGCTCGGCCATCCGGTGGGCGACGGGCTGATCTATGCCGTCGGCGAAAAGCTCAAGGAGTTCGAGAGCAACGATGTCTATGTCGCGCGGCTCGGGGGTGATGAATTCGCGCTCTACTTCAACAATGTGGTGAGCGACGAAGCCTTCGCCACGCGCATGGACTCGATCTTCAACATCCTGACCGGAGATGTGGACGTCGCCGGCAATCTATTGCGCATCCAGGTGTCGGCCGGGGCTGTCCTGGCGCCGGTGCATGGCGCCGACGTCGACAACATGGCGGTCAAGGCTGACCTCGCGCTCTATAAGGCCAAGGAAAAAGGCAAGGCCTCCTGGCAGCTATTCGAAGACGATCTGGATCGGGCGTTCCGCCGCAAGCAGCTCTTGAAGGGTGATCTTCGCGCGACGATCGCGGAGGGCGGCTTGCGGATCGTCTACCAGCCGATCGTCGCTATGGATACCATGCAGATTGTTACCTGCGAGGCTCTTTGCCGCTGGGATCATCCGGAACTCGGGCCGGTTTCGCCGGCCGTGTTCATTCCGCTGGCTGAAGAAATGGGCGTCGTCTCGGACATCAGCCGCTTTGTCCTCGAAGCCGCCACCTCGCAATGCATGCTCTGGCCGGATCACATCGGCGTATCGGTCAATCTGTCGGCCAAGGATTTCCGCTCCGGCGAGATTATCGACCATGTGCGGCATGTGCTTGAGAAGAGCGGCCTGTGCCCCTGCCGGCTCGAGATCGAGGTCACGGAGACGGCGCTTCTCGATGACAACGCCCTGACGCGCCATTATCTCGCGGAGTTGAAGAAGATCGGGGTGCGGATCGCGCTCGATGATTTCGGCACCGGGTATTCCTCGCTCAGCTATCTGCACACATTGCCGCTCGATAAGATCAAGATCGATCGCTCCTTCCTGATCGACGTGACGCAAAACGACCGCACGCTTGAGCTGTTGCGCGGCATCGTCAACATGTCGCGTCCCCTGGGGCTGACAGTGACGATCGAGGGCGTCGAGACCTTCGAGCAGTTGAAGACGCTCGCCGAGCACATCAAGCCCGATCTTCTGCAGGGCTACCTCTTCGGCGCCGCGCTCACCGCGTCCGGCATCGATACGATGGCGCACACGACCTGGCCGTTCGCCAAGGAATTGAAGAGCGTGGCTCGAACCTCGTAAAGCGGTTCTCTAGGTTTCGCCCGCTTCCTCACCCGGTATGAAGCTGTCGAACGCGGCCCAGAACTGGTCGCGATATCGGTCGGCTTCCTGTAGAATCTCATGTTTGGCACCGTCGATGGTCAAGAGAGACGTGCCGCGCAACAGCCGCGCATAGGCCTCGATGGCCGGCGTCGAGACCAGCGTGTCCGCGCCGGCCGCGATCAACAAGGTCGGTATCCGATGGCTGCGCAGAAAGTCGCGCTCATGAACGTGCGCGGAGGCTTTGGCGGCGGCATTGACCCAGCCCACGGTCGTTGCCCCGAGCCCGAGTTCGGGATGTTCCTGGTAGATGGTCTGGTTGCGAGCGAAGCGATCTGGGTCGCTCGTCACGATATTGTCGTCGAATTGTATCCGCTTGGGATGTCGCTGGCCGCGCGCCAGAAAAATGCGGCCAAACCCCATTGCCTTTGCGATCCCCGTCATCCGCTGCAATGTGCGCATAGAAACCGGGATGCGGTCGAGCGTCAGCAGCGGCGCCAGAAGGACCATACGGCGGATGCGGTTGGTCAGCCTGGGAGCGGCCAGAAGGGCAGTCAGCGCGCCCGTCGAGTGTCCGAGAAGATGAAAGGGCGCGCGGCAATCCGGCAGCACGATATGCGCCATGAAGCGGTCGATATCGGCGAGGTGATCGTCGAAGGACCGGACATGGCCGCGGCGCGGATTGCGCGTGAGGCGCTGCGATCCGCCCTGGCCGCGCCAGTCGAAGATCGCCACGCCAAAGCCGCGCGCCTGCAGTTCCTCGATCGTTTCGAAATATTTTTCGATCGCTTCGTTGCGGCCGGGGAATATCACGATCGTGCCCTTGAGCGGACGGCCGGTCGCGGCGAAGCGGGCATAGCGAAGACGGATGCCGCCTTTGCTCACGAACGTGCCTGCTTGGGCATTTTCAGGAATCGGGTTGCCGGCGCTGGCGAAGATCTGGTCGGCCATCA
>CAZEEC010000205.1:0-1323 GCA_964511105.1 uncultured Mesorhizobium sp.
TGTTCATCACGCACGACCTGATGGTCGCCCGCGCGATCTGCGACCAGGTGATGGTGATGCATGACGGCGAAATCGTCGAACGGGGCGATACGGCAGCGGTGCTCGACAATCCGCGATCCGATGCAGGCAAGATGCTGGTTTCGGCCTCGCCCGACCTTGAGCGGGCGCTTCAGCGCCGGCGTGCGTCAGCTTCTGCCTCTAACGGCGCGTCGAGTGCCAGTATATCGTAGACGCGGATGCTCAGGCGGCGTCGATGCGGCGACAGGAGCGGGTCGCCGGCGGCGAATTCAAGAAGTTGACGGGCGATCGCCGTGCGATGGTCCGCATGCAAAGCGCGCAACGCCATAATACTCGCGGATGAACCGACGCGGGTCCGGTAGTGCTCGAGTTCGGCGCCGATCATCGCCCGCCCGTCAGGCTCCAGCCCGGCCCATGTGCACACCCGCCCGATAAGACGGCCGAACTCTTCCGTCCGGTCGCTTTCACGCAAGACGATCAGCAGCGCGAGCAGGATTTCAGCCGGCATTTTCGGAACTTGGCCCGACTCAAGCACACAAGGACTCCCGGAAAGCCGTCGACGCGTGGCAAACGCTCGAGGCAAGCCTACTGCGCTTTCGTCCTTGCGCAAATAATGGCCTTGTGATCGAAGCAGACGAACCCCGTTGTCTGCGAAAGTCCCTCATGACTGACCTGTCGCTCGAACTGATATTGTTCCTGGCGGCCGCGGCTTTCATTGCCGGTTTCATCGATTCGATCGCCGGCGGCGGCGGGCTGATCACCGTTCCGGCCCTTCTGCTTGCCGGTTTTTCTCCGGTCGATTCCTTGGGCACCAACAAGGCGCAGTCGCTTTTCGGCTCCGGCTCAGCGACCATCGCCTATGCCTCCAAGGGCCATGTCGACCTGAAACGGCAACTTCCCTCGGCGGCCCTCGCCTTCGCGGGCTCCGTCATTGGCGCGGGTCTTGCGACCATTTTGCCCGGCGCCATCCTGGCCGCGATCCTGCCGCCCTTGCTCGTCGCAATCGCGCTCTACTTCGCCTTCAAGCCCAATATGGACGACGTCGATCGCGCCGAGCGGATCACGCCATTTCTCTTCGGCCTGGTCGTGGTGCCGTTGATCGGGTTTTATGACGGCATTTTCGGCCCTGGCACCGGGTCCTTCTTCATGCTCGCCTTTGTGACGCTTGCCGGGTATGGCGTGCTCAAGGCGACCGCGCACACCAAGCTTTTGAACTTCGCCTCCAATATGGGCGGCTTCCTCACCTTCGCGATCGCCGGCGCTGTCTGGTGGAAGATCGGCCTGATGATGGGCGTTTGCCAGTTT
>CAZEEC010000205.1:1423-3661 GCA_964511105.1 uncultured Mesorhizobium sp.
TGGGACAGGGACCGGCACTTTCCCGTCGACGTCATCCGCGAGACCGGGCCGCTCGGCTTCGGCGGTATTTATATCGGCGAGGACGTTGGCGGGTCGGGCCTCGGCCGCCTCGACGCCGTGCTGATCTTCGAGGCGCTCGCCGCGGCCTGCCCGGGCTTTTCCTCCTTCATTTCCATCCACAACATGGCTGCCTGGATGATCGACCGCTTCGGAGACGAGGCGCAGCGTCAGCGCTTCCTGCCGAAGCTCACTTCGTTTGAATGGATCGCCAGCTACTGCCTGACGGAGCCGGCTGCCGGCTCGGACGCCGCCGCGCTCAAGACCAAGGCCACGCGCTCGCCCGGCAATGGCAGCGACTATATCGTTAACGGCACCAAGCAATTCATCTCCGGCGCCGGCGAATCCGACCTTTATGTCGCCATGGTCCGCACCGGCGAAGACGGCCCGAAAGGGATTTCGACGCTGGTCGTTCCCAAGGACGCGCCGGGGCTTTCGTTCGGGACGAGCGAAAACAAGATGGGCTGGCACATGCAGCCGACCCGTCAGGTCATCTTCGACAATTGCAAGGTGCCGGCGGAGAATCTCCTTTCCGACGAGGGCATGGGCTTCAAGATCGCGATGGCGGGCCTCGACGGCGGACGGCTCAACATCGCCGCCTGTTCGCTCGGCGGCGCACAATCGGCGCTCGACAAGGCGCTGGCCTATGCCGACGAGCGCCAAGCCTTCGGCAAGTCGATCGATCGGTTTCAGGCGTTGCAGTTCAAGCTCGCGGACATGGAAACCGATCTCAACGCCTCCCGCATGCTTCTCTACGCCGCCGCTTCCAAGCTCGACCGCAAGGTCGGCGATGCCGGCAAATGGTCGGCCATGGCCAAGCGATTCGTGACCGACACCTGCTTCGACGTCGCCAACGAGGCGCTGCAGATCCATGGCGGATATGGCTATCTTCACGATTACGGCGTCGAGAAACTGGTGCGCGATCTGCGCGTCCATCAGATTCTCGAAGGCACCAACGAGATCATGCGCATGATCGTGGCGCGGCATTTGATTGGCAGGCAGTAGGCGACCGGCAGATCGGCGCTCGGAAGGTCGCGACCGAGATGCCGATTGCCAATAACCGAATGCCGACCTTCTGGAGGAACACATGACCAAAATCGCATTCATCGGGCTTGGCAATATGGGCAATCCCATGGCCGCCAATCTCGTCAAGGCCGGGCACCAAGTCACCGGCTTCGATCTTGTCCCGACCAATCTGGATATTGCGAAAACCAATGGAGTGGCGATTGCATCGAGCGCGGCCGGCGCGGTCGCCGGCGCGGAGGCCGTCATCACCATGCTTCCGGCCGGCAGCCATGTCGTCGGCGTCTATGAGGATATCGTCGCGCATGCCGGCAAAGGCACGCTCTTCATCGATTCGTCGACGATCGACGTCGATTCGGCCCGCAAGGCTCATCGGATCGCGGCAGATGCCGGCATGTTGTCCGTCGATGCGCCGGTTTCCGGCGGCGTCGGCGGAGCGGAAGCCGGCACGCTGACCTTTATGGCCGGCGGCAGCGAGGCCGCCCTCGACAAGGCCCATCCGATCCTGGAGCCGATGGCCGGCAAGATCGTGCGGTGCGGCGATGCCGGCGCCGGCCAGGCGGCCAAGATCTGCAACAACATGATCCTTGGCATCTCGATGATCGGCGTCGGGGAAGCCTTCGTGCTTGCGGAGAAACTGGGCCTCTCGCATCAGGCGCTGTTCGATGTCGCCTCGACCTCGTCGGGCCAATGCTGGGCCTTGACCACCTACTGCCCGGTGCCGGGACCCGTTTCGACTTCGCCCGCCAATCGCGATTACAAGCCCGGCTTCGCGGCCGCCCTGATGCTGAAGGATCTGCGCCTGGCTCAGGAAGCGGCGCAAAGTGCCAACGCGGTCACGCCGCTCGGCGCCGAGGCCACCCAGCTATACGCGCTGTTCAACGCGATGGGCGAAGGCGGCACCGACTTTTCCGGGATCATCAACTTCTTGCGCGGCAAGACCGGCTGAACGAAATCGGCCGGATTCACCTTTGCTTAAGTGACTGATAACCCGCTGGTAACGATGTGCCGCTAAAACAGATCACAAGGCGGCCGACGAGGTTGCCCACCGCTCCGGATCAGGTTTTGCGTACCGGAGCCAGTATTTTCCGCTGCCATGCGGTGTGCGTCTTGGAGCAATATCCGCGTCCCGGTAACGGGCGCGGATATTGAGCCGAC
>CAZEEC010000206.1:0-3635 GCA_964511105.1 uncultured Mesorhizobium sp.
ACCATCGAGGCCGGCCCGCGCCGCAATGACGGAACGCGCCGAACAGTGCGCTACGACATCGATATGGTGAAGTGCATCTATTGCGGATTCTGCCAGGAAGCCTGCCCGGTGGATGCGATCGTCGAGGGGCCGAACTTCGAATTCGCGACCGAGACGCGCGAGGAACTCTACTACGACAAGGAGAAGCTGTTGGCGAATGGCGACCGGTGGGAGCGCGAGCTTGCGCGCAACATCGTGATCGACTCGCCCTACCGCTGAACCTTGCTCGTGCCGAACGATTCGCTCGCCCTGCGCCTTCGAGCGTGAATTCCGATGGCTGGCGACATGAATCAAAAACCAGATGCGCGCCGCGCTGCTCTGGAGTGGACGACGCGACGCCTTCCGTCTAAGAGACACGCGGTTTTGGGCAACAGACCAAACCACGGCCAGATCGAGCTCTCGGCCGTCCATCCTAATCGGGGGAACCCATGCTGACAGGTCTAGAGGCGATCTTTTTCTACGTGTTCGCCTTTGTCGCGGTGGCTGCGGCTTTTATGGTGATTTCGGCGCGCAATCCCGTGCATTCGGTCCTCTACCTGATCCTGACCTTCTTCAACGCTGCCGGCCTGTTCCTGCTGACCGGGGCTGAGTTCCTGGCAATGATTCTCCTCATTGTTTATGTCGGCGCCGTGGCGGTGCTGTTCCTGTTCGTCGTGATGATGCTCGACGTGGACTTCGCCAGCCTCAAGCGGGGGGCGCTTCACTATGCGCCGATCGGCGGTCTCGTCGGCCTCATCCTCGCGGCGGAGCTCATCATCGTCGCGGGCGGCTATGCGTTGATGCCGGAAATCGACAGAACGCTTGCCCAACCGACGCCGGATACCGCGGAACGGCACAATACGGCCGCGCTGGGCGACATTCTCTACACGGATTACATCTACCACTTTCAGATCGCCGGCCTGATCCTGCTTGTCGCGATGATCGGTGCGATCGTGCTGACGTTGCGCCACAAGACCAGCGTTAAGCGCCAGGACATCGGCGCTCAGGTGCGCCGCACGCCGGCGACGGCCATCGAGGTCAAGAAAGTCGAAACGGGCAGGGGTCTTTGATGGAAATCGGCATTTCACATTATGTAACCGTCTCGGCGCTCCTATTTACGCTCGGCATTTTTGGGATCTTTCTCAACCGCAAGAACGTGATTGTCATCCTGATGTCGATCGAACTGATCCTGCTCGCAGTCAACATCAACTTCGTGGCGTTTTCCGCTGACCTCGGGGACCTTGTGGGACAGGTGTTCGCGTTGTTCATCCTGACGGTGGCGGCCGCCGAAGCCGCGATCGGTCTGGCAATTCTCGTCGTCTTCTTCAGGAACCGCGGCTCGATTGCGGTCGAAGACGTTAATCTGATGAAGGGCTGAGGGGCTCATGTATCACGCCATCGTCTTTCTTCCGCTTCTGGGATTTCTGATCGCGGGCCTGGGAGGCCGTGCGATCGGGGCCAAGGCGTCGGAATTCGTGACGTCCGGATTGCTGGTGATCTCGGCGATCCTGTCCTGGGTCGCCTTCTTCATGGTCGCGCTCGGCTCGACGGAAGGCTTCACGGTTCCGGTTCTGCGCTTCATCCAGGCGGGGTCTCTGGATGCCGCCTGGGCCTTGCGGATCGACACCCTGACCGTCGTGATGCTGGTCGTGGTCAACACCGTCTCGGCGCTCGTTCACATCTATTCGATCGGCTACATGCATCACGATCCGCATCGGCCGCGCTTCTTTGCCTATCTGTCGCTCTTCACTTTCGCCATGCTGATGCTGGTGACGTCCGACAATCTCGTCCAGATGTTCTTCGGCTGGGAAGGCGTGGGCCTGGCATCGTACCTGTTGATCGGATTCTGGTACAAGAAGCCATCGGCCAACGCCGCTGCGATGAAGGCGTTCATCGTTAACCGGGTCGGCGATTTCGGCTTCCTGCTCGGTATATTCGGCCTGTTCGTTCTGTTCGGCTCGGTCAATTTCGACACGATCTTCGCAACCGCCGCGTCCATGGCGCCGGCCGGTGCCGTTGAAGCGGGCGAACCCATCTTCGAGTTCCTTGGCTATGGTCTCGATCAGACGGCAGCGGTCACCGTGGTCTGTCTGTTGCTCTTCATGGGCGCGATGGGCAAGTCGGCGCAGGTTCCTCTGCACACCTGGCTGCCCGACGCCATGGAAGGTCCGACACCGGTTTCCGCGCTGATCCATGCCGCCACGATGGTGACGGCCGGCGTCTTCATGCTGGCCCGCATGTCGCCCGTTTTCGAACTGAGCCACACGGCACTGCTGTTCGTCACCTTCATCGGCGCCATCACGGCCTTTTTTGCCGCGACGGTGGGCCTCGTCCAGAACGACATCAAGCGCGTCATCGCCTACTCGACCTGCTCGCAACTCGGCTACATGTTCGTGGCGATCGGTACCGGCTTTTATGCCGCCGCGATCTTCCATCTGTTCACGCACGCGTTCTTCAAGGCGCTGTTGTTCCTGGGCTCCGGCTCGGTCATTCACGCCGTGTCGGACGAGCAGGACATGCGCCGCATGGGCGGGCTCCGCCGCCTCATTCCACGCACATATTGGATGATGATCATCGGAACGATCGCGCTGACCGGCGTCGGCATTCCGGCGACGATGATCGGCACGGCCGGCTTCTTCTCCAAGGATGCGATCATCGAAGGCGCCTTCGCCGCTCACAACAGCCTTGCTGGTTTTGCCTTCGTGATCCTCGTCATCGCGGCCGTCTTCACGAGCTTCTATTCGTGGCGTCTGATCTTCATGACCTTTCACGGCCAGCCGCGCGCCACGGCCGACGTCATGCATCATGTTCATGAATCGCCGCCGGTGATGCTCGTTCCGCTCTACGTTTTGGCGGTCGGTGCGCTGTTCGCGGGGGTTCTCTTCTACGGCTCGTTTGTCGGCGGGAACTACGATGCGTTCTGGAAGGGCGCGATCTTCATGGCGCAGGACAACCACATTCTCCATGAGTTCCATGAGGTTCCGTTCTGGGTGAAGGCCTCTCCGTTCGCCGCGATGCTTGTCGGCTTCGTCTTCGCCTACGAGTTCTACATCCGCTCGCCGCATCGGCCGGCAGAACTGGCGGGGCGCCACCGCGGCCTCTACCGGTTCCTCCTGAACAAGTGGTATTTCGACGAACTCTACGATTTCCTGTTCGTGCGGCCCGCCATGCGCCTCGGTCGCTTCCTGTGGAAGGTCGGCGACGGCAAGCTGATCGATGGGCTCGGCCCTGATGGCATCTCCGCGCGGGTCATCGATGTTACCAATCGGGTTGTGAAGATGCAGACGGGTTACCTCTATCACTATGCCTTCGCCATGCTGATCGGTATCGCCGCGTTCGTGACGTGGATGATGCTTGGGGGTTCCTACTGATGACCGATTGGCCCATTCTTTCAACGGTCACCTTCCTGCCGCTCGTCGGCGTGTTCCTGATCCTTCTGATTCGGGACGAGGGCGCTTCGGCAAGGCGCAACATCCTCAACGTCGCGCTGCTGACGACCGCCTTTACGTTCGTTCTGTCGCTCTTCATCTGGATCGGCTTCGGCAATTCAGATCCAGGCTTACAGATGGTCGAAAAGGTGGAGTGGCTCGACTCAGGCATCTCCTACCATATGGGCG
>CAZEEC010000207.1:0-3594 GCA_964511105.1 uncultured Mesorhizobium sp.
AGCGTGTTCTCGCCGTCGGTCATCAGGACGATCACCTTGCGCGGACGCATGTTGTTCTCGTCATAGTCGAGGCCGTCTGGGAACGGCTCGCTCGGCGAGATCGTGTTCAGGCCCCAGATCAATCCGGCCGGAATATAGGTGTAGGGCTTGTAGCTTCCGCGATTGGGCTGCATTCCCGCGATCGCGTCCTTGAGCCGCCTCTTGTCATTGGTCAGGCGCACGATCGGGCTATGGCAATTCTGGCCGGTTTCCGTGAAGCCAGGATATTTGACCGACTTGTCATGGTCACCGAGGCGGTAGTTGCTGCCGATACGGGAGCCGACGCAGCCGAACCACTGATAATTGGTCGTTGTTGTCTTGCCGCCCGAACATTTGGGCTCCGCCAACTGCCGCGTCTCGGTCCTATTGCATTCATTTCCGCAACTATATGTCTCGCGTACGCCGTCTCTATACCGCTCACAGGTCCGCTTGGGATTCCGGCTCAAGCACACCGTCTCTTCCGTTACACAAGTCTCCTTGGAGGTGCTCGATTTTGAATGATCGTCGGGCACGCTCAACCAAGGGGCTCTACGGTTATCAGTACCCACGTTGACGTTGTCGGCATATGGAACGACGGCGATGCGCACTGCATTGTCGGTCGTGACGAGAAGCTCGTCGATCAACCGCGTCGCGGCATCTTTCAGCGCGGCCATGCGCGTCTTTCCGTTGCCGCCGTCCTCAGACATCGACCAGGTGTTGTCGAGTACCAGCGAAACCTCGACCATGCCTCGTGTGGCCCGTTCGGCAAGCGCGGATGCCTTGACCGGAAGGCGGTCATAGCCCGCAAGGGCCATGAACGTTGCCGGGATCGACCCACCAACCGTGACGTCCACATTCTCGCTCGTGGCTTTAATCTCTTCCAGTTTCAGAAGCTCGACCCGACCGCTGCTCTGGTTGCCCTTCAGGAAGTTGTAGGCCATCTGCTCGAGCTTGGAGTTGCTGGATTCTCTGGAGGCAGCCAACGCCAGAGAGGTGGAATCGGCGATTTCCTGGAGATGTTTCTGAGCGGATGTATATCTTGAATAATCGACCGCTAGCCCTGCCGCCAAGGCAAGCGGCAGCAGCAGGGCTCCCGACAAGATGGCGAAATTGCCCGATCGTGATTTTGCGAATGTGCCGAGCATGACATGGCTCCCGAGGTTCAGTTGCAAGAACCCTGAGGCTTGTCGGTAAACAACTGATTGCAGAAAGGTATCGGCGTTCTTCGCTGGTTAACGGCGCGATACCGATTGAGCGAATTTTGAAGCGGGTTGGCAAGATCCAGACATGGCGCCGATCCTTGCGCCAGTCCTTCACGCTATTGCTCGAGCAGGAGTTCCCCATCCTCAACCTGATAGCGCCTCAAATTCCTGAGGAAGCTCATGCCGATCAGCGTTCCAGACAAAGCGCGATCCTCAAGCACGACCGCCTGAACGTCGCGCACCGAAATGCCGCCGATCTCCATCCGCGCCAAGGTGACGGGCGCGGCCTGGATGGTGCCGTTCGCCGTGTTCACCGGCTGCCTGAAATCCGCCGACGCGACCGTGACGCCCGCGCGGCGCGCGGCCGAGACATTAAGCGCGACGACGCTCGCTCCGGTATCGATCATCGCCTTCTCCGTGCGGCCGTTGATGCGGAAATCGCCGTGGAAATGGCCGTTGCCGTCGGCGCGTATCCGCACGCGCCGGCCCGTCGTCACCTTTTCCGGGTCCGCCTCGAACATCGCCAGCGCAGGGATCTCTTCGATCCTGTCGCTGCCGAGGATCCGCTGGGCGAGATCGGGAAAAAGTCCCGGCCGCGCCTGGTCGATGGCGGGAACCGCCAGGGCGACGCCCGTCACGACCGCCCCCAGCACCATAAGATTGCGTATCATGACGGCTCCACCGACGATCTAGCCGCGAGCATAGCGAGGCATCCCGAACATTGGATTAACCGGCGCCGGAAAATGATCTGGATTGACGGCGTTAGCGCTTTGCGTCCTTCATCGCCTCCATGATCGCCACGGTCTCCACGCTTACCCGCGTCACCCGTGCGATCAGATCGATCACCTTTTCCTTGTAATCGGCAAAGCGATAGCTGTTGAACTTCTCGCGGATGGTCGGGTCGCGCGGCGTCTTTTCCTTGTACTGGTCCAAAATCCAGTCAAGCCCGGAGCGGTTGCCGAGCCGGTACTCCCAAGCCGCGGCCGGAATGCCGGAAAGCTGCGTTTCGCTGTCGAGGCGGATGATGCCATTGTCGCGGTCTGGCTTCAGCAACGCGCGTGGCGCAACGCCTGCCGCGCGCGCTTTTTCGTCCGGCGTGTCGAGCCGCTCCAGCTTCCAGGGTTCCTGGTCTTCATAGCCGATATGCAGCGCCATCAGCTTTTCGCCCCAATCGGCCCATTGCGCGAAATCGGGATAAAACGGGATGCGCGGGAATTCGCGCTTCAGATTGATCGCATATGTCTCGCGATAGACAGGATCATGCAGCACGCCATAGACGTAGTGAAAGATGTCGTCCCTGGTGATCGCCTTGCCGCCGACCTTGCCATAGTGGTCGCGAAACTTTTTCAACGCCCAGTCTGTGATGTTGTCGACGCGTTCGCCATCGGCGGTGTACCGGTAGCGATACAAAGATTGCGTTCCTCCATTGCCGTTCTTCAAAAGACCGTAATCTTGCGGTATCGGGGATGCATATGCTGAGAGCGGGTTCGTGGCCGCTACGCAAAGAAATCCGATAGCTATGTTTTCGTCCGAGAATGATCGAACTGAAGAACCCAATTCATCCACGAACGAATGAGAAAGGAAAATTCTCTTCCGCACGAACGGTCTGAAAGCAACTTCATCGAATGTTGAATCTCGTTTAAAATCTATTTGCGAAAGTTTCCTACGCAAATTCCTAGAAAGCTTTATCTCACTTGGCTCCTCAGGATTTGCGGCGATGCGCTCTGTAAAGAATTGCATTTTCGAAGAAAGTGTCAGCTCAGAAAAGTCGTACACCCAATCGTCACGGCCGCTCATTATACCCGTTGAAAATGTACGAAAGATCGCCCGTTCCTGCCCTTTTCCCTTTGCCGCTTTGGTCTTCTTGTCGGCGACGGGGATCAATTCGTCCCAATCATTGTCGGTAATATCCAGCCAATTTGCCCGCTTGTCAGGCTCGACGCGCTCGAACGCGATCTGCGAAGCTGGCGTATGCGCAAGAAAGCTGAGCTTGTCGGTTGCCGTATCGAATTCCGGGCGGCGCGCATAAAAAATCTTGCAGCCCTGCTGCTTATGGCGCTTGACCATGAAGGAAATCGCCACCCCGGTCTGGATGCCGAACACATTGTGCCTGGTGCCTGAAAGCTTCGGATTCGCCCGCACGTCGCCGCCCAGATCGACAACATGAATTTCGTTGAAATCGTCCTCCACCGCGCGGCGGAAGCCATCGAATGTGCGGCTTTCAATGAAGGAGCGGTTGGACACGAAGGCCAGCACGCCATCATCGTGCAGCCGGTCCGAAGCCCAGCGGAAGAAGCGGGTGTACATATCGTAGAGCAATGTCTTTTGCGCCAGCGATTTCGCCACATACGTCGCGCTTATTCGCTTATCTATC
>CAZEEC010000208.1:0-3575 GCA_964511105.1 uncultured Mesorhizobium sp.
TCTTGGCGACAGCCCCCTAGGCGGCCTGCGCGCCGTGATCCGCCTCCCGGCTTGACGCCCGGCATCCTCGGGATCACCCTTTCCGAACAGCGAAGAAGACCAGTCCGTGCATGCCTTCCTGATCCTCATGGACGGTATAGACCCGATGGAAGCCATGCTCGCCCAGAAGCATGTAGATCTTGCCGATGTCGTAATCGTTCATCATCATGACGTCGGCCGGATAAAAGGGCTCCCGCGTTGCAACCTGTTGGATTCCAGATTCATTGGCGGTAAAATAGCGATAGCTGTCGGTCAGATAACCGCTCGCTCGTTGATCCTTGTAGACCGTAAAGTGGACAGAGATCGCGCCGTTCGGCTTCACGCGCCTGAGAAGCTCGCGAAAAATGCGATACCCCAAAGATGTCTCCAGGTGCTGGAAGACGATATAGCTGTTGACCCAGTCGAAAGCGGCGGTCTCGAGCGATGGATGGTCGATCCCGGAATAGCATTCGACATTTCCAAGATGCGCCTCGATGGCGTTTTCCAGGCACAGCCGGCGCATCGTCGGCGAGATGTCCAGCCCGATCGCCCGTCCGCACCGTTTTGCCATCGGAAGCAGCAACCGTCCAACGCCCGAGCCGAAATCAACGCAGCAATCGCTTGATGAGAAGCTGCGGCCGAACTGGGTTTTGAGGACCGAGGTCACGCCGATGATATGGTCCTCGCCGCTTCTGAAAAAGGCACCCTTCTGCTCGGGCGGAAGTGGCCCCGCGCCGCCCGTCTTGAATTGCGGATCCGTTAGAACCGCCCAATAAGGGTCGCTTTGCGCAAATCGCTCCCAGGCATGGTCAGGCATTGTCGGTCAGCATCCGGTAAAGGTCATGGGTGGCTTTGGCATTGGCATGCCAGTCGAAGATCTGGGTGCGCTCTTGAAGCGCCTGGCGCAGGCTCGCATCGCCATGCCATTTCTCGTCGAGCGCGCGTTCCATGGTTTCTGCCCACGGCCCAGCATTGCCGAGAGACAGCGCGAGACCGAGATCGCCGGCAACCTCTTCAGGGGCGCCGTCCTTGGCGACGACCGGCCGGCTGCCCATGGCCATTGCTTCGCTCACCGGCATCCCGAACCCTTCATAGGAGGACGGGAACAGGAGCGCGGCGCATTCTTGGTAGAGAGCGGCCATTGTCCGCTCATCGACATAGCCCATGAAACGCAGCCGGCCCCGCCGCGCAAGGTCGTTGCTGGCCGGTGGAAGCTTCAGATCGCCCCAACCAGACGGACCGACGATCAATAGAGGCACCGCGTTCTGGAGCGTCCGCGGCAGCCGGACATAGGCCTCGACAGCAAGGCTGATATTCTTTCTTGGCTCGAGCGTGCCGACGCACAAGAAGAACTGGCCAGGACGCAGATCGAGCCCGCGGAGGATTGCCGGCGCCTCCACGGCGGGCTTCCGGTATGCCGGATTGATCCCGGGATAGGTCACGTGGATGCGCTCCGGCGGGATGCCGAGCGTCTCGGCGATCTCGCGGGCACTGAAATGCGAGACCGTGTGGAGGACCGGTGCGCGTGCGAATTCGATGGACCGCTTGGCGAGCCAGTGGACCCGCGCCCGTGGATGCCATTCGGGATGGCGTATATGGCTCACATCATGGATGAGGTGCAGCGTGGGCACGCGGGTATCCGCTGGCGCCAGATAATTGGTCGCATGGAATAGGTGGAGTTGGCGTGAGGCGAAGACGAATCCTGTCTTCTTCAGATTGTTCCAGGCTGGCCGCGCCCCCGGCAGCGACTTCAGCCGGTTGATGGCATCCGCGCGGCGCGCTCCCGAAGCCGTCACGCCGGTCGGTCCGGAACCGCCGGGCGTCGCCGCATAGGGTCTTAGCACGAAACCGTTATAGGCGCGGATGTCACAGTCGTGCTCGCCCTTCAAATGCGTCATCAGCAACTGCGTGTAGTAGCCGATGCCGGTTCTGGGGCCTCTTAGAACCGTTCCGTCAAATCCGACGATCATGGTTCCCTCCCCTCGGCAGAAGGTGGCCGTGCCAAGCCCACAGGCTGATCAGATCACGATATTGGGCAAAGTCCGCGCAGCGCCGACGCCGGTAGGACAGGAGCCGCCGAGCGGTTTTTCTCATCGTTCGATCTCGTCCATCAACAGTCCAGACCCGGCTTTCCATAATCTAGAAAAGCTCTTCGATCTCGCCTTCCTCTTCGATCGTTCCGCGGTTCATCCTGATGCCCTTGTTGCAAAACATATGCATCAGTTCCTTGGAATGAGACGCCAGCATGACGATGCCGGCACGCGCGGTGTAGTCCGTGAGGTAATGGCTGGCCTTTTCGTTGAACGCCGGATCGCCGGCGATGATCCCCTCATCCAGGAGAAGAATATCAGGTTCGAAAGCCGTCGAAACTGAGAACAAAAGCCGCGAAACCATGCCCGAGGAATAGGCGCGCATGGGCAGCCTTATATAGTCTCCGAGCTCTGAAAACGCGATGATATGATCCATTTTTTCCTGGATCGCCGGGATCGAGTGGCCAAGATAAAGGCCGCGGATCAGGATATTCTCATAGCCGCTGGCTTCGATATTGACGCCGGCGGCGATATCGATCAGCGCGGTGATACGACCTGAGGTGATCACAGCGCCTTCGCTCGGCTGATAGATGCCGGCGATCGTCTTGAGCAGAGTCGTCTTGCCCGCGCCATTGTGGCCGACTAGCCCGACCCGCTCGCCTTTGCGCACTTCGAGCGAGCAGCCGTTCAAGGCGCGCACGAAGCGATGGCCGCCGGCTTCCCCGATTCTGGACCCGACAAGGCCTCGAATGAGGTCGGCCTTCAACGACCGCGTCAGGTGATCGTATATGGGCAGATCAAGCGTTACGTTCTCGAGCCGGATATGCGGGTCTGCCGTCATGCTCATAGCCAAAAAACAATTCTGTGCCGGTTGCGCGCATAGTGTAGAAACGCCAGGCTAAATGCGATCACGCCCAGGAAAAGCGTCACGGCGATCGAGGTCAGCGGCAGGGTGCCTTGCAGAAGTGGAGCGCGGATGCATTCGACGAGGTGAAAGAATGGGTTGAAATCGACGATCCACCGATTGTTGCTCAAGGTCGCGGCTTCCCAGATGATCGGCGTGGCAAAAAACGCCAACTGGACCAGCCCGGCCACGGCCGGCGGCACGTCGCGGTACCTGGCGCTGAGGACGGCCAGGAACATTGCTATCCCAGTCAGGCAGAAGATCAGCGCCATCGCGCCGGGAACGACAGCGATCACGCCCCAGCCAGGAAAGGCCGCATAGATGATGTAGACCGGGATGATGATGAGGACGTTATGCAGTAGCAACAAGATGTTGCGCCAGACGACATGGAGAACGTGGATATATTTCGAGATCGTCACGTTCTTGATCACCGCGCCTGCCGCGATGAACGCGCTCGATCCTTCGAGCAGCACGCCGCTGATCAGGTTCCAGGTGATGATGCCTGCGGCGAGGAAGGGAATATAGGAGCTATGCAGCGAGTCGAAGACATTCGCATAGATGTAGCCAATCCCGAAGATCAGCGCACCCATATTGATGGTGATCCAGAACGGCCCGAGCACCGA
>CAZEEC010000209.1:0-3564 GCA_964511105.1 uncultured Mesorhizobium sp.
CCCAAGGTCTTCCCTAGACCACGGACAACCTGCCCTATCGAGTTGAGCCGTATCGAACGTGCCAATCGCAGCCGCGTATTGCCCACCAGCTCCGCACCCCTGCCGACCGCCGCCGCATAGGCGCCGCTGATCTGCATCCACTGCGACATCACCCGTCGTCGCACGTCCGCCCGCTGGTGCTCCATCGCCGTCATCAGTTGACCTTGCAGGCTCGACAGCGCCAGGTGCTGCGTCATCAACCCCAACATCCCCAGCCCCGCCAGGCTCACGCCGCCTACCGCCCGCCCGGCGCCCGCCTGCATTCGCCGCTGCCACCTCGACAGATGCAGTTGCTGCACCTGCTGCGGCGTCTTCACCCGCGCCGCCAGCCACGCCGCCCGCGCCTGCATTTGCCCGGGCCCCTTCAGGTGTTCCGGCATGTCCCGCACCTGCTCGGGGTCGATCATCAGCAACCACTTGTTCTCAAGGATGTCTTCCATCGGTACCCCACGTGCCGCCAGCCGCCGCAGCTGCCTCAGGATGGCCTGGCGGAGCGCGGGGCCGGACACCGGTTCGCCCGTCAGTTCCACCATCTCCGCCACCATCATCGCCCAGAAATTCGCGCCCCGCCCGGATACCGTCACCAGCACGAACGGCTGTTTCTTGACCGCGCCCAGCATTGCCAACGCGCGATACACCTTGCCGCTCGACGCCGCTTGCCCCGCCAACGCCTCGACCGGCCCCACAACCTGCCCGATCAACTGCGTCATCACGCCGGCCTGTCCCGCCAGGTACTGCCCCGTGGTCTGCGCAAACACTTCCGCCAGCTTGTCCCAGGGCACTGTTTCCCAGCTTACGGACGGCGTAATCGCCTCGCGCGTCAGCTCACGGATGCTCTTCTGGTTGTACGCGAACGCCTGTTGCAGGGGATTGTCGTCACTGTCGGCCTCCAGCCACTCCTTGTACAGGTCGAAACATGCGCCCTTATCCTGACTGCTGCCGATGCACAGGGAGACCGTCCCGACGTACGCCGCGCCGCTCTGAGCATCGGTGGCGTCGTGGTTGCCGTCCAGCCACGCCTTCAGGCAACTGCTTTCCATCCATGCCCTGTGCGCCTGCGCCAGCGGCACGATGTGCTCGTCGTTGACCGCCTGAAAGGCGGCGTTGTGCTGGCTCCGCCAATCCCGGCGCACTTGGCTATCGAAGCGATCGACATACTTCTTCCAAGTGTCATCCACGGTCTTGTCCAGCCGCTCAGCGGTCAGCCCTGCACGAATCTCCGCGGCTCTGGCAGGGTTGGCTGGGCGTGCGTGATTGCTGCGCCACTGTTCCACCTCCCACTCCTGCGCCCGCCGCTCCACCTTCTCGGCGAGGTCGTTTTCCGCATCTTCCTTGACCATGTACTCGATATCGTCGATCGCCTGGCACACGGACAACCTGCGGCGCGTCGCCGCGTCGTGACTGTTCGCAAACTGCTCCGCCCGGTACTGCATCAATGCCGCCAGGTCCGACGTCAGGCCCACCGGGTCCGGCAGCGCGAGCACGGCCGCCCTTTCCGGCGCAAGGACATTGGCCCGCATTTCAAGCAGTTGACCCATCGACAGACCACCCCGTGGCTTGTCCGGACTCCACTCCAGCTTGCGCCTTGCATTGATCAGATCATCCCAGGAGTAGTCATAGACATATTTCGACAGCTCCCTCATTCGGACTGCGCCGGGCGCCTGCTGACTGTCCAGCCATCGCTTGGCATCGAATCTGACCATATGTCTGGCGCGCAGGTTCTCATCCCCCAAGTGCGCCTGGCGAAGGTCATCGGTCCATTCGGTATCCGACAGCGCGAACCAGATCGGCTTTTCCGCACGGTTGGCGTTGGCGATTGTCACCATCGACGCATCTGCCTGATGCACGATGTTGTCGCATGGTGGCGGCCCCTCGCCCCCCGGCGCCCGGTCCAAGGGGAAGAAATAGCCATCCTCTGTGATCCGGAAGCCTTCCACTTCACCCTGGTTCTCGTCCAGCTTGTACAGATAGCCGGCGCGCGGAAGACGCAAGCCATAACGCATCCCCCCAGGTTCGATCCGGGCATGATCGGGGTGCGCCGCTTCCAGCATGCCGTTTGGAAGCTCGGCCACTGGCACGTCGCTTGGCAACAACGCCACGCGGGTAATAACCAGGGGCAAGCCAATCCGATAGTAGGGACAGGATTCATCACAGGTCCGGTTGACCTGTCCGGCGTCAGAGGGCGCGGTGGCGGTAGTCATGGCGAATCTCCTTTTGCCATATCTTTTCGGATACGTGCGAAATCCCCGTCATCCAGATCCGCAGTGGCTGCAAGATAAGGAAAATCGTCTGCAGGCAACATCCGTTGCAGTCGACTCGATACTTCGGGATGCTCGTCGAAACGGGGGTGGATCGCCCAGCCGTGCTCAAGAAAGCGCATCAGGCAGCGCTCCGCGCTCAGTCCATGCTGGCGGGCCCGCTCCAGCATGAAGTATCCATTACTGACGCGCTCCCGCCTTAGATCAATGCCAGCAGAAGGCAGCATCGCCATCGCCCGGTTGATCTTCTGGAGGGCTTCGATGCGCGCTGCTTGTTCGCCTGAGAGGCGCCAGCTGATCGCCGGCTTCACATCCGAGGGTGGCGAGAAAGTCCGCCACTCACCATCAAGATGCAGCGTCCAGCCCGTGATCGGACCGAACAGGCGCATACGCTGCGACGGCGTTAGCAGCCAGTCGTACTGGACGAACAGGCGCGGATCGAATTGACGCAGATACAACTCACGATCCGGAGCCGTCACCATCAAAGTGTTTCTGAAGTGCTGGGCCACGGCTTCCGCCGGCGCGTCGGTTTTCAATAGACCGCTGAAGAACAGCGGCCCACCCATAACCACTTGTTCGGCCAGCAGGTCGAGGCAGGCAGCAGCCAGCTCATCGGATAAGGAACTCAGCGACACAAGGCCGGGAAGCAAGTGGGCACTGCCTTCCAGCCGGTGCGGCACAAGCGGCTCCATATGCAGCTCCGCGGGACATACATCCTCCGGCAATTGCAGCCTGTCTACCAACGCAAAAACATGTTCACTTAGAAGCCGGTGATTCAGTCTGGACATGGATCACGCCCCCAGCCGGACAGCACCGCCGTCCTGGGTTGCACCTGCCGCTCTTGCCGGACACAGGTATTCGGCTTGAGGTAGTACCAATGACTCGGCACCCGCGGCGATGGGTCCCGCCAGTTCCCTGTTCGATGCCTTGAATTCGACTGTGCCCGGCGCCCCCAGCTCGATATCCCCTCCCTCCAGCTTCAGGTAGGCGCCCCGCGCCATCACCAGCACGTGCTTGCTCGGCGCCGCGATCTCCACGTCCGCCCGGGTGCTGGCGATGGTCACGCTCTGCTTCGCCGCGACCTTCACCTCGTTGCGGTGCGCCCTGGCACTGACCTTGCCCTGCGCGGCGTGCAGCGCGATGCCGGTCTCCTGGTTGGGCTTTCCGGCAGGGGCGTCGCTGCCTTGGGTGAACAGGACCATCCCACCTCCTGCCGCAATCACGCTCTCGCCCTGGCTGGCCCAGTCCAGGTCGGCGCCGGCCACCA
>CAZEEC010000210.1:0-3558 GCA_964511105.1 uncultured Mesorhizobium sp.
ATTTCGCTGCCGGGCACCGCCTTGCCGACGCTGCCGTTCTTGCTGTCTTCGAGAAGATTGACGGAGATGACGCCGGAACTCTCGGTCATGCCGTAGCCTTCGAGCACCGTGATGCCGACGGCCTTGTACCATTTGAGAAGGTCGGGCGAGATCGGCGCCGCGCCTGTCGTGCCGCGGCGAAGTCGGTCGAAGCCCAGCATGCGGCGCAGGTTCGAAAGCACCATGAAATCCCAAAACGCGTAGGCGGCGCGGGTCCGCGCTGGAACCGGATCGCCCGCTTCGAGCGCTTCCGCCCGCTTCATGCCCGTCTTGACCGCCCGGCGGTAGGCCCAGCGGCCGAGCGCCGTCGAATCATTGGCCATGATCGTGACGCGGCTATAGATCTTTTCCCACACACGCGGCACGCCCGTGAAGGCATGTGGCGACACCTCCCGGACATTGTCGAACACGGTCTCCGGGCTTTCGGCGAAATTGACGGTGGATTTGAGCCCGATCGGCGTGAAGACGGTCAGCAGGCGCTCGAGGATGTGGCACAGCGGCAGGAAGCAGACCTGCTCGTCCTCTTCGCTGACGGGCAGCGTCAGGGCCGAGCCGATGACCGAGGCAATGATGTTGGAATGCGAGATCATGGCGCCCTTGGGCGGCCCGGTCGTGCCCGATGTATAGACCAGGATCGCCGTGTCCTGCGGCTTCGACCGGGCGATCTCCTCGTCGAACCGGTTGGGGTTGTCCTTCAGGAATTCACGGCCGAGACGGTAGAGGTCGTCGAGGAAGATCACCTGCTCGTCGGAAAATTCATGGAGGCCGTCGCGGTCATAGACGATGACCTTGGACAGGTTCGGCATCGTGTCGCGCACCGACAGGAACTTGTCGAGTTGCTCGTCATTTTCGACGAATAGGAAGCGGCTGTCGGAGTCATTGACCAGGTATTGAAGCTGCTTGGCCGAATCGGTCGTATAGACGCCCGACGAGATGCCGCCGACCGACTGGATGGCGAGATCGCAATAGATCCATTCCTTGTTGTCTTCCGACAGGATCGAGACGATTTCGCCCCGCTTCAGACCGAGTGCCATCAGGCCGAGGCCGATCAACCGGGTGTGTTCGTAGAAATCGGTCCAGCTATAGGACAGCCAGATCCCGAAATCCTTCTCGCGATGGGCGATCTTGGAGCCGAGTTCCAGGCAGCGCTGGCGAAACAGCTTCACCAGCGTGTCGCAGCCGTCGAAGTAGAACGGTGCCTGCGCCAGGTTCTGGTTGAAGGAATGGCCGCGGACGGTCTGCATGGGCGGCAGTTTTTCTGCGATGGTCATGTCAGTTTCCTCCCGAAAGCCATAGTCCCGGCTCGCAGTCGCTGTGCTCCCTTGGCCGGGATGACGGTTGGCGCGGCGGCATCCTCATCTCCATGTCTTCTTCTGCTTCCAGCGCTTTTGGCCGCGCTGAGCTTCTTCCGTCTGCATGCCGAGATAGAATTCCTGGACGTCCTTGGACTGCAAAAGGCGCTCGGCGGTGTCAGCCATCACGATGCGGCCGAGTTCCATGACATAGCCGTAATCGGCCACCTCGAGCGCCACCTTGGCGTTCTGCTCGACCAGCATGATGGTGACGCCCTGCTCCTTGTTGAGCCGGCGCACGATCTGGAAGATTTCCTTGACCAGGAGCGGCGACAGGCCGAGCGAGGGCTCGTCGAGCAGCATGACCTTCGGCTTGGCCATCAAGCCGCGGCCGATCGCGAGCATCTGCTGCTGGCCGCCCGACAGCGTGCCGGCCGCCTGCTTGCGGCGCTCCTTCAAAATCGGGAAGTAGGAATAGACCATCTCCTCGTCGCGCGCGACGGCATCGCCATCCGATCGCGTGAACGCGCCCATCTTGAGATTCTCCTCGACCGTCAAAAGCGGGAAGACCTCGCGGCCCTCCGGCACATGCACCATGCCGAGGCGCACGATCTTGTCGGGATTGGCGCCGGCGATGTTCTGTCCGGCATAGAAGATCTGGCCCTTTTCCGGATCCATGACGCCCGAAATCGTCTTCAAAAGCGTGGTCTTGCCGGCGCCGTTGGCGCCCAAGACGGAGACGATCTGGCCCTCGCGCACGTCGAGGCTGGCACCGCGGATCGCCATGATCGGCCCGTAATAGCTCTCGAGGTTCTTGACCGAGAGGACGATGTTGGGCTCTACGGCCGCCGCCGGCATGGGCCTCGAGGTCATGTTCATGCCGGCACCTTTTCCTGTTCGTCGGCGACGCCGATATAGGCCTCGACCACCTTGGGGTGATTTTGCACCTCGTGCGGTGTACCCATGGCGAGCATCTTGCCGTCGGCGAGCGCCAGCACGCGGTCGGAGACGGACGCGACGAGATGCATGTCGTGCTCGACCATCAGCACGGTGATGCCCATCTGCTTCTTGATGTCCTCGACCCAGAAGGCGACGTCCTGCGTCTCCTCGACCGACAGGCCCGATGCCGGCTCGTCGAGAAGCAAAAGGCGCGGCTCGATGGCCAGCGCCCGGCCCATCTCGACCACCTTGCGCACGCCATAGGGGAGGCCGGCGATGTACTTGTCGCGATAGGCCTGCAGATCGAGGAAATCGATCACCTTCTCGATCGCCTCGCGGTGACGGCGCTCCTCGCCGCGCACGAAGGGAGTGAAAGCAAGTTCGGTCCACATATTGCTCTTGCGGTGGCGGTGCCGGCCGACGAGCAGGTTTTGCATCACGGTCGCCTGATCGAACAACTCGATGTTCTGGAAGGTGCGGGCGATGCCGAGCCGCGCGATGTCGTGCGCCTTCTTGTCGAGGATCGTCCTGCCGTCGAAGCGGATGTCGCCCTCGGCCGGATCATAGATGCGCGAGATCAGGTTGAAGATCGTCGATTTGCCGGCCCCGTTGGGCCCGACCAGCGCGAAGACCTCGCCTTCCTCGACCGCGAACGAAACCTCGCTGACGGCGGTCAGGCCGCCGAAGCGCAGCGTGACATTGTCGAGTTCGAGCAAGCTCATCGCATGCGCTCCGTCTTGAGATAGGATTTCTGGCGGCGGAACATGTCCTTGCGGTAGAAGGGGAAGAGCTCGAAATAGGTTCGGATCTTCACCCAGCGGCCATAGATGCCCATCGGCTCGAAGAGGATGAACAAGATCAGGATCAGGCCGAAGATCGCCGCTTCCATGCCGGGAATGGCGATCGAACCGCCGCCGATCATGCGGCCGAGCATGTCGCGGCCGATCGCGATCGACTGCGGCAGGAGGGCGACGACCGCGGCCCCGAAGAACGCGCCGTGGATCGAGCCGAGCCCGCCGATCACGATCGCCAGCAGAAGCTGGATCGAGATGATCAGGTTGAAGGTCTCGTTGTTGAAGATGCCCGCATAGTGACCCATCAACGCACCGGCGAGTCCGGTGATGCCGCAGGAGACGCCGAAGGCGACCGTCTTGGTGCGCGCGACATTGACGCCCATCGCCTGCGCGGAGATTTCCGAGTCGCGGATCGCGGCAAAGGAGCGGCCGAGCGGCGAGCGCTGCAGGTTGCGGTAGAACAGCACCACCAGAAGCGTGATGGCGAGCGTCAG
>CAZEEC010000211.1:0-3543 GCA_964511105.1 uncultured Mesorhizobium sp.
GCTGTTCTCAGCGTATTTCCTTTCGATCAAGAACAACAATGAGGGCATCTGCCCACAGCAAAGATAGGCAGAGTCCCCCTGCAGTTTCAAGACGTTCCGGAAGCCGCTTACTTCACGATATTTTTCCCGACCGGATTGCCGTCGAGGACAATGACGAGCGGGGTCCGTGAATGAAGGCCCATGCAGGCGGCGGCAGCCGTGCCAGTTTGCCCGCTTCCCGCTCCTTTATCCGAAACCGGTTGAAGGTCTGCGCCATCTTCGACGACAGCGATGCGAGTGTCGCACCAGGCCGATCGATGATGGCGATCGGAACGGATTGCGCAATCACCCGCCAATTTTGCCAAAGATGAAATGTACGCATATTGTCCGCGCCCATGATCCAGACGAAGCGGACGTCCGGATTGCGGAACTTGACCGCCCTGATCGTGTCTGCCGTATAGCGGATTGACGATCCGGCCTCGAAAGCCGTCACCTTGATCCGGGGATCGCGCGTGATTTCCTCGCACATCTCGATGCGCTGGGCGAGCGACGCCTGCTGGCGCCCCATTTTCAGCGGATTGCCTGGGGTGACGATCCACCACAACTGATCAAGGTTCAAGGCCCGCAATGCGACTTCCGAGACCAGCGCATGACCCGCGTGCGGCGGATTGAACGACCCGCCGAACAACCCGACGGCCATTCCGTGTTCAACGTGCGGCATGCGCAGGTATCGGGGGTGGATCGGCCGAGTCTCTGTCAAAATCCCCCCGTTCATCGGCCTGCGGACGCCCGAATCCTTATGGCCGCACCTGCCCAGAACCGCGGACGCGATATTTGAACGAGGTCAATTGTTCAACGCCGACCGGACCGCGTGCATGCATGCGGCCGGTCGCGATTCCAATCTCGGCTCCCATGCCGAATTCGCCGCCGTCGGCAAACTGTGTCGAAGCGTTGTGGACCAGGATTGCTGAGTCGATTTCGTTGAAGAAGCGCTCGGCAGCCGCAGCGTCGTCTGCCACGATCGCATCGGTATGGTGCGACGAGTAACGCGTGATGTGGTCGATCGCACCGGCAACGCCATCGACCAGCCTCACGGAAATAATGGCGTCCAGATATTCGCTCGCCCAGTCCGCGTCGACCGTCGGTTTCGCTTTGGTAAACGCGGCCCGCACCTCATCCTCCGCACGAATCTCGCAACCGCCGGCATCGAGCGCACCGAGGATGGCAAGGAGATGCGTGTCCTTGACCGCGCGGTCGACGAGCAGCGTCTCAGCCGCGCCGCAAATTCCCGGGCGGCGCAGCTTGGCGTTGACGACGATCTTCGTGGCCATGTCGAGGTCGGCGCTGCGGTCGACATAGACATGGCAGATGCCTTCCAGATGGGCGAAGACGGGGACACGGGCTTCCGTCTGCACCCGCTCGACGAGGCCGCGCCCGCCGCGCGGCACGAGGACGTCGAGATTGCCGGCCAAGCCCTTCAGCATCTCTCCGACGGCCGCGCGGTCCGACGTCGGCACGAGTTGAATGGTCTCTTCCGGCAGATTGGCTGCCTTCAGCCCTTCGACGAGACAGGCATGGATAGCGGCCGAGGAATGACGCGAATCCGAACCGCCGCGCAGGATCACGGCATTACCAGCCTTGAGACACAGGGCCCCCGCATCGGCCGTCACGTTCGGCCGGCTCTCATAGATGACCCCAATGACGCCGAGCGGCGTGCGCACCCGTTCGATATGCAAGCCGTTCGGCCGATCCCATTCGGCGATCACGTCGCCAACGGGATCCTTCAACTCCGCAATGGCGCGGATGCCGTCGACGATCGAGCGGATGCGGGAAGAATCCAGCCTCAGCCGGTCAAGAAGCGCCGGCGACAGACCCGCCTCCTCGCCATTTGCCACGTCGAGCGCATTGGCCGCGAGGATCGCCGGTTGTTGGCGCGCAACAGCTTCGGCCATCGCGATGAGAGCCGCGTGCTTGCGCTCCGTGGATGCCAAGGCGAGCGGCCGCGCCGCGGCCCGAGCCTTGCGGCCGAGTTCGCGCATCAGTTCGCCGATATCGCCCTGCAATCCTTCATGCATCGTCAACGGACGCTCTCCTTCATCCGGCCCTTATGCGTCATGACGAGATCATCACGGTGCACCATCGCCGCTCGCGCCTCATAGCCGAGGATGGCGCCGATCTCCGAAGTCTTCCGGCCTACGATCCTTACGGCATCGGCGGCGTCATAGGCAACCAGGCCTCGAGCCACCTCGAAGCCTTCCGGCCCGAGGATCGCGACCGTGTCGCCGCGGGAAAAATCGCCGGAGGCCAGCGTCACGCCTGCAGGCAGAAGCGACTTCCCGTCGGCAAGCGCGCGAACGGCCCCCGCATCGACACAAAGACGGCCGGCCGGCTCAAGCTGCCCCGCGATCCACGACTTGTAGCCGCGCACCGGGTTGGCACTCGGGTCGAAATAAGTCGCACGCTCCCCGGCATCGACCGCCGAAAGCGGATTTTGCCGCACGCCCGAGGTGATGATCATCGCCGTGCCCGCAGCGGTTGCGATCTTGCCGGCGTCGATCTTCGTCCGCATGCCGCCACGCGACAATTCGGATGCGGCTGCGCCAGCCATGGCCTCGATTTGCGGCGTGATGGCTTCGACTCGCGCAATGAACTGCGCGCTGGGATCGAGCGCCGGCGAGGCGGTGTAAAGTCCGTCAACATCGGAGAGCAGAACAAGCAGATCGGCTCCCATCATGGTCGCGACCCGCGCGGCGAGACGATCGTTGTCCCCATAGCGGATTTCGCTCGTCGCGACGGTGTCGTTTTCGTTGATGACCGGCACCGCCTTGAGCTTAAGCAGCGTCGAGATCGTCGCGCGCGCATTGAGATAGCGCCGCCGCTCTTCCGTATCGCCCAGCGTGACCAGCACTTGCCCCGATGTCAGCCCCACCTGGCCAAGCTCTTCCGCCCAGGCGCCGGCAAGGGCGATCTGGCCGGCCGCCGCCGCCGCCTGGCTTTCTTCCAGCCGCAGCGTGCGTCGGCCAAGGCCAAGGACAGTGCGGCCAAGCGCGATCGCGCCTGACGAGACGACCAATGTTTCGCAGCCTTCAGCGGCCAGCCGCCCGACATCCTCGGCAAGCGAGGCCAGCCAGCGGCGCTTGAGGCCCGTCTCACGATCGACCAGCAGCGCCGACCCGATCTTGATGGCGATCCGGCGATGCGAACTCAGTTTTTTCATCGCCGTGTCCTACTCCGCCCGCCACCGCGGGTCGTCGACCGGGGGCGCTTCAGCGATGCGCGTCTGCTCGACCTGCGCGATCAGTGCGCGCAGAACCTCCTGGACGCCGCGCCCCGTTGCGGCCGACAGGATCATCGGCGGGCGTCCCGCACGCCCTGCCAGCGCGGAGGCCTTCTCAGCCAATGTCGCCTCGTCCACCGTATCGGCCTGGCACAGGGCCAGAATTTCAACCTTGTCGGCGAGTCCCTGGCCGTAGGCTTCAAGCTCGCCGCGGATCGTCTCATAGGCGGACACCACATCCTCCTCGCGCGCGGAGACGAGGTGGAGCAGCACACGCGTGCGCTCGA
>CAZEEC010000212.1:0-3518 GCA_964511105.1 uncultured Mesorhizobium sp.
AGAACTGGCGCAGCCCGCCGCCCGAACCGCCCGACCCGACGACCGGCGTGTTGAACTGCGGAAAGGCGTAGCCGTACTCTTCCGCGACAATGGCAGCGAATGGAAGCACGGTCGACGACCCGGCAATCTGGATTGTGTCACGCCACTGCGCGTTGGCCGCACCAGCCGTGGTCGCGACCGCAATCGCCGCTGCCGAAGCCGTGAATGCGAGCCTGTTCATGGAGCCACTCCGGTTTCAGAACTTTTCTTCCGCCGCCGCTGTCCGGGACGATCGACGGGGCAATAAACGGGCATTGTAACAGTGGCGTGACAATTGCATGGCAGCCGACTAGCCTCAGAGCCACCGGCCGTCAATGAAAAAGCCCTGGGCAGATCCGGGGCTTGAGCTCTGCAACAAGGATTACTCTGCCAAGGCAGATTGCCTATTGCCATCCCCCCGGTCCAACCAATTGCCGATCTTGTCGGACAATGCCTTCGGGCTGATCGGCTTGGGCAGATAATCATTCATCCCCGCCTCGAGGCATCGCTCGCGATCGCCTTTGAGCGCATGCGCCGTGACGCCGACGATCGGAACGGGCTCGGCGGCGGTATCGGCCGCTCTGATCCGACGCGTCGCTTCCAGCCCGTCCATGATCGGCATCGACACATCCATCAGGATCAGATCCGCGCCGATTTCCAGATACCGATCGAGAGCCGCATTACCATCGCCGACGATTTCGAAGCGCAGATCGAGTTCCTCCAGGATTTGCCTGAAGACGAGTTGGTTGACCTCATTGTCCTCGGCGACGAGCACTTGGAGTTTGTCGTGCCGGACGGGTACCTTCTTGACGGGCTGAACGCGGGGAGGTTGCGCCAGCAAGGGAAGCACATCGCCGACCCCATCGCCCCGCCGCTGGATTGTGTCGACAAGCGTCTTGAGAAGCACGGCTGAACGAGCCGGCTTGATCAACTGAGCTTCGATCCGCAATTCCCGCGCTGGAACGCCCATGACGGCCTGGTCGACCGAACTCAGGAGCAGGATCGGCGTGCCGGCGATGCCGGGGGTCTGCCGGATGATGCGCGCCGCATCCACCCCCGTCATTTCAGGCATCTGGTAATCGAGGATCACGCAGTCCACCGCGATGCCCTGCCGGTGGGCTTCCGTCAGGACAGCGATGCCTTCGGCAGCGTTCTCCGCCGCGCAGGCGTCGAAGTCCCAGCCCCTCATCTGCTCGAGCAGGATGGACCGGTTGATCGGATTGTCGTCAATGATCAGGACGCGCGCCCCGCGCAGGTCGAGCGCCAGTGAGCGCTGCGGCGCCTGCTCGGCCGCATGCGGCAGTTCGATCGTGAACCAGAAGCGCGATCCCCGTCCGACTTCGCTTTCGACCTGGATGGCGCCCCCCATCAGCTCGACAAGCCGCGATGCGATCGCAAGCCCAAGCCCGGTGCCCTCGTGACGGCGTGTCGAGGATGCGTCGACCTGGCTGAACTTGTCGAAGACAAGCCCGAGCTTATCGGCCGGAATGCCCATTCCCGTATCCGTGACGGAGATGGTGAGCATCGTGCCGCCAGGCGCAGGGACGCCGCTGACATCGACCAGAACATGGCCTCGATCGGTGAACTTGACGGCGTTGCCCATGAGATTGGTCACGATCTGGCGCAATCGCCCGCCATCGCCGACATAGCGCCGCATCAAGCCGGGCTCGAAGCGGACGATCATTTCCAGGTCTTTTTCCTTGGCGCGCGTGGAAACGAGCGTCGCCACATCCTCGATCGCCTCGGCCAAATCGAAAGCCGCCGGGTCGAGCGCGAGCTGACCCGCATCGATCTTCGAGAAGTCCAGAACGTCGTTGATGATCGTCAACAGCGCGTTGCCTGATTTGACGATGATGTCGGCGAAGGTCTTCTGCTTGGAATCGAGGTCCGTCTTCCACAGCAACTCTGCCATACCAAGGACGCCGTTCATCGGTGTGCGGATCTCATGGCTCATATTGGCGAGAAATTCCGACTTCGCGCGGTCGGCAATCTCCGCCTTTTGCTGCGCCTCCTTGAGCTCTGCTTCGCGCTGCTTCATGGCGGTCACATCGAAATAGGAGATGAGGCGCTTGCCATCCGAAAGCGCTGTCACCGAGTAGATCATCGTGCAGCCGTCGGCGCGCGTGAACTCCTGCGGCGGCACGTCGCCCGAGGCGATCCTTTCGAGCCGCTTCGTGACATAGTCTTCCCAATGGTCATCGGCGACGTCATAGATGCCGTTCCGGCGGCTGACTTCCATCATCTCGCGCGCATGAACGCCGACCGGGATATCGGCCGGATCGACCCGCCAAATCCGGTAATAGGCGTCATTGATGATCTCGGTGTTCAGATCCCGGTCCATGACGACGACGCCCAGATCCATGGTGTCGAGCGCGCGCTTCAAGTCCCCGTAAAGGTCTTCCGCGCGATCGCGGGCAAACGCCAGTTCGCGCTCGCGCTGCTTATGGTCGGTGATGTCGGTGACGATTCCGACCCGATCGCCGCTCTCGGTCACCTGGTCATGCCGGCGCATCCAGCGGCCGGACGGCATGGGAAACTCGACCTCCTGGTCGACGAGTTGCTCCCACCGCGCTGATTGCGCCGCGACCCAGCGGTCGGCATTGTCGCGCGCTTCAGTCGTGATGCCGCGCGCCGCCAGTTCCCGGAACAATTCCTCGAAAGTCTTACCTACTTCAAGCTTGACCATCGAGAACTTGGCCTGAAGGGCCTTGTTGAAGACCACCAGCCGGTCCTGTTCATCCCAAAGCACGAAGCCGTCCGGCAGGGCGTCGATCGCGCATTGGAGGCGGCGCTGCGCGGCCTGCGCTTCGGCCCTCGCCATCTCGAGATCGGCTTCATGCTCCATGTCGGAGGTGATGTCGCGGCAGATGCCGATCGCGCCGCCATCGGGGGTGCGGATCTCGCGGTGGACGGCATGGCGTCCATCGTGAAACGCGAATTTCACCTCGAAGCCCGGCTCCTGCCGCTGCGATAGGATCTGCGTTTTCACCGCGTCCGGATCGGCATTGCCGGTCGCCCAGACATTATGCTCCAGCGCTACGTCGAGCACATCCGAAAGATCCACGCCGGGCTGGATGTGTTCGCCAATGCGGGCATACATCGTGCGCATGGCATCGTTGCAATGCACCAGCCTGTTATTGCCATCGAAGTAGCAAAAGCCGTCGCTCATCAGATTGAGACCGGCCACCAACGGATCGGCGAAATCAAGCCCGCTCATGCCGACAGGCTGAAGAACACCTCCGCCGCCGCGTGCCATCGCCTTTGCCAAAACCCCGTCAATTCCCACGAGCATGCCCCACATCCCGTTGATGCGGGCACACTGCCCATCAGGCACTTAACGGGAGGCTAAAGAATCCAACTTTTATCGACGAAGAAGACGATCGCGACCGGCGGGTGAAGCGGGGCACGCATCAGGCACAGAAAATGAAAAACGCTGGTACTCCCAAGGGGAATCGAACCCCTGTTTTCGCCGTGAGAGGGCGACGTCCTGACCGCTAGAC
>CAZEEC010000213.1:0-3473 GCA_964511105.1 uncultured Mesorhizobium sp.
TCGGCGATCATGCCATCGACCACGTCCGTGAGCGGGCCGCCCACGGCGATCGGATAATACATGGTGAGTTCGGTTTGGGCATAGGCAGGCAGCGTCAGAGCGGTTGCTGCCAGCAATCCCGCCAGGCCGAGGCCCGTCTTCGTCAGGTAGTTCATTGATCGTCCTCCAGTTTGCATTGTTTCGAGCGAGCGGATGCCCGCAGCGGTTCATCGTGTCTCCAGCCGGCGGCCCTCCTCATTGAAGACATGCAGGTCCTGATCGTCGAAGCTGATCGAGACTTCCCTGCCGACCGGCAGGAGAGCAAGACCCGGCCGAAGCACGGACAATCCTGTAGCGTCGGGATGTGACAGTCCGATGAGGGTCTCGGCACCCAGGAACTCGCTCTCTGAGACCGTGCAGGTCAGCCTGCCTTGGCCCGGCCGCGCGATGGCCACCTGCTCGGCACGCAGCCCCAGCATCTGGCCGGGCTTGAAGCCGCTGACGGCCGCTGACCGGATCAAGGCCATTGGCGGTGCACCCACGAACTCTGCAACAAAGGTGTTCAGCGGACGATTATAAAGTTCTTCGGGCGAGCCGACCTGCTGGATATGGCCGTCCTTCATCAGGACGACTTTGTCGGCCATGCTCATTGCCTCGGTCTGGTCATGGGTGACATAGACGACCGTGATGCCCAGATCGCGCTGTAGGCGCTTGATGTCCTTGCGGACCGAGTTGCGCAATTTGGCGTCGAGGTTGGAAAGCGGCTCGTCCATCAGGCACAGGCGCTTGCCTGCCACGATCGCCCGCGCGAGCGCCACACGCTGGCGCTGGCCGCCCGACAACTCGCCCGGCCGACGCGCCTCATATCCTTCCAGGCCCGTGATCTTGAGCGCACGGGCGAGTTTCTCTGCCCGCTCGGCCTTCGGAACCCGGCGCACCTTCAAGCCGAAGACGACATTCTCTGCGACGCTCAAATGCGGAAAAAGCGCATAGGACTGGAAGACCATCGACAGGTTCCGATCTGCAGACGGCGCATTGGTGACGTCGTGTCCGTCGATGACGATGCGGCCCTCGTCGGCCGCCTCCAGTCCGGCTAGGAGCCGCAAAGTCGTCGACTTGCCGCAGCCCGACGGCCCAAGCAGGGCAACGAACGAGCCCTCCTCGATCTCCAGGCTGATGTTCTCGACGCCAAGCTGGCCGTTCCAGCGCTTGGCCACATGATCGAGGACCACGAAGGGCGCGGCTGTCATCGGGTCTCTCCGTTTGCTAGCAGGAGCCTATCACCCAACGGGTCGAGTGTGCTCAAGAATTCCGCCGGCGGCAGCCGATCGAGGACAACACGATCGATCTGCGAAATCGCCTGGCCGAGCGCCGGCGCGGTGCGGCCGAACTTGGACTGGTCGATCACGAGGATCGATTCCTGCGAGTTGAGGCGGATGCGCTCGCTTGCCTTGACCTCGGCGGCATGAAACTCGAGCAACCGTCCGTCCCTTGCCACGCCTGCCGTGCCGAAGATGCCGAACTCGGCACGGTACCGGCCAAAAAAGCCGACCACTTCGTCGCCCAGCAAATCGCGGTCGGGCAAGCGCAACTCGCCGCCGGGGATGATGATCCGGTTAGACACCTCTTCGCTCAGCATCATCGCTGCGCTCAGATTGTTGGTGATGACGGTCAGCCCCTTGCGGGCGCGCAGCGCCCGCGCAACGGCGAGCGGAGTCGACCCGATGGAGATGAACAGGCTTGCCCCCTCCGGGATCAGTCGCGCCACTGCCTCGCCAATTGCTTGCTTGGCAGCAAAATTGGTGCCGGCCCTCTCGTCGAACGGCGTGTTGAGGGCGCTCTCGGAAAGCTCGACGCGGCCATGCATGCGCCGAAGGTTCTCGTTTTCGCACAACTCGTCGATGTCCCTGCGGATGGTCTGCATCGACACATCGAACGTTTCGGCCAGGGCGCCGACGGAAACCGTCCCCCGCTCCAGCACCAGAGCCATGATCTTCTCGCGGCGATTGCGCTTGTTGGTGGACATCCGTGGACCGTCTCCGTGTCTAGATGCAGGCTATGGCGGAGCGCACACCAGAACAACCAGAATTTTGTCGGAAACGACATAATTGTTTATCATCGTGCGCGTTCATCTGGATTGTTCCCTGACGCAAGCTCATAATCTCGCATAAGATGGCGTTTTGGCGCTTTGCACTTCTCATTTACCGCTATCGAATTGCGAGAGGGTGGACGGCGACCAGGCCCGGCTTGGACGGCAACAGCCACAGCGGCGGAAGGAGCAGGTTCAGTGAATAATGCCGAAGCGATATTCGAGCGGTATCAGCAAGTCCGTCCGCGTCTGCCAAAGGCGGTAACACCGCCTTGCTCGAAGGAGATCGGTTCTCTCCTCGACCTTGTGGGCGAGGTCGAGGCCTTCGTCTTCGACGCGTTCGGCGTCCTCAATGTGGGCAATACGCTGATCGAGGGAGCCGACCAGCGCGTGGATCAACTGCGCGCGCGCGGCTGCCAGATCCGTATCCTCACCAATGCCGCAAGCTACGGCCGGGCCCAGGCGGTCGAGAAGTTCAGGAGGCTGGGCATCCGTGTCGAGGATCACGAAATCATCACCAGCCGGGATGCTGCGCTGCAGAGCCTTGCGGACATCTACTGGGGCGTAATCGCGTCAGCGGGTGACGCGCTTGACGATCTTGCGATGCGCACCGTCCGGCTCGGCGACGATGCGGCACGTTATCTCGACTCCGACGGCTTCCTCTTCCTGTCAAGCGCGGAGTGGTTAGAGGAGCATCAGAAACTGCTTGCTGGGGCGATGGATGCCCGTCCGCGCCCGCTGGTGATCGCCAATCCGGATCTCGTCGCGCCCCGCGACGACGGCTTTTCCCTTGAGCCTGGCTATTTCGGCCATCGGATCGCCGACCGACATCCTGGCTGCGTGCGTTTCTTCGGCAAGCCCTTTCCCGAAGTCTACCGTCTTGTCGAAGCGACCCTTCCCGGCGTGCCATCGTCGCGGATCGCCATGTGCGGCGACACGCTGCACACCGACATCTTGGGAGCATCGGCGCAAGGTTGGCGGACCGTTTTGGTCACGTATGACGGCCTTTTTGCCGGCTTCGACACGAACGCGTTTTCAATACGTTCAAGCCTTTTCGCCGATTGGAGGCTTAAGCGAATCTGAGCAAGCGGAATGCACCAAGCGTATCAAGGACCCTGAACCCAGAACACTCTTGCCTGTCGAGGCTAGCTTCTACGGATTCCGCCTCATCTTGGTCATTCCCGGTACCATCCCCTATAGAGTTGGTCCTGTTTTTGACCAGGGGCATAAGGTGGATCGAGCAATGAAAAGGGCGATCCAGCATGAAGACACGCAGATGGTTCTCGGCCGATTCCACGGTCATTGACACTTTGAACTAGCAGCGAGCCAGTATATTAGCCGTTGGAAGAGATGAATGCCCACAACCATTGGACCTTCGTTAGCGAACGTTGAAAGCAAGCTCTAT
>CAZEEC010000214.1:0-3452 GCA_964511105.1 uncultured Mesorhizobium sp.
GGGAAGGGGTCGACCTTGTTGGGGAGCGCCATCGCGTCGATAAAGAGCTGCTGGAAATGCGGCTCAAGGGCGGTCTCGATCTTGTCGATCCGCTTGACGGTTTCCTCGACCTCGCGGCGGTGATCGCGATTGAGCAAGGCCATGAGGGCACCGGTGCCCGCTGCATTGCCGACCGCCTTCACTTGCGAAAGCTCACAGTCCGGGATCAGCCCGAGGACCATCGCATATTTCGGATCGATAAAAGAGCCAAAAGCGCCGGCCAGGCGGATGATGTCGACGTTCTCGACGCCCTGTTTTTCCATCAAGAGCTTGATGCCGGCATAGAGCGCGGATTTGGCGAGTTGGATTGCGCGGATGTCGGTCTGTGTGACCGTTATACGCTGCTTGCCCTCGTGCAGCAGGTAAGAGGACGTGCGGCCGTTTTCTTCGATGCGCGAGGATCTTTGAGCAAGCGAGGCATCGATTACACCGTCTTCCGTGATGATCCCGGAAAGGTACATCTCGGCGACGACCTCGATGATCGCCGAACCGCAGATGCCGGTAATGCCGACACTCTCGACCTCGTCAAAAAAGCTGGGCTCGTCGGACCATTTCTCGACGCCGATGACCCTGAATTTCGGCTCCAGCGTGTCGGGGTCGATGCGCACCCGTTCGATTGCGCCGGGTGCGGCGCGCTGGCCGGACGAGATCTCGGCACCTTCGAAGGCAGGTCCGGTCGGCGAGGAAGCCGCAACCAGGCGATGACGGTTCCCAAGGACGATCTCGGCATTGGTCCCGACATCGACCAGAAGCATCATACGATCCTGGCGGTGCGGTCCTTCCGACAATGTCGCGCTGGCCGCGTCCGCACCGACATGCCCGGCGATGCAAGGCAGCAAATAGACGCGCGCGCCATGATTGATGTCGAGATCGATCTCGCTGCTCCAGGTATGGACGGAGCCCGAAACGGCGAGCGCGAAAGGTGCCTGGCCAAGTTCGGTCGGATCGATGCCGAGGAACAGGTGATGCATGATCGGATTGGCGACGAAGACGGCGTCAAGAACCGAGTCCTGCGTAACCTCGGCTTCAGCGCAGACCTTGGCGATCAGACCGTTGACGGCCTCGCGAACGGCGCTCGTCATCGCCTCGCGCCCGTCCGGGTTCATCATGACATAGGACACGCGGCTCATCAAATCCTCACCGAAGCGGATCTGCGGATTCTGTGTGCCTGCCGTTGCTGCGATGCGGCCTGAAAGCAGCGAGACCAGATGCATGGCGATGGTGGTCGAGCCGATATCGCAGGCAATGCCGTAGGCTTCGTTCTTGAGCCCCGGCCACAAGGCGATGATCGTTGGGCGCGACGAGTCCAGGTCGCGGTGGACGGCGGCGGTGACGCTCCAATTGCCCTTGCGCAAGATGGACTGGACTTGTGGCAGAAGGTGCTGGGAGACCAACAGGTCTTGCCAGCCCCAGTCCTTCTCGAGCATCAGCTTCAGCCGGTCGAGGTCGCCGAGCGGCTTGTGCATGTCAGGTTCGTCGACCTCGACATAGCATAGCTGCACCGCCGGATTGCGCTCGATCACCCGATCAATTGGCGACTTGCGCACGACCTGCGCGTTGATCTGGACATCCTGTGGCACGTCGATGACCAGGTCGCCCAGGATCGTGGCTGAGCAGGAGAGCCGACGGCCGGGTTTCAATTCGCGCTTTTCGGCGTACTGCGCCTCCTTTGCGCCAAAGGCCGAAATGTGGTCGACCGCGGATACGATCTTGTGCTTGGCGAAATGCCCTTCCTGCACATCGATCTGGCAGCGTCCGCAGGTTGCACGGCCGCCGCACACACTTTCCACATAGACGCCGAGTTCGCGCGCCGCGTCGAGCACGGTGGTTCCGATCGGAAATCGCCCGCGCTTGCCGGATGGCATAAACAGGACCAGTGGGTCCTTTATATCGGCGGGTGCGTTCATCCCCTGGATGCGGCCATCCGTGCTTCGCGCCCGCCGCGGCGGCGGCTGTTCGCTGCGGCAGCGACGACCGACGGAACGCTTTGAGCCGGAGCCGCCGCCATCTCGCCGTTTACTGTCGGCTTGTAGCCCTTATAGGTCCGGATCCAGGTCGTGCAGTCACGATCCGTCCCGTTCAACACATTCGCGGCGCGGACGGCTTCCATCTCCTGCGGCCGGCAGGGGTTCATGATCGCGCTTGTCATG
The DNA here is from genome assembly GCA_964511105.1 of uncultured Mesorhizobium sp. Classification (GTDB taxonomy): domain Bacteria; phylum Pseudomonadota; class Alphaproteobacteria; order Rhizobiales; family Rhizobiaceae; genus Aliihoeflea. Next base: position 2,190 of record CAZEEC010000214.1, read on the forward strand.
CCCGCGCCGATGACCATTGGAATGAAGCCGGCATTGATGCCATGGCGATGCGGCAGCCCGAAGGAAATGTTCGACAGACCGCAGGTCGTGTTGACCTTCAGTTCATCGCGCAAACGACGAAGCAAGGCAAAAACTTGCCGACCGGCATCGCCCAATGCGCCAATCGGCATGACCAGCGGGTCGACGACGACGTCGTGGGCCGGAATGCCGAAATCGGCGCAACGCTCGACGATCTTCTTAGCGACCGCGAATCGCACGTCCGGATCCATCGAAATTCCGGTCTCGTCATTGGAGATGGCGACCACGGGAACGTCGTACTTCTTAACCAGGGGTAAAATGGCTTCCAATTTTTCTTCCTCGCCCGTCACGGAATTGACGAGCGGCCGGCCTTTGGCGACCTTGAGCGCTGCTTCGATGGCTGCCGAGACGGAGGAATCGATCGACAGCGGGATGTCGACCACGTCTTGCACGATTTTCAGGGTCTGGACAAGAAGGGCCGGTTCGGTCGCGTTCGGGTCGACCGCGCTGACGCCGGCATTGACGTCGAGCATTGTTGCACCTGCCGCGACCTGTTCGAGCGCATCCCTGATGACGGTCTCGAAATTGCCGTCGATCATTTCGGCCGCCAACTTCTTGCGGCCGGTTGGATTGATGCGCTCTCCGATCACGCAGAAGGGCTGATCGAAGCCGATGATGATTTCCCTTTTGGCGGAGGCGACGATCGTGCGCGTCATGTGCGATCCTTGAGGCTAGGGGAGTAGGATGGTTTTTGATGTCGGTTTGCGGCGGGTTTGGGTAGGAACGGCCATTTCAGTCACCGACCGGACTCTGCCAGGTCTGTCTCGCGGCCGCCGGCTTTGACCAGCGCGACCAGACGCTCGCGTCCATATTCATGGTCAATCCTGGCGAGTGCTTTGTCAGCCTCGACGTCGAGTTCGTCGCTGACAGAGGTCGGGTCGCCGCGTCGCCATTCGGCCAGATAGGCTTCCGTGTCGCCGGCGCCCGTGCGCATCGCGCACATGTCGATCGCTTCGGTGAAGCGCAGCGGCAACTCGCGCTTGGCATTCTGCCGGCCCTTCTTCACGATCACCTGTGCCGGGATGTCGCGCCAGTAGACGATGATGAGATCCGCCATGCAGGCTCCGTTTGGATTCGATCCATGCCCGAGCATTGCGATAACAAGGCTAGGATCGCTTGTTGGCCGGCGACGTGGGAGCCTTCAAAAGCGACGTTTACGAAGATGGCGGCTGGAGCAGGGGCTGA
>CAZEEC010000215.1:0-3448 GCA_964511105.1 uncultured Mesorhizobium sp.
AATGCCGATGGCCAATCCAACCGCCGCTCTTCGCAGCCATTTCCTCATCATCGCCCTTTGCTTGGCACCACTCGAACGCGCTGTCTGCCAGATCTCGACGAGTTCGACACCACTGCTTGCCTAAGCAACCTCATGGGTCGCTTTCGACAGGAGCAGAGGCCGGCGCAAGAACACAATGAACTTCATTCTCCAAGGCCCATCGCTGGATGCGAGCGCCGCTGCCTGAGTCATCTACCGTGCGGCGAGAAGCGGACCAATCAGATTATTGCCGCGCGGACCTTTGCCGAGATCCATTCCGATACGAGGACCGTTGCCAGGATCAGCACGAAAATGACGGTCACCTGGCTCCAGGCGAGGGTGTTGAGCGAGCTTTGCAGCTGCAGTCCGATACCGCCCGCGCCGACCAAACCGAGAATGGTCGATTCGCGGATGTTGATGTCCCAGCGGAAGACGGACATGCCGAGGAAGGCGGGCAGGACCTGCGGCACGATGCCATAGTCCATCACCTGCATCGGCCCCGCGCCGGTCGCGCGGACCGCCTCGACCTGGCTCTCGTCGATTTCCTCGATCGTCTCGTAAAGCAACTTTCCGATAAAGCCGATGGAGCGGAGCGCGATGGCCAAAATGCCGGCGAGCAGGCCCGGGCCCAGGATCATGACGAGGACCAGTGCCCAGATCAGCGAATTGATCGACCGGGAGGCAACGATGACAAGCAGCGCGGCCGGCCGGACGAACGCGGCGCTCGGCGTGGTGTTGCGCGCCGCCAGGAATGCGATGGGCATGGCGATGACGATACCGAGCAACGTCCCCAGCGTCGCCATGTTGATCGTGTCCCAAAGCGGCTTCCACAACCGGTCGAGATAGCTCCAGCGCGGTGGCCAGGCCCGGGCGAGAAGGTCGCCCGCCTGACGCGGGGCGTCGGCGACGAAAGCCCAGATCGTGTCACGGTTCATCACCTCCCACGAAAAGACGAAGAGCGCGACCAGCGCTAGCCACCCGGCCCAGCCCAGCCACTGGCGGGGCGTGGTGCGATGTTGCCAGACTGGAGTTCCGTTCACGTGGCTCACCGGCATCACTGCACCCATCTGCGGATATGGCTGGAGGCATATTCGGCGACCATGACGAGAACGATGATGACGACCAGGATCGCACCGGCGGTATCGTAGTCGTAGCGGCTCATCGCGGTGTTGAGCGTCGCGCCGATGCCGCCGGCGCCGACGATGCCGATGACGGCGGATTCGCGGAAATTGATGTCGAGACGATAGACCGACAGCCCGATCAGGCGCGGCATGACCTGCGGCTGGATGCCGTAATTCAGAAGCTGCAGCCAGCTCGCGCCGGTCGCCCGGATCGCCTCGGCCTGCGCCTCGTCGATTTCCTCGATGTCTTCGGCGAGCAGTTTGGACAGGAAACCGATGGTGGCGAAGGCGAGCGTCAGGAATCCGGCGAACGGGCCGAAGCCGAACATGGCGACGAACAGGATCGCGATGACGATTTCCTGGAACGCACGCGAGATTGCGATGATCGACCGGCACACATAGTAGACGATAGGAGGTGCCACGTTCCGCGCCGCCCCGATTCCGATTGGAACCGAGACCAGAACGCCGGCAACGGTCGCCGTCAGCGTCATGGTCAGGCTTTCGACGAGGCCCTGCCAGATGTCGCGCGACCGCGAGGTGAAATCGGGTTGGAAGAACCCTGCGAAGATGCGGCCCGAGCGCTCGAGACCTTCGGCAACCCGCGTCCAGTTGATGTCGAGCGTGCCGATGGCGAGACCGAGATAAATAAGAGCGCCGCTGTAGATGACGATGCGCCAAAGGCGGGAATGGATGAAGAGAGGCGGCCGACGCCACTGGCGCGCTGCAACGGAAGGCATCGCACTCATGCCTGCGCCGCCGCCATCTGACGGCTGCGTTCAGCCTCGAAGGCAGCGACGCTGGCTGCGTCCTCGGCCTCCTCGGCCGCAGCCTTGCGCTGCGCGTTCCAATCTTCATCGCCATAGATGCGCGACAGGACGGCATTGTCGAGCGCGTCGGGCGCGCCGTCGAAAACAACCTCGCCGGCGCGCAGGCCAATGATGCGATGGACGAACATCTGCGCGAGCGCCACGTCGTGGATATTGATGATCGCCGGCAGCGAACGCTCCGAACAGACCTCGCCAATCAGCCGCATGATCTGGCGCGACGTCTTGGGGTCGAGCGAGGCCGTCGGCTCGTCGATGAGAAGAAGCTCGGGGTCCTGCTCAAGCGCGCGTGCGATGCCGACCCGCTGGCGCTGGCCGCCCGAAAGCGCGTCGGCGCGCTTGTCGACATGATCGGAAAGGCCGACGCGCTCGATCAAGGCAAAGGCCTTGTCGACATCGGCCTGCGGAAAGCGGCGCGAGAAAGAACGCCAGAATGGCACATAGCCGAGCCGGCCGGAAAGCACGTTTTCCATGACCGTCAGCCTTTCGACGAGCGCGTATTCCTGGAAGATCATGCCGATCAGCCGCCGTGCCTGGCACAGTTGGGAGCGCGAGATGGCGGAGATCTCGCTGCCGCCCAGGAAGATCTTGCCCGCCGACGGCTCAACCAGGAGGTTGATGCAGCGGATCAGCGTCGACTTACCAGCGCCCGAAGGGCCGATGAGGCCGACCAACTGTCCGGAAGGAACCTCGAGCGACACGTTCTTGAGCGCCTTGTCGCCAGTTTTATAAGTCTTCGTCAAACCTTCGATACGCAGCATGGCATCATCGCTCCCGAAAAATGCCGAAGGAGCGCCGTAGCCGGCGCTCCTTCAAGAAGGGCACGCGGCCTCAATTGCAGGTGTAGGTAACTCCCATTGCCTGATCGATCTGGCGGATCACTGACCAGTGCTCCTGGAAGGTGATCGGGAGGAACTGTTCCTCGCCGGCCGCGCCGAATTCCTCCTGCAAGCCGGAGCCTGCCCAGTCGAAGGAGAAGAAGGCCTCCTGGATCGATTCCTGCAGATCCGGGTGCAGGTTATAGACAACACCATAGCCCGTCGTCGGGAAGGTATCCGACTGGAAGATCGAGACAATGTCGTCGGCAGAGACCACTTCGCGCTCGATCATGCGGCCCATGACCGAATTGGCGATGGCGGCCGCATCATAATCGCGATTGGCGACACCAAGGATCGAATTGTCGTGCGCGCCGGAGAACGCGGGCGTGTAGTCGCGCTCCGCGACGAGGTCGTATTCGGATTCGAGCAGTGCCTGCGGCGCCTTGAAGCCCGAGTTCGATGTTTCGGAGGTGAAGGCGATCGTGCGGCCGGCCATATCCTCCACCGTCTCGATGCCCGAGTCCGGATGGGTGATAAACTCCATCTCGTAGCCGAAAGAGCCGTCGGCGGCGGACATGATGGCGAACGGACGAAAGCCTGCGCAGGCGACGGCGAGCGGGTTGCCGCCGGTGTTGACGCCGGCGATGTGCAGGCGACCTGCCCGCAT
>CAZEEC010000216.1:0-3433 GCA_964511105.1 uncultured Mesorhizobium sp.
CGCCTTGATTTTCAGCGGCCAGCTTCCTTCATTGAGATCACACCGCCTTGCGGACATGACGAGAACCCATGGAGCATTTGATGACGAGCGAGTACACGCCGCCCAAGATCTGGACCTGGAACAAGGAAAATGGCGGCAGATTTGCCGGTCTCAATCGGCCGACCGCCGGCCCGACGCATGAAAACGAGCTCCCGGTCGGCAAGCATCCACTGCAGCTCTACTCGCTGGCGACGCCCAACGGCGTCAAGGTCACGATCATGCTCGAAGAGCTTTTGGCGCGTGGCCACGAGGGGGCGGACTACGACGCCTGGCTGATCAGGATCAGCGACGGCGACCAGTTCGGCTCGGGCTTTGTCGACGTCAATCCCAACTCGAAAATCCCCGCGCTGATGGACCGTTCCGGCCCCGAACCGATCCGCATCTTCGAATCCGGCGCGATCCTCGTCCATCTTGCTGAAAAATTTGGTGAGTTTCTTCCCACGGACCCGGCCAAGCGCGCAGAAACCCTGTCCTGGCTCTTTTGGCAGGTCGGAAGCGGGCCTTTTCTCGGCGGCGGCTTCGGCCATTTCTACGCCTATGCGCCGGCCAAGTTCGAATATGCCATCGACCGGTTCGCGATGGAAGCCAAGCGGCAGATGGACGTGCTCGATCGACGGCTGGCCGAGACGCAATATGTCGGCGGTGAGGACTACACGATCGCCGACATGGCGATCTGGCCGTGGTATGGCGGGCTGGCCAAGGGCTGGCTCTATGAGGCGGCCGAGTTCCTGCAGGTGCAGGACTACAAGAACGTCCTGCGCTGGGCTGATGAAGTCTACGCTCGCCCCGCCGTCAAGCGCGGGCGGATGGTCAACCGGAGCTTCGGCGACCCGTCGACGCAGCTCCATGAACGCCACGATGCCAGCGACTTCGACACCAGGACGCAGGACAAGCTGGCGGCAGCCGGATAACTTACCCGAGCGAGGACAGCGGCCGGCCGAAATCGTCGACCGGCCCCAGCGCCTCGGCATGATCGGTCTGGACCTTGAGCGCGCGGCGATATCCGTCGCGCTCGCTCAAGCGTCGCCAGTAGTCCGAGACGCGGGCGCTGTAATCGCGGTCGAGCCCGATCATCTGGCCGAGTTTCAGCGCATAGCCGACTGAGATATCGGCAGCCGTAAAGCGCTCGCCGCATAGATAGTCCCGATCCGCGAGCCTTTGCTCCACGCTGCGCAAACGGGCCAGGAACCAGCGCGCATAATCATCCGCCACCTGCGGCAGGCGCCGTTCCTCCGCCTCGAAATGGCGGTAACGCAGCACCAGGGTCTGCGGGAAGGTCAAGGTCGCCTCGCCCATGTGCAGGAAATTGAGATAGGCGCCGTAATCGCCTTCATCCGATGCCACGGCCAGTTCGCTTGGGCCGCCGCGCGTCGCCAGATAATGACAGATGGCCGCCGACTCGGTCATGCGCGTTGCCCCATCGATCAGGAGCGGCACCGTGCCGAGCGGGTTCAATTCCTTGTATCCGGCCGTTAGATGGCGTGGCGGGAACGGCAAAACGTGGAGCGTGTAGTCGAGCGACATCTCCTCCAGCATCCACAATGGCCGGAACGAACGGGAGTTGAGGCAATGGTAAAGCTCGATCAAGACGCGGCTCCTTCTGACGCAACCGTCCAATGCAGCGGGAACATCGGGTCGAAGACGGTGATCTCGTCGCCGCCCGCGTGGCGCTTGCGGGGATAGTCCAAAGCCTCTTTCCGACGCGCCAGCGTGAGGCGCGCCTCGTTGGGTGCCAAGCGGTAGAAGGCGGGCCCGTTAAGCGAGACGAAGGCCTCCAGCCGGTCGAGCGCGCCCTCTTCCTCGAAGATATGGGCCAGACAAGACAGCGTGTTGACCGACGAGTAAATGCCGGCGCAACCGCAGGCGCATTCCTTGAGCGGATCGACATGCGGCGCCGAATCCGTGCCGAGGAAGAAGCGCGAGTCCCCGGAAGTGGCTGCCTCGCGCAGCGCCAGACGATGTCTCTCGCGCTTGGCCACCGGCAGGCAGTAATAATGCGGCCGGATGCCGCCGGCGAGGATCGCGTTGCGATTGATGATCAGATGATGGGTGGTGATGGTCGCGGCAATATCGTCGGCCTGCGAGCGCACATAATCCACTCCATCCTTGGTCGTGACATGCTCCATGACGATGCGCAATTGCGGCAAGCGGGCGCGCAGGGGCTGCAGCACCCGCTCGATGAAAACCGCCTCGCGGTCGAAGATGTCGACAAACGGGTCTGTCACCTCGCCATGAACGCATAAAGGCATGCCGATCTCGGCCATGCGCTCCAGAACGGGCAAGACCTTGCCGATGTCGCGCACGCCACTTTGCGAATTGGTCGTCGCGCCGGCCGGATAAAGTTTCACGGCCTTGACGAGTTCGGAGCGAAAGCCGGCCTCGACGTCGTCGGGATCCGTCCCCTCGGTCAGATAAAGCGTCATCAACGGCGTAAAATCATGACCCGCGGGAATGGCCGCCAGAATGCGCTGACGGTAAGCCTCGGCATCTGCGGTGGTCACCACCGGCGGCACCAGATTGGGCATGATGATGGCGCGCGCGAAATGCGCCGACGTGTCGGGCGCGACGGCCGCGAGCACGTCGCCATCGCGCAGATGAAGATGCCAGTCATCCGGCCGCCTGATCGTCAGTGTCGTCATCTTGTCCTCCGGAGCCTTACACGATCGTCGCGTCAGAACGTCAGCGCCCGGTCCCCCTCTTCATCCTTGATCCGCGTCGGCAAGCCGATCTCGTTGAGGATGCCGAGGAAGGGCTGGGCAGGCAATTCCTCGACATTGACCATTTTCTTCACGTCCCACTCGCCGGACGCGATCAGCATCGCGGCCGCGACGGCCGGCACGCCCGCCGTATAGGAAATGCCTTGGCTGCCGACTTCCTCATAGGCTTCCCGGTGATCGGCGACATTATAGATGAAGACCGCCCGCTCCTTGCCATCCTTGATGCCCTTGGACAGCGTCCCGATGCAGGTCTTGCCGGTATAATCGGGCGCAAGCGAGCCCGGATCGGGCAGCACCGCCTTGACGACCTTCAAGGGAACCACTTCCTGGCCTTCGGCCGTCTTGACCGGCTGTTCGGACAACAGGCCGAGATTTTTCAGCACGGTGAAGACATTGATATAGTGGTCGCCAAAGCCCATCCAGAAGCGGACATTGGGCACTTTCAATATCTGCGACAGCGAATGCACCTCGTCATGGCCCGTCATATAGGCCTTCTGCTTGCCGACCACCGGCAGGTCCCATTCCTTGCCGATCTCGAACATCTGGTTCGACACCCATTCGCCATTCTGCCATGACCAGACCTGTCCGGTGAACTCGCGGAAATTGATCTCCGGATCGAAATTGGTCGCGAAATAGCGGCCGTGGCTGCCCGCATTGATGTCGATGATGTCGATCGA
>CAZEEC010000217.1:0-3418 GCA_964511105.1 uncultured Mesorhizobium sp.
AAGACAAAGGCCGCCCGGATTGTTTCCGTTGCGGCCAGAACTTCCAAAAACGCGCACGCGCATCCTCAGGCCGCAGTCAGCGGGCCCACCACCAAAGCTTCGCGTGCAAGAGCGTGTTCATCACCCACTCATACAAACGATAACCGATTGCAGCAAGCGCATTGTCGAGGCGTAATCTTCCCGCGACTGGAAGGATCAGGCACCCGCCCCTACATGCGCTAAAATCAGGAGTGCGCATCTATGAATATCGGCACCGCCGCCCGCAAGTCGCAACTGCCGGCCAAGACAATCCGCTATTACGAGGAGATCGGCCTCTTGCGCCCGGCGCGAGCCGAGAACGGCTATCGCGACTATGGCGACGCCGACATCCACCGGCTGAAATTTCTCCAGCGCGCGCGCGGCCTCGGCTTCTCCGTCGAGGAGTGCCGCCAGCTCTTGTCGCTCTATGGCGACACGCACCGCGCCAGTTCCGACGTCAAGGCGCTGGCAAGTGCCAAGCTCGGGCAGATCGAGCAGAAGATCGCCGAGCTTCAGAGCCTGAAAAAGACCCTGACGCATCTGGTCAAGACCTGTCACGGCGACGCCCGGCCGAACTGTCCGATCCTCGACGAACTGGCCGACCCACGCTCCTAATTCGTGCGGCGCTTGTGATAGACTCTGAGCCCTGAGACGACGAGCCAGGCGAGGCTCGCCCAGGCCGAGCCCATCGCCCAGCCGGCCAGGACGTCGCTCGGCCAGTGGACGCCCAGATAGATGCGCGAGATGCCGATCATGAGGGTAAGCATGATCGCAAACGTCAGCACGTAGGCGCGCACGCGGGCGCTGTCGACGAGCCGCAGGATGAGCGAGCCGAGCGTCAGATAGACGATCGCGCTTACCATCGCGTGGCCGCTCGGAAAGCTCGGCGTCTGGGTGGCGACAAGGTGTTCGACCAGATCGGGCCGCGGACGGACATAGATTTCCTTGAGAAGATGGCCGGCGATCGCGCCGAGGGCCACCGACAGCACGACATAGAGCGCCGGGCCATATTTCCGCGTCACGATCAGAAATCCCGCGACCGCGGCCACCAGCACCGTGATGACCGGATATCCGCCAAGCGCGGTGATGTCGCTGGCGGTCCGCTGCAGCCATTCGGGGCCGATAGGCACCCCTGCCGGCGTGTGGAACCACAGGAAGATACGTTCGTCGAGGGCAGCGAGCTCGACTTCACCGAGTTCATCGGCGATCGACAGGAAGAGCCCGAAGCCGGCGGCCGCGATCGCAAAAAGCGCCAGGGGAACAAACGCCGTCCGATAGTCGCGCATGCCGCGCACGAGATCGGTAATGGATCGGTTCATCGGACCCTTCGACGAAAAAGTGGCTAGCGCCTGTGGACAGCGTATGCGGCAGGACGATGACGTTCTACCGCCGAATCATCCCTATCCTTCACTATTCTACTCGACGGCACGCACCTGATCTGCAGCACGCCGCACCAGTTCCTTATCCTCTGGCAGTGTCAGTGCCTCTTCCGAGCGTTGCAACGCCATACGTGAATGTCGGACAGCTTCCACGCGGAAGCGCGGATCATCAAAAGCCGCGAACGCGGCAAAAGCTTTTTGCAGCCTGATCTGAACTTCAGCAATTGCTGCCCCATCACGAGCGATAGGCTTGTAGATGTCGTCGAAAAGATCCGACAGTTTGATCGGCGGGACGCGCACATGCGAGAAGCGGACCTGCTCGAGTTCCACGGGCTCGTTCCAGATCGCCAACAGGCGCACCGTGCGGCCAATCACGTCGATCGCGGTACCGGAATCGTTTATCGCAGACGACAAAGAGCGCGATGCGATCTCCGAGAGAACAGACATGCCAAAGCGTGGATCTTGATCGAAGGAACGCTCGCGCGACAGTGAAAACGCGTTCTGAATGGCACGATGAATGTCGCCATCCGAAGAGCGCGCGAACGCAAGAGGCTTGCGTCCGTCCATGAACGAGCCGGGATGGGCAGCGACATTGATCGTACTTTCAAGCCTCTCGCCGACCTCCTGAAGCTTCTGCATGTCGATGAACTGGATGTAGCCGATGAATGGCGCTTCGATGCTTATCCAATCGCTTGACAGTTCTCTCTCGTCAGCAGGCAGACCGCCGAGATAAGGTTCCCTCCTGCGGCGGCGCAAGGCACTTTCAGTCGCCTTTTCGACCGCCTTGGTCGTCTCCCCAACGCGACCAAGACGCGTCAGATAATCGATCCATCGCAACAGCGTGACAACGATCAGCAGGACCACGAAGATCGTGACGACAAAAAGGATAACGCGGCCCCGTTCACCGTAGGCACCCATGGACAGCGTAATGATCGCAACGAAGCTGAAAAGAAAAGAGCCGACAAAAGTGGCAAGCACATTCTGAGATTGTTTGTCTTCGATCAGGAGCTTGGTTGCCCGCGGCGTGACATTGCTGGTCGCCGCTGAATACGCGGCCACCATCGTGCTGAGTGAAAACGTCGTGACAGCCAGCATCGACGAGGCAATGATCGTCAGGATATGGTCAACGGCTTCAGCACCTATCGAAGCGGAAATCTCGTAGGGGATGTAAGGCTCCGCAAAGACCGCGATCAGGGCTGAAATGACAGCCAGCACCGAAATGAGCGTCGTTCGAAACCACAGGCGCCGGGTCAGAAGTCGGTAAATCCAAGCCCATTTCGAGATCATCTTTCGTCCCTTGAACGAACGCCCATGCACTTACCTGCGCAGCATCGGCTGAGCCAAAACGCTAAAACAGTCCCTCGATCTCGCCCGCGTCGTTCAAGAATATCTTATCCGACGAGGGCACGCGCGGCAGGCCGGGCATCGTCAGGATTTCCCCGCAGATCGCGACGACGAAGCCGGCGCCGGCGGCAAGACGCACCTCACGCACTTGCACGACGTGATCGGTTGGAGCGCCGCGCAGATTTGGATCGGTGGAGAACGAATATTGCGTCTTCGCCATGCAGACGGGCAGATGGCCGTATCCCGCCACCTCCCATGCCTGCAACTGATCGAGAACGGACGTCTCGGCGACCGCATGCGCGCCGCGATAGATGCGCTTGACCACCGCGTTGATCTTGTCGAAGAGCGGCATGGCATCGGGATAGAGCGGCGAAAATTGCGACACGCCGCTGGAGGCGAGTTCGACGACCTTGTGGGCAAGTTCCTCGATGCCGGCCGAGCCCTGCGCCCAATGCCTGCACACGATCGCCTCCTCGCCCATGGAGGCGACGTAATCCCTGACCGCCTGGATTTCGGCGTCGGTGTCGGAATGGAAATGGTTGATCGCGACCACCGACGGCACGCCGAACTGGCGTATGTTCTCGATATGGCGACCGAGGTTGGCGCAGCCTTTGCGCACCGCCTCGACGTTCTCGCCGCCCAGATCGTCCTTCGCCACGCCGCCATTCATCTTGAGC
>CAZEEC010000218.1:0-3401 GCA_964511105.1 uncultured Mesorhizobium sp.
TAGCGCTTGCGGCCGAGACGGCGATGATTGCTTCTGACCGCGTTGGCGGACGGCAGCCACGCCGCGCGCATCGCCTGTTCCATCGCCGCTCCACTGAGCAATGACGGCTTGCGGCCCGACAGGACCTCGGGCCAAAACTGCATCGCGGCCTGCATGAGCGACATCTGCGCCGCGAACGCACCCTCCATCACCGCCGTCATTTTCTCACTGACGGCGCGGTTGGTCTCCACACGATTGAGGCTGGAGCCGCGCGCCTCGGCCTCCAGCAAGGGAAGTCGCATGGCGATGACGGCCGGCGCGAGCATTAGATTGCTCGTCAGCGTGGCTGCCGCGCGCGCTGACCGGATCGTTGGTTTAGAGGGCATGGGCGTTTTCCTTATCGTGCAATGATGCACCGCACAAGAACGGGGCTGGGCAACTCTTGGTTCCATTGGCGGGCAAGGGCTGTGGCGAAACAAATCGGTGTGGAAACGGGCCAAGCAAAGCCGCCACTCCCGTGTCGATCATCCGTGCAGATCGAGCGCGGCCATATCCAGAGCCCTGCCGATCCGCTCGCTCGCCATGTCGATCGTCTCCCTGGTCCAGATCAGCGGTGGCGACAGGATCATTGTGTCATTGACCGCCCGCATCATCATGCCGTTCGCAATGGCATGGTCACGAACCTTCTCGGCCGCCGAACCGGCGTTCTCGAAACGCTCCTTGGTGCCCTTGTCCTTGACGATTTCGATCGCCGCCAAAAGCCCGTAGGTACGCACTTCACCGACAATGGCATGGTCGGCCAGAGACTCGGTCAGCGCGCGTTTGAGATAGGGGCCAGTGTCGTCGCGAACCCGGTCGATCAGCCCTTCCTTCTCGATGATATCGAGATTGGCCAATGCCACCGCGCAGGCCACCGGGTGCCCAGAATAGGTGTAGCCGTGATAAAACTCCCCACCTTTGTCGACGAGCGTTTCCGCGATCCGGTCGCCGACGAGCAAGGCCGACAGCGGCTGGTAGCCCGAGGTCAGCGCCTTGGCCGTCGTGATCGTATCCGCCTCGATGCCCATGGATTGCGCAGCGAACCATTCCCCGGTTCGTCCATAGCCGGTTATGACTTCGTCGAGCATCAGCAAGATGTCGTATTTGCGGCAGATGCGCTGGATTTCCGGCCAGTAGCTCTCGGGCGGGATCTTCACGCCGCCGGCGCCTTGAATAGGCTCGCCGATGAAAGCCGCGACAGTGTCGGGACCCGCCTCCAGGATCGCCTCCTCGACAGCCCTTGCCGAGCGCAGTCCGAAATCATGATCGCTTTCGCCAGGCTCCGCCAGATCGTAGGCATAAGGTGGCATCACATGGGCGATGTTCGGCACGGCTCCATTCAATTGCTCATGCATGGCCGACATGCCGCCGAGCGAGGTGCCGGCGATCGTCGAGCCGTGATAGGCCCAGTTGCGCGAGATGATCCGGTTCTTCCGCGGCTTGCCTTCCAGCACCCAGTAATGGCGCACGAGGCGCAACGCCGTGTCGTTCGCCTCCGAGCCCGACGAGCCATAGAAGACCTGGTTCATGTTCCTTGGCGCGATCTCGGCCAGTTTCTTCGCCAGAAGGGTGGGCGTCGGCGTCGTGCAGCGGAAGAAGGAATTGTAATAGGGCAACTCCTTCATCTGCGCGTAGGCGGCTTCGGCAAGTTCATGGCGCCCATAGCCGACATTGACACACCACAGCCCGGCCATTCCGTCGAGGATTTCGTTGCCCTCGCTGTCATAGATAAAGGCGCCATCGGCGCGCGTGATCATCCGTGAGCCGGTCCCGCGCAGATCCTGGTGGTCGGTGAAGGGATGGAGATGATGAGCGGCATCGATCTCCTGCAGCTGCCTCAGTGAGTAATTTTGATAGGTCATGTCGGTCTCCGTCGAGTTTCGATCCTGGGTCGGGTCTCAGACGGGTCGGGGCGGCGAATAGCCGATACGCGCGCAAAGCCGCAGCAGTTCAGAATGCCGGGTACGCGGCGACGCCCTGGGGATGTGGTTGCCTTGGTCGGTCAATTTGAATGGCATACGCTTGTTCTTAGCGAGGCACCGCATCGCGTTCAAGCCATTGTCAACGTTCAAGGCATCTCTGTCAGTACGCGGCTCACCGCTTCTCCTTCGGGTTCACGCTGATTGACCGGTTTGATCAGATCGCGGTATCGTTGCGCTGCAACACTGCGGGTATCCATGAAAAATCCAATCGACGCACTCCTTGCCGAAAAGGGCGTTCTGCTTGCCGACGGCGCGACCGGAACCAACCTTTTTTCCATGGGCCTTGCCGCCGGCGAAGCGCCCGAATTATGGAACGAGACGGCGCCCGAGAAGATCACCGCGCTTCATCAGGGATTCGTCGATGCTGGCGCCGACATCATTCTCACCAACACCTTTGGCGGGACGCGCTATCGGCTGAAGCTCCATCAGGCAGAAAACCGCGTTCATGACCTCAATCGACGCGGCGCCGAACTTGCACGCGCCGTTGCCGACCGGGCGGAGCGGCGCGTCATCGTCGCCGGATCGGTCGGTCCGACGGGTGAATTGCTCGAACCGCTCGGCACCATGTGCTACAGCGATGCGGTCGAGGCCTTTGTCGCGCAGATCGAGGGTCTGAAAGCCGGTGGTGCGGAAGTGGCCTGGATCGAGACCATGTCTGCGCCAGACGAAATCAAGTCGGCGGGCGAAGCCGCAGCCAAGGTTGGCCTGCCCTATATCTATACCGGGTCGTTCGACACCGCCGGCCGAACCATGATGGGGCTTGCGCCCGATGCAATCCATCAGGTCGGCGATCAGCTATCGGAACAGCCGATCGCGGTCGGCGCCAATTGCGGCGTCGGAGCGGCCGACATTTTGGCTGCGCTTCTTGAAATGAGCGTTTCCCGGCCCGAAGCGACGATCATCGTCAAGGGCAATTGCGGCATCCCCCAATTTCATGGTTCGGAAATCTTCTATTCGGGAACGCCTGAACTGATGGCGGATTATGCGCGGCTTGCCGTCGATGCCGGCGCGAGGATCATCGGCGGCTGCTGCGGCACGTCCTTTGCCCATCTGGCTGCCATGCGCGCGGCCCTGGACGGCCATGAGAAGGGCCCACGGCCGACGATCGAAACGATCGAGGAAAGGATCGGGCCGCTGCGCAACAAACTCGCTTCGCAAAGCGGCGCGAATTCGCAGAGCCAGCGAGAGCGGCGGCGCACCCGCGGCTGAATTCAGGAGTGCCTATTGAGACTACCTGATGAATATGGCGGCCTTGGCAGGGTTTGGCGCTTTGCCGCGAGACTGGCTCAACCAGCATCAAGGCGTCCCCAACAGCCATACTGGAGGAAAGTCTCTCTGACACTCCGGCTAAGCTCGCCATAGATGTGCAGGTCGGAGACTGAAGAATATGGTGGGCGATGA
>CAZEEC010000219.1:0-3394 GCA_964511105.1 uncultured Mesorhizobium sp.
TCGCCGGGCATCAGACCCTGTTTATCGGCCTCGTCGCGGGCCGCCGAATAGACCTCGCTGGCGACATGCTTGGCCTTGTCGATGCCTTCGGTCACGGCGCTTTCGGCGCTCTGCCGCGCTTGGGCACTGACCGGACCTAAGTAGTCCTGCTCAGTGCGCGTGGCCGGCAGCATCGCTCCGATCGCCGCGCCGACGGCGACGCCCAGCGCGCCGATCACCAGCGGCTCGCGTTCGAGCGCATCGAGAAAGGTCGACTTGGCGCGTCCGGCCATGTCCCTGCCGGCCTCGGACGCATGCTCCATATAGTTGCCCGCCTCGTCGCGAAGATCGTGCATCGTCCGCGAGACCGAATCGGCGGCCGAACTTGCCGCATCGGCAGCGGAACTGGCCGCGCCGCTGACCTTGCCTGCGGCGGAGCCGGCCGTGTCCTTCAGGCCCGACGCACCCTTGCTGATCGTCGATCCGATCCCGTGGCTTGATGAGCCCGATGTATGCGAGGTCGAGGCGGTATGGGCCGAGCCGGTGGAAGGCGACGCCGAGGACGCGGCAGCGCCATAGCCGCCGGCTCCGTAAGTGCCGCCTAACGGCCGGGTTGGCGGTCGGCTTGCCGCCAGCGATTCGGCGCGTCTCGTCGCGGTCTTATGCGTCGAGGAACCGGAGCCCATCATCAGCCAGGCCAGCCCACCGCCGACCAGCGCCAGCGCCAGCGGGTTGTCGCGCACCTGATGCTTGAGATTGGTGACAAGCTGGTTGGTGTCGCCGTCCTTGAAGTAGTTGACGACCTCGTCCATCAGTTGGCCGGGCGACATCTTGTCCTTCAGATGTTCCGTGGTGTCGGCGATCTGGGCGCGGACGCGCTCGGCGTCGCGCTCGAGGTCGTTTGGAGATCTCTCGTCGGTCATCGTGTTTGCTCCTGAGCCAGATTGGCATCCTTGCGCAATTGCTCGGCCGTGCGCGTTGGGGCGAGTTCGGACGGCGACATGTTGGTCGTGCCGCGCTTGACGAGGATCGCGCCGATGACGGCAACGACGACCCCGACCAAGAGCGACGCCCAGCCGACGCCCATGCCCAGATTGGCGATCGCGACGACCAGCGCCTGCAACAGGACCATCAAGGCGGCCAGAAGCAGAAGCGCCCCGCCGACCACTTCCATTGCGCCGGCGCCGACCTTGCTTGCGCTTTCCTTGACCTCGCTGCGTAGCAGGCGGCCTTCGGTCTGCACCAGAGCCGACAATTGCTGGACCAAGTCGGAAATCAGTTCGGGAACCGAACGGCTGTCTTTTTCCGGGGTCATCGGTTGAGCCCTCCCCTATCCTGGCCTGGGTAAGCTGGTGTTGAATAGGACGAACCGGCCTGCTGCCCGGTGCGGACGGACGACGTTTGCCCTGCGGAAGACGAGGACGTCTGCTGGGTGCCGACGGCGGCGAAGCGTCCGAGCGCGAAGCCCGCCAGCACCGAACCGGCCAGGAAGGCCATCGGGTTTTCCCGCCCGAACTGGCGGATCGTGTCGACCATCTCGCCGGTCTTCTTGCCGTGGAGCGACCGCGACAGGCCTTCCAGGCCCGAAGCGGCGCTGGCGACCATTTCGGCGGCCGGGCCCGTCTGGTTGTGGCTCAATTCGTCGCTCGCCGCGCGCAGGGCGTCGGCGAACCCGTCCAGATGCGAGGCCGTCGCCTCCTTCAACTTGTCGGCCTGACCTTCGGCTGCATGTTGAGCCTGCCGGCCCAGCGACTTGGCTTCCGCCGTCACGCTCTCGGAAGCATTGGAAACGGCGCCGGACATTGATTGCTTTTCGGCCTGGATGCGATCTTGGATCGCGGCGCGATCGCGCTCGCCGGAAGACGGGTTCGCGCTGCCTCCCAGGCCGCTCTTATAGCGGTCGTTCTCGTTCATGAATGTCTCCTAAAGGCCGAGGAGTGATAGGATGGCAAGGACCACCACAATCAGTCCGATGATGTAAATGATGCTTTGCACGGGACCGTCCTTGGTTTCGTCATATTCGCAACACCGTTGCGGTCGGAAATGTTCCCTCCGCGCGGCGATTTTCTGCCTACTTGCTGGGTTGCGGCTACGGGTTCAGCACCACCTTGATGCAGCCGTCCTTCTTGTCGCGGAACGTCTTGTAGAGATCCGCGCCCTCTTCCAGCGACGCTCGATGGGTGATGACGAAGGTCGGGTCGATCTCGCCGTCGGCTACCTTCTTCAGCAGGGGCTCGAGATAGCGATGTGTGTGCGTCTGACCCATCTTGAAGGTCAGACCCTTGTTCATCGCCGGGCCGAACGGGATGTGGTCGAGAAGCCCGACATAGACGCCCGGTACGGAGATGGTGCCGCCCTTGCGGCACGAGAAGATCGCCTCGCGCAGGACATGCGGCCGGTCGGTGCCGAGAAAAAGAGCGGCTTTCGCCTTGTCCAGCATCGCGTCGACGCTCGCGCCCGGCGCCGATTCTGTGCCCACGCAATCGATGCAGCGGTCCGGTCCCCGGCCGTTGGTCATCTCCATCAGCGCGTCGTAGATCTTGACCTCGCGGAAATCGAGCGTCTCGGCGCGGCCATGGCTGCGCGCCATATCGAGACGTTCGGGAACGGTGTCGATCGCGATGACGCGGCCGGCGCCCAGCATCCAGGCGCTCTGGATGGCGAATTGCCCGACCGGTCCGCAGCCCCAGATGGCGACCGTGTCGCCAGGTTCGATGTCGGCATTTTCGGCCGCCATGTAGCCGGTCGGGAAGATATCCGACAGGAACAGCGCATGATCATCATCGATTTCATCCGGTACCTTGATCGGCCCGACATCGGCAAACGGCACGCGCAGATATTCCGCTTGCCCGCCGGCATAGCCGCCCAGCAAGTGCGAATAGCCGAACAGCCCGGATGGTGAATGCCCCATCACGGCAATCGCCTTTTCGGCGTTGCGGTTCGAGCGGTCGCACAGCGAAAAGAGCTGCTTCTTGCAGAAATAGCAGTCGCCACAGGCCATGTTGAACGGCACGACGACGCGGTCGCCGACCTGGAACTTGGTCACCGCCTTACCGATCTCGACCACCTCGCCCATCGATTCGTGGCCGAGGACGTCACCCGATTCCATGGTCGGCATGTAGCCATTCATCAAATGCAGGTCCGAGCCGCAGATCGCGCAGGACGTGACCTTGATGATGATGTCGCGATCGTCCTCAATCTTGGGATCGTCGACCGTGTCGCAGCGAATGTCTCCCTTGCCGTGCCAGCACAGTGCCTTCATGTGTTTCTCCCATCGGTTCTGAATGTCCGAAGGGGAACACGTCCGACAGGCGGGATGTTCCATTGCCTTTTTGGGGCGCACGCCTTGCCAAAGGCCGACAGCTTTTCATCCCGCTTTCGACGAAGCGGATGCCGGACCTGGCTATTCCGGCCA
>CAZEEC010000220.1:0-3294 GCA_964511105.1 uncultured Mesorhizobium sp.
AGTTCTTCAAGCTCCTCGCGCATGTCCTGCATGCCCATCCGGCCGGCAAGCGGCGCATAGATGTCCATGGTTTCTTCTGAGATGCGGATGCGCTTATGCTCTGGCATGTGACCGAGCGTACGCATATTGTGCAGCCGGTCAGCGAGTTTGACCAAGAGAACGCGCACGTCCTCGGCGATCGCCAG
Source organism: uncultured Mesorhizobium sp. (assembly GCA_964511105.1). GTDB lineage: Bacteria > Pseudomonadota > Alphaproteobacteria > Rhizobiales > Rhizobiaceae > Aliihoeflea. Next base: position 186 of record CAZEEC010000220.1, read on the forward strand.
AAGGAGCTTGCGCAGATTTTCGGCCTGCTCGGCCTTCTTGGAGACGAGATCGAGCTTCTTGAGCTTGGTCAGCCCTTCGACGAGTTGGCCCATTTCGGGCCCGAACAGCGTGTCGATCTCCTGCCTGGTCGCGGACGTATCTTCGATCGTGTCGTGCAAGAGCGCGACCGCGATCGTTGCCTCGTCGGCATGCATATCCGTCAGAATCGCCGCCACTTCGAGCGGATGGGAAAAATAGGGATCGCCAGATGCGCGCTTCTGGTGTCCATGCTTTTGCATCGCATAGACATATGCCTTGTTCAAAAGGGCTTCGTTCACGTCGGGCTTGTAGCGCTGCACACGCTCGACAAGCTCGTACTGCCGCATCATGAAGTCCGCACCCCTTTCAAGACGAAATATGCCGCGCCATCGCAGCGGCGCGGCATATCGACCAGATAATCATCTTACGGCTCCGGCGAAAGATCGCCAGTGCGGCATGGTCAGAAGTCGTCGCTCTTTTCCGGCGCGACGAGACCTTCGATGCCGGCCAGCAGGTCATCTTCGGACATGCGGTCGAACGCAATGTTGTCGTCGCTCTCGTCGGTGGCGATGATCGTTTCTTCGCCTATGCCCGTCGACAGGGCCGGCGCTTCCGCCTCCGGCTCGTCGACCTCCACATGCTTCTGGAGCGAGTGGATCAGATCTTCCTTCAGATCCTCGGGCGACAGGGTCTCTTCCGCGATCTCGCGAAGAGCCACGACAGGATTCTTGTCATTGTCGCGGTCGATCGTCATCGGCGCGCCTTGCGATATCTGGCGGGCGCGGTGGCCGGCGAGCAAGACGAGCTCAAACCGGTTGTCGACCTTATCGATGCAATCCTCAACGGTGACGCGGGCCATGGAACGCCCCTTTCATGTCTTCAGGTGTCGGGAGATTGCGCTGTCCATACCGAAAACTTAGTCCCTTGACAAGCATTCCGGCAGCACGCTTCACGTGACTGTAATGGAGATTGTAGATGTCGTGTTCCGCCGAACCCTCGCCGGACTGCCCTTTGTGTCCGCGCCTGCACGACTTCATCGCCGGCTGGCGCGTCAAGGAGCCCGGCTGGTTCAACGCGCCGGTGCCGACCTGGCGCGCGCCTGAAGGGGACGACAGCGTCAAGCTCTTGATCGTCGGGTTGGCGCCGGGATTGCGTGGCGCCAACCGGACCGGACGCCCCTTTACCGGCGATTATGCCGGCGACCTTCTTTATTCGACGCTGAAGCGGTTCGGCTTTGCGCGCGGCGAATTCGACGCGCGGCCAGACGACAGCCTGGAACTCGTCGAGGCTGCGGTGACCAATGCAGTCAGGTGCGTGCCGCCCGAAAACAAGCCCGTCGGCGCCGAGATCAACACCTGCCGCAGCTTCTTCCTGGTGCCGACGATCGCCCGCTTTCCGAATCTGAAGGCGATCGTCACGCTCGGATCGATCTCGCACCAGTCGGCCGTCCGGGCTCTGGGCGGCCGTGTCGCGGCGCATCCGTTCGGCCATGGTGCGGAGACGGATCTGGGTGGACTACGCGTGTTCTCGAGCTATCACTGCTCACGCTACAACACCAATACGGGCCGCCTGACGGAAGACATGTTCGTCAATGTTTTCCGTAATGCGCGTGAATTTCTCGATGGATAGAATCAGCCGTGCTGCTTCAGCAGCCGTGCCTTTTCGCGGCTCCAGTCGCGCTTTTTCTCGGTCTCGCGCTTGTCGTGCAGCTTCTTGCCGCGCGCCAGGCCGAACAGCAGCTTGGCGCGGCCCTTCTCGTTGAAGTAGATCTTCAACGGGACCATCGTCATGCCGTCGCGCTCCACGCCCTGCTTCAGGCGGGCCATCTCCTTCTTCTTCAAGAGGAGTTTGCGGCGACGGCGCGGCTCGTGGTTGAAGCGATTGCCTTGCGTGTATTCCGGAATGTAGGAATTGATCAGCCAGATCTCGCCGCCCTCGGACGAGGCATAGGCTTCCTGGATATTCGCCTGCCCCTCGCGCAACGACTTCACTTCGGTGCCGGTCAAAAGCAGCCCGGCCTCGTAGGTGTCCAGCACTTCGTACGAATACCGTGCCTTTCGGTTTTCGGCGACAAGCTTGGAATTGACGTCCTTGTCCTTGCTCATGATGGCGCAACGCCGCAGCCCGGCATCAGTTCATCAGCCCGGCATGGACCATCGCCGCATCGATGGCCTTGGCCGTTGGTTCCTCGACGCCCATCAGCGGCAGGCGCACGACATTCTCGATCTTGCCGAGCCGCGACAGCGCGTATTTCGCGCCCGACACGCCGGCCTCGATGAAGATCGCCTTGTGCAGCGGCATCAGTCGGTCCTGCAACTCAATCGCCTGCTCGCGGTCGCCGGCAAGAGAGGCGCGCTGGAACTCGGCGCAGAGGCGCGGCGCGATGTTGGAGGTCACCGAGATCGCGCCCTGGCCGCCATGGGCGTTGAAGCCGAGCGCCGAGGCATCCTCGCCCGATAGCTGGATGAAATCGGGCCCGCAGGCGATGCGCTGTTCCGAAACGCGCTCGATCCGGCCGGTGGCATCCTTGACGCCGACAATGTTGGAAAAGTCCCGCGCCAGCCGCCCCATCGTCTCCGGAATCATGTCGATGACCGAGCGTGGCGGGATATTGTAGATGATGATCGGCAGTTTCACCGCCTTGGCGATTTCGGCGAAATGCGCGTAAAGCCCGCTCTGGTTCGGCTTGTTGTAGTAGGGCGTCACGACGAGTACGGCGTCGGCGCCCGTCGTTTCGGCAAATTGCGCAAGCTCGATCGCTTCCACGGTGGAGTTCGAGCCGGCGCCGGCGATCACGGGCACGCGACCCGCGGCGACCTCGACGCAGATTTCGACGACGCGGCGATGCTCGTCATGGCTCAGCGTCGGCGATTCGCCCGTGGTGCCGACCGGTACCAGCCCGTTGACGCCCTCCGTGATCTGCCATTCGATCAGGTCGCGATACGCTTTCTCGTCCAGCGATCCGTCCTTGGCGAACGGGGTCACGAGCGCGGTCATCGAACCTGTGAACATGGTAGGAAAGCTCCTTGGGAAGATGCGGAACCGGGCCGAAACGGCCTGCCGACCCCGCCTTCTAGACGATTGCCGCCG
>CAZEEC010000221.1:0-3279 GCA_964511105.1 uncultured Mesorhizobium sp.
TCTCTCGAAACCGGCGACTGACGATGGTGAACACGCCAGCTTCCCTGGGACGGCCATTTGTCCCGGATCGTTAATGACAGGAACCGCGGGACATGACCCCTGGTGATCAACGGAGGATGAACCTAATGAAACACTTGCTAACCGCACTGGCAGCGTCTGCCGCAGTGCTCGTGCCGGCCGCCGCGTCCGCCCAGGACGATCCGACCAAGGCCTGCTTCGTCTATGTGGGCCCCAGAACCGACGGCGGCTGGAGCCAGGCGCACGACATCGCCCGCGAGTATCTCGAGGAGCAACTGGGCGACGCGGTGGAAACCCAATTTGCCGAAAGCGTGGCGGAAGGTCCCGATGCCCAGCGCGTGATCGAGCGTTTCGCGCGATCGGACTGCGATATCGTCTTCACGACCTCGTTCGGCTTCATGGACCAAACGCTTGCCGTTGCCGAGCGCTTCCCGGACGTGAAGTTCGAACACGCGACCGGCTACAAGACCGCCGACAACATGGCCAGCTACAATGCGCGGTTCTACGAAGGCCGCTACATTCAGGGCGTCATTGCGGCCAGCATGCCCGACACCCAGGTCGCCGGCTACATCGCGTCCTTCCCCATTCCGGAAGTCGTGATGGGTATCAACGCCTTCATGCTCGGCGCGCAGTCGGTCAATCCCGACTTCGAGGTCAAGGTCGTCTGGTCGAACACCTGGCACGATGCGGCGCGTGAGGCGGATGCCGCGACGGTGCTCGTCGACCAAGGCGTCGACATCATCACCCAGCACACCGATTCCACCGCTCCGGTCCAGGTCGCCGCAGAGCGCGGCATCAAGGCGTTCGGCCAGGCGTCCGACATGATCGAAGCCGGTCCGGAGACCCAGTTGACCGCCATCATCGATACCTGGGGACCGTATTATGTCCGCCGCGTCCAGTCTGTGATCGACGGGACATGGGAATCGGAGGCGATCTGGGACGGTCTGGAAAGCGGCATCCTGACGATGGCGCCCTATACCAACATGTCCGACGAGGTGAAGGCGCTGGCGGAAGAGACGGAGGCCAAGATCCGCTCGGGCGAGTTCCATCCCTTCACCGGACCGGTCAACCGGCAGGACGGAACGCCGTGGCTCGCCGAGGGCGAGGTCGCCGAGGACGAGGTGCTTTTGGGCATGAACTTCTACGTCGAAGGCATAGACGACCAGTTGCCGCAATAATAGCTGGCCGAATGAGAGGGGCGTCGATCAATCGGCGCCCCTTCTTGACGCCTATTCTTCGGGCGGCAACTCGTCGTCCAGGACGAGGTCGGAGGGCGGCAAGACGCGGGTATAGGTGCGTCCGGCGAAATCGATGGTCGACAAATCGGGCGCGGACATTTCATGGGTCGCACCATCGTTGCACATAAAGGTCGGCCAGCTGGCGGGCGCGCAAAACAGAAACTGCGTCCAATTGGTCGAAGACGACCAGATTTCGACGCGGAAGGAGCCGCCCTCCATGCGCCGGACGGTCGAGCCGTCTTCCGCCTCCCAGTAAAAGGGTATCCCAGTGGGCTGGGGTTCCGCGTCATCAAGAGCGATGGCCAAGGGCTTAGGGCCGCGGATGAGCCAAGATAGACGGGCGCGGGTCATCGCGCTGGCGAAATGCGTTGGAACCAGAACTGGAGCCGGTTCTTCCAAGACACGCTTGGGCACGGCCTGAGCCTGAAGCGGCACGACCAGCACAAGGGTGGCAACCAAAAAACGCAGATCTACCGCCAAAATCCCTCTCGTCGCCGCACTCCTCTTGCTTCGATCCATACGCGCTCGTCGCCGGATGTTCCAGTTCAGCAAGGACGGCGGGCGCAATCGGAAGCCTTTTAGTCAAACTTTAACCACGAGAGCAAACCGCGCCTGCTTGGTGGACATGGTTGATGACTAACAGCCGAGAATTAATACCAGGCTAAACAATTCGTGCGATCCACGCCCGTTGGAAACTGTGGACGGCAATGTCTCGTCCCATTAGACTTTTTGAATATTGGCAGGATGGGGACATATCTATGGCGATGGATAGGCGCGGCGAGGCCAAGGGTTTTGCTTCATTCGCACTCGTGGCCTGTAGCTCCGCTTTATTGGCAGCCTGTTCGGCAGCCCCGTCCAAAGTTGCCGACAACAAGCCGACCCGCTCCAAGGAATACTTCGCCGAATCGGAATATGGCGTGAAAGCGAGCCCGCGGGTCTCTCATCTTGCCTCGAATCTGCCGCGCGGCGGCGGTCGGGACCAGACCGGCAAACCCTATCAAGTGCGCGGCCAGTGGTATCATCCGCGCAAAGACGAGAACTACCGCAGTACGGGCCTTGCAAGCTGGTATGGCGACGCCTTCCACGGCCGGCTGACGGCCAATGGCGAGGTCTACGACAAGACGCATTTGACCGCCGCGCACCCGACGATGCCGTTGCCCAGTTATGCGCGCGTCACCAACAAGAAGAATGGCAGTTCGGTCATCGTGCGCGTCAACGACCGCGGGCCGTTCGCCAAGGGCCGGGTCATCGACCTGTCCCAGCGCGCGGCCGAATTGCTGGACTACAAGAACAGCGGCGTTGCGCAGGTGGCAGTTGAATATGTCGGACGGGCTCCGTTGCATGGGCTGGACGACGCCTATCTGATGGCTTCCTATCGCCCCGGCGGCGCCGCGCCTCAAGATGACGGCCTGCCGACGGGCGTCATGATCGCGATGAGCGGTTCGACGCCCACCGGCCCGGCGCCTTCCGCACCGGTGCCGCAGCAGGCTCCGTCTGTCTCCGATCCGTTCCAGGCCATGCCTGTCGCGACCGGTTTGCCGGTCCTGCCGGACGAAGCACCGATCGCGCCGCCCAGGCCCTCCATCACGCTCGCATCATCGGCAGTCGGGGGAACTGGCGTGTTGTCCTATGCCGATCAACGGATTCGCGTAGCGAGCGCCGTTGAGAGCTTTGACGCACACCGTCTCGATCCAGAGGCGGTCGTCGCCTCCTTCGCGCGGACGACGGCAGCCTATGAAGGCACCGGCGTGCCGGACTATGTCAGCGCGGGAACGTTTGCCTCGAAGGCCGAGGCTCTGACGGCTGCGGCGCACTTTACCGCCGTCGCAAAAACAGCCATCGAAGCTGACCCGTCCGGGCAGTGGTATGAAGTGACGATGGCCGCCGAGGACCCCGCTTCGCTCGACCACCTGCTTCAGCAGGCCTGGAGCCAAGGTTACACCGACGCGATGATCATCCGGAAGTGAAGGAGGCGGCCGCAGCCGCCTCGATTCTTATCAATAGTAAGGCGAACGGCACGCGC
>CAZEEC010000222.1:0-3279 GCA_964511105.1 uncultured Mesorhizobium sp.
CCGTGCATTCGTCGAGCTGCATCTGGATGTCGGAATCTAGAAGGCCCTGGATCTCGATCGAACGCTCCGGCGACATGTCATAGACGGTGCCGTCAATATGGGAGCGGAAACGAACCCCCTCTTCCGTGATCTTGCGCAACTGGGCAAGCGACATGACCTGGAATCCGCCGGAGTCGGTCAGGATCGGATAGGGCCAGCGCGCGAATTCATGGAGGCCGCCAAGCCGTGCGACGCGCTCGGCGCCCGGGCGAAGCATCAAGTGGTAGGTATTGCCAAGAATGATGTCGGAGCCGAGATCGCGGACTTGGTCGAGATACATCGCCTTGACCGTCCCGCCGGTTCCGACCGGCATGAAGGCCGGCGTGCGGATAGCGCCGCGCGGCATGGTGATTTCGCCGCGTCGCGCCGCGCCGTCGGTTGCCAGCACGCGGAACTCGAAGGTCTCGGTCATCAGGCGTCCGATCGGAAAAGCAGGCTCGCGTCGCCATAGGAATAGAACCGGTACCGGTTCCCGATAGCGTGAGCGTAAGCGGCGCGCATGCGTTCATGGCCGGCAAAGGCGCAGACGAGCATGAAGAGCGTGGAGCGCGGCAGGTGGAAATTGGTCATCAGCGCATCGACGATCTTGAAGCGATAGCCCGGTGTGATGAAGATGTCGGTCGGTCCGGTCCAGGGATCGATCGCGCCATCCTCGCGCGCCGCGCTTTCCAGAAGCCGCAGCGAGGTGGTGCCGACGGCAACGATGCGCCCGGCCCGCGCCTTGACCGCGTTCAGCGCCGTTGCAGTCTGGGCCGATATGCAGCCGGTCTCGGCATGCATCCGGTGATCCTTCGTATCCTCGGCCTTGACCGGCAGGAAGGTGCCGGCGCCGACATGCAAGGTCAGGAAATGGCGTTCGATACCGGCGGCGTCCAACGCATCGAAGAGTTCGCGGGTGAAGTGCAATCCGGCGGTGGGAGCTGCCACCGCGCCGTCTTCGGCGGCATAGACGGTCTGGTAATCGGTGCGGTCGCGCTCGTCCTCGTCGCGCTTGGAGGCGATATAGGGCGGCAGCGGCACGTGGCCGACCTCGCGCAGCGCCTCGTCGAGCATGGGGCCGGCAAAATCGAAGCGCAGCAGCGCCTCCCCCGCCTCGCCCTTCTCCTCGACCGTGGCGTCGAGAGAGCCAAGCAGACAAAGATTTTCGGTATGCCCAAAGGAGATGCGATCGCCGATCTGCACCCGCTTGGCCGGCCTCAAAAACGCACGCCATTCGTCCGGCGCGACACGCATATGCAAGGTCGCGTCGACCTGAGCCACGCTCTCTTCGCGGCGGCGCAGGCCGGTCAGTTGAGCCGGAATGACCCTGGTGTCGTTGAAGACCAGCGCATCTCCAGGCCGCAGAATCGACGTCAGGTCGGTGACAGTGCGGTCCGCGAGCGCCTCCCCTGGCCGCACGACCAGCATCTTCGCCGCATCACGCGGTTCGGCCGGCCGCAGCGCTATGCGATCCTCGGGCAGATCGAAATCGAACAGGTCAACGCGCATGGAAATCAGGGTCCGGTACAGGTGAGCGCATAAGCACCCTGCCCGACGATCCGCAGCGTTCCAACGGTTGCGAAATGCTGTTCTTCGGAAGCTGTCTGCAAACGCAACTCGATAAGAACGCGCTCGATATTCGGATCGGTGAAGTCGATCATCATGCGCTCGCCATCCTGGAATGCCTGGCCAATCGCGATCGTCTCAGGGACGTCGCCGGCTTGTGTCGACCAAGCGGCGGCGCCCGCTTCGATCGAGGCGCCGACCACGCCAAGGACCGGCAGGCTGCCGATCGCCAATTCGGCCCGCACGCCATCCTCGCCAACGCAGGAAATGGTGCCGGACGCATGCGCGCTGCCGGCACCAAGGCTTATCATGGCCAGGAACAGCAGGCGGCGCATCAGGCGTCGGCCGCCACCTTCATCGAGACGATGGAATCGGGATCCTGAACGGGCTCCCCACGCTTGATTTGGTCGACGAATTCCATGCCCTCGATGACCTGGCCCCAGACCGTGTATTGCCGGTTTAGGAACGCGGAATCGCCGAAGCAGATGAAAAACTGTGAGTTGGCCGAGTTCGGGTTCTGCGAGCGGGCCATGGAGCAGGCACCGCGACCGTGATTGGCGTTGGAGAACTCCGCCTTCAAGTCCGGCTTGTCGGAACCGCCCATACCGGCGCGGCCCGGGTTGAAGTCCTGGCCGCCCTTCTTGCCGAATTTCACGTCGCCCGTCTGGGCCATGAATCCGTCGATCACCCGGTGGAAGACGACGCCGTCATAGGCGCCCTCGCGAGCCAGTTCCTTGATCCGAGCGACGTGGCCGGGCGCCAGATCGGGATAAAGCTCGATCGTCACATTGCCCTTGGTCGTCGTCATGAGAATCGTGTTTTCCGGATCCTTGATCTCGGCCATTGGTCTTCCTTTCCGCTCTTGTAAGGAGATCGTCAGTCTTCGGCCGCGATGCGGACGCTGATCATGCGATCGGGATCGGTGACGGATCCGTTCATCGCCGGATCGCCCTTCTTGATGTTGTCGACGAATTCCATTCCGCTTTCGACCTCACCGACGATCGTATAGGCGCCGTCGAGCGGCGGAGCCGCATCGAACATGATGAAGAATTGTGAATTCGCCGAATTCGGATCCTGCGCCCGCGCCATGCCGACCGTGCCGCGCACGAAGTTCTCGTCCGAAAATTCCGCAGGCAGATTGTCGAGGTCCGATCCGCCAGTGCCTGCCCGCTGGCTGTTATAGCCGTTTTCCATATTGCCGTACTGGACGTCGCCGGTCTGCGCCATGAAGCCGTCGATCACACGGTGGAACGCGACATTGTCGTAAGTGCCCTGAGCGATCAGCGTCTTGATCTGTTCGACATGAAGCGGAGCCAGATCAGGGCGAAGTGCCACCGTCACCTCGCCGTCCTTCAGCGTGATGATCATCGTGTCTTCGGGCTCGGCCGCCAGTGCGGAGGAGGCAAGAAAGGCCGCGACGAGCGCGGATGAAGCGAAGCGAACGAAAGACATGTCGAACTCCCTGGGATCAGCTAAATTTGCGGCGAAGTGCCGGAGCGACGATCGGCGGAACAAAGGCCGAGATATCGCCGCCCATCGAGGCTATCTGGCGGACGAGTGTGGCGGTAATCGTGCGGACCGACGGACTTGCGGGGATAAAGATGGTCTGAAGATCCGGCGCGATCGTCTCGTTCATGCCGGCCATCTGCATCTCGTAGTCGAGATCCGTGCCGTCGCGCAGGCCGCGGATCATCA
>CAZEEC010000223.1:0-3272 GCA_964511105.1 uncultured Mesorhizobium sp.
ACTGCGCAGCCCGCGATATTCGTGTGCATCAGGCCGCCTGGCATGCGCGCCATCCAGGGGGCCAAGCCCCTGAACATATCCTCTGACAGGCGGGTTCGATAAAGGATTTCGCCCATCCAGATGAACATCGGCAGGGCGGTCAGCGTCCAGGAGGAAGCGGAGCGCCAGACGGCCGTCATCATGGCGTCGCCGGTCGGGCGCATGGTGAACATTTCCATCCCGACATAGGCGACGCCGAGCAAAGCCAAGCCTATCCAGACGCCGGAACCAAGCAGCAGGAAGAGCACGAAGAGAAAGATGCCGATCGCATAAAACTGTTCCATCGAGCTATTCCGCGTGGCTTTGTTGGTCGAGATCGGGACGGATGTTGTCACGACCGGTCAGGAGCAGCATCGCCAGATTGTCGATGAAGCAGAGGGCAAGGATGATGGCGCCGACGGCGACCGGGGTCTGCACGATCCAGAGCGGCGTCGCATCCTGCCCTTGGCTGACATCCCCTAGCCGCCACGACCAATAGACCGCCTTGCAGGCATACCAGGCGAGATACGTGCTTGCCGCGGACGCCACCAGCAGGGACCACAACTCGGCCCAATATCGATGTTCGCCGAGCGCATTCAGGAGCAAGCCGACTCGGATATGGGCGCCCTTGTTCAAGGTGTGGGCAAAGGCCAGAAACGAGGCGGCCGCCATCAGGTAGCCGGCATATTCGGCAGGACCGTGAATCGTGATGCCGGCCCAGCGCGCGCCGACCTGGGCCATGATCACGATTAGGATCGCGATCAGGCACAGCGCCGCGACCAATCCGGCGCCGTCATAAATCGCGTCGAGCGACCGGCGGATCATGCGCCCCGCATCCTTCATGTCCTGCTCCGCGTCGGATGAATCGGAGTACCCGGTGAAACCGGATACTCCGCCATGTGCATGTTATTGAGCCCGATAAGACTCAACGATCCGCGCGCCGGCCTCGCCGGCGCTCGCGACCCATTCTTCGGTCATAGTCTCGCCGAAAGTCGCGAGTTCGGCACGCAGCTCATCGGAGGGCTCGGAGACGGTCATGCCATTTTCGGCGAGCGTCTCGAGATAGCCGGCGGTCAATTCCTCGGCTGTGGTATTGCCCCGTTCGTCGGCTTCTTCGGCACAGGTCGTCAAAGCCGTGCGGGTCTCGTCGTCAAGCGCTTCGAACGCGTCCTTGTTGGCGAAGACAATGTTGCGCGGCAGCCAGGCCTGAACGTTGTAAAAATGCGTCAAGCTTTCCCAGACTTTGGAGTCGACGCCGGTCGAGCCGGAAGAAATGAAGCTCTCGACGACGCCCGTCGACAAAGCCTGACTCAGTTCCGCCGCCTCAATTTGGACAGGCGCCATGCCGGCGAGTTCCGCGATCCGGGCGGTGGCCGTGTTGTAGGCACGGAACTTGACGCCCTGCAGATCGGCCGCGGAATTGATCTCCTTGTTGGCATAAAGCCCCTGCGGCGGCCACGCGACCGCGTAGAGATATGTCAGGTTCTGCTCATCGAGCAGTTCGGCCATCTCTTCCGAAGCCGCGTCCCATAGCCTATGCGATTCCTCGAAGGAGGTTGCGAGGAAGGGGACCGAATCGACGCCGAACAGCGGGTTTTCATTGGCATGCGCCGAAATCAGACGCTCGCCGATCGTGGCCTGGCCTGTTTGAACAGCGCGCTTGATGTCGTTGCCGGCAAAAAGAGAACCGTTCGGATGGGTGACGATTTCAAGTTCGCCATCGGTGGCATCCGTCACGCATTGCGCGAAGACGGCTGCGTTCTCCGAATGGAAGTTCGTGGCGGGATAGGCGAGCGGCATGTCCCATGTCTCAGCCGAGGCCGCGCCCGCGGCCATCGACAATGCGGCAGTGGTTGCCAGCAGCGATGCAATCTTTCTCATGATCCTCCCTCCTCATTTTCGCCCGCGAAGGGCGCTTTCTCAACGCCGTCAATCAAAGCGCGCGGGAGCGTAGGGCGCAAGATCAATATTGGGCGTTGCGCCAGAAATGATCTGTGCGAGCAAACGCCCGGTCTTGGGTCCGCCGGTCAAACCGACATGATGGTGGCCGAAGCCGAGCCAGGCTCCCCGCAACTTAGGCGCGGCACCGATCACCGGAATCGAGTCCGAGGTGGCCGGCCTATGGCCCATCCATTCGCGGGCTTCTTTCCAGGTGAGGTCGGGCAAGGCGGCACGTATGTTGCGTAGCAGAAGACCGAACGGCGCACGCGAAGCCGGTGCATCTAGGCCGCCGAACTCGACGATGCCGGCCAGCCGCAAGCGGCCTTCCATCGGCGTCACGACGAATTTCGCCGCCGTGACCATGACCGGAGAGCGCGGCATGATGCTGGGCTCCCACAATTCGATATGATAGCCGCGCTCGCTTTCGAGCGGGACGTTCACGCCTAGTTTCCGTGCCAACTGCTTCGACCAGACGCCGGCGGTGAGCACGGCGCCCGAGCATGCGATCGTCTCGCCACCGGCGCGCAATCCAGTCACCCGGCCTTCCTCGATGACGAAATCATCGACATCAGCCCTTATGATGCGGGCACCTTCTTTTTCCGCATGTGCGGCCAGATCTTTCACGTATCTGCCGGGATCGGAGATACGGCCATGATCCTTGAGCCTGACGCCAAACCCGATCGCGGAGGAGAAGGCCGGGTCGTAAGTGCGGAGTGTCTGCCCTTCAAGCTCGTCCCATTCGAAGCCATGATGCCGACGGATCGTCCAGCCGAAGCTGTCGTCCTCGAAATGCTTTCGATCGCGGTAGAGAAACATATAGTCCGACGGCACGACCCATTTCGCCGCCTCGGTTCCCGCGCTCAACGCCTGATGATCGGCGAGGCTGTCGCCTATAATCGGATGGAGTGCCGCAGCGATGCGTTGGGCTTCGTCGGCAGTCGCGTGACGCAGATAGCGCGTCAGCCAGGGAGCCAGGCGCGGCAGATAGGACCATTTCACGAAAAGCGGCTGCTCGCGGCTAAACAGCATGCCGGGCGCCTTCCTGAGCAGCCCCGGCACGGTGACAGGAACGATCGCCGCGGACGCCAGGACGCCGCCATTGCCGTAGCTCGTCCCCTCACCCGGTCCGGCGCGGTCGACCAGGATCACGTCGTGCCCCGCCCGCTGCAGCCAGATCGCCGTCGAGACACCGACGATGCCAGCGCCGACAATGGCAATAGGCTCTTGAGTATCGGTTTTTGTCATGTCGGAATAGCGATCTAGCCAAGGCTTCCCGTCAAGCGTCTTTGCGGTCTATCCACCGTTGTGGCAGG
>CAZEEC010000224.1:0-3258 GCA_964511105.1 uncultured Mesorhizobium sp.
TGACCCGACCTGGAGCGCCCACGCCCGCGATTTCCGACCGTGTCGCCAGCATCATCCGTGAGCCTCTCGCCGGCCGGAGCGTTGATGTTCCCCTGAAGGTGGAGACCATCATCCCGGTCGCGTCGGTGGGAGCCGTCGCGTCCGCCCTTGTTCACCTGCACGAGGTGCCTGCGGTAGCCCTGGGGCGGTCAAGGGCGATGAACCTGCCGTCGCTCTCCGTTACCATCGCCGACATGATCGCCGCGGTATCGCGCAGGCTGGATGGCCAGCCGGCTGACCGGTTCCGGATTGCTGGCGATCCTACCTTGCAGGCCATCGTCGATGAGTGGCCACGCTACTTCCAGTCCGACTTCGCATCCTCTCTTGCGCTTCGCGCCGATGCCGATTTTGAAGCCGTCATCCAGGATCATCTCGATCAGGTACCAGCCGATGGGTAACGTTCGACACAGGCCCTCTGACATCCCCACCGCCGTGATTGCCGCCTCGCCGGCTGAGGTATGCATTGTCGGAGCAGGATCTTCGGGGATCGCCGTCGCCAAGGCTCTGCAAGAAGCGGGCGTCGCCTTTGACTGTTTCGAGAAGGGCTCGGACATTGGCGGCATGTGGCGCTACGGAAATGACAACGGCTTATCCTCGGCCTATGCCAGCCTGCACATCGATACCAGCCGGGGCAATCTCGGCTACTCGGATTATCCAATACCAGATCATTATCCCGACTTTCTGTCGCACGCGCAGTTTCTTGGCTATCTGGAAAGCTATGCCGAAGAATTCGGCATACGCCGAAACGTGACCTTCAATACCAGCGTCGCTAGGATATGCGAAGAAGCTCAAGGGTCATGGGCGGTGACGCTGGAAAACGGTGAAAGCCGGCGCTACCGCACGGTCGTCGTTGCCAATGGTCACCTTTGGGACCCGCGCATGCCGCATTTTCGTGGCCAGTTCGACGGCAACGAAATGCATTCTCATCATTACCGCACTGCTCAACCGTTCGAAGACAAGAATGTGCTAGTGGTCGGATTGGGCAATTCGGCCGTCGACATTGCGGTCGACCTCTCACGGCGCGCGCGCCATGTGACGGTCTCGACGCGGCGCAGTGCCTGGATCATGCCTAAATTTCTGATGGGCCGCCCCATCGATCAGTGGACGCGGTTCTTGACCCGCAAGCTCTCGCTCTCGGCCCCGATTGCTCGGCGGGTGATATCCTGGCTGATCCCTCTGGCGGTCGGTGATCAGAGGCGATTTGGCGTGCCGCGCCCTGCCCACCCCATGTGGCGCGAACATGCCACTTTAAGCCAGGATCTGCTGCCGGCCATCGGACATGGCCGGATCAGCGTGAAGCCAAATATCGAAAAGCTCGATGGCCGGAGCGTCGTCTTCGTCGACGGTACTAGCAGCCCGTTCGACGCCATCATCTATGCCACGGGCTACAAGACGAGTTTCCCCTTCATCCCGGAGCAAGTTTTTGACCCAGCGACGGATGTTCGCTCGCTTTATCGTCGCATGGTGTCCATCGAACATCCCGGCCTGGTTTTTGCCGGGCTGGTGCAACCCATCGGGCCGACCATTCCGCTTGTCGAAATCCAGGGGCAGTGGATAGCAAAGCTGCTCTCTGGCGCACTCAGGCTACCCGATAAGGCCACGCAGGTTGAAGAGATTGAGCGCCATCGCGACTATCAACGACGAACCTATCTGGATTCGGATCGATATGCGTTGGAAGTGGATTTCAAAGCCTATGCCGGACAACTGCGCTCAGACATGCAATCAGGCCGGGCCGGGCCGGTTCGTAGGCTCAAGAACCGGAGGGTGACAGGCTGATGGCGACGCGCAGGTGGCGGAAGCGACCAGAGGGGTCCAATTGGGGCGAGTTCGGTCCGGATGATCAATTGGGGCGGCTCAACCTGATCACGAAAGAGAAGCTGCGTCAGGGACTGGCCGAGGTCCGCGAAGCCCTAACCTTCAGCCTCAGCCTGCCGCTCGACTATCCTGGGGGAACCGCGCTGAACCCGCGGCGCCGGCCTCCTATCCTTCGGCCAACGCTGCGCGACGGTCGGCCCAACTTCGCGTGCACGCTGGCGGATCCTGACTGCAGCGACGTGTTCAACGACGATCTGGCGATCCTGCATCTCCAATATTCCACCCAATGGGACAGCCTCGCCCACGTCGGTGGGCTTTTCGACATCGATGGGAATGGCCAGAAGAAGAAAGTCTTCTACAACGGCTTTACCGAAGACGATCTTCTCATCCCCGATCGTCCGGAAGATGCCGGGATCGACGGGGACATAACCGGCCGAAGCACCTCAGCGGCGCGCAAGCTCGGCATTGAGCACATGGCCGTTCATGGCGTCCAGGGCCGGGCGGTCATGGTCGATCTTGAAGCGCATTTCGGGCGGCATCACCGGCGCGTCGGCTATGACGATCTGGCCGTGGTTCTGGAGGCTGAAGCCGTCGAGGTGGAAAAGGGCGACATTTTGTGCCTGCACACGGGATTTGCCGAAATGATCCTTGAAATGGGCGGCCAACCGGACCCGCAAGTGCTTCACAATGCCTGCTGCGCGCTTGATGGTCGAGATCGACGTCTGCTTGAATGGATCACGGCATCGGGCGTTGCAGCGATTGCCGCCGACAATTATGCCGTCGAAGCCTTTCCCGCCGCAGCAAGCGAAGCCCAATGCTGCTCCAGCCTGCCGCTTCATGAACATTGCCTGTTCAAGAACGGCATTCATCTTGGCGAGCTCTGGCGCCTGACGCCTCTCGCGCGCTGGTTGCGCGAACGAAGCCGGAGCCGGTTTCTCCTCACCGCCCCGCCCTTGCGCCTGCCTGGCGCCGTCGGATCGCCCGTTACCCCGATCGCCACAGTGTGATAACGACATGAGCAGCCAGGAACGTGTCTTGATCACGGGCGGCAATGCAGGCATCGGCCGCGCATGCGTGGAGCGATGCCGCGCTGAGGGCTACGAGCCGGTGATCATCGACCGCGAGGGGGAGGACTGTATTCGAGCCGATCTGTCCGATCCTCTCGCGACCGCTGCGGCGCTGGACGAGGCACTTGAAGGAGGTCCGATCACGAGGCTCATCAACAATGTCGGCATCGTCTCGCCAGCGTCGGTCGAAAAGCAGAGCCTGGCGGCTTTCGATCAGGTCATGGCGCTCAATCTGCGCTGTGCCATGCAGTGCGCCCAGGCCCTTCTACCTGGCATGGAGGCGGCCGGGTTCGGGCGCATCGTCAACATGTCGTCGCGTGCGGCCCTCGGCAAGGAA
>CAZEEC010000225.1:0-3247 GCA_964511105.1 uncultured Mesorhizobium sp.
GCCGTGCCGATCGGCGAGGCGATGGTGGCTTGCGCGATCGCGGATCATTATCTGCGGGATCGAGGGCAGACGGGAAGGATAAATAGCGAATAGGGAGTAGCGAATAGAGAATAGGGTGGAGAGCGTTCCCTATTCGCTATTCCCTACTCCCTATTCGCTGCGAACCAAGTGAGCACGACCATGCCATACGACCAGCAAAGAACCGTCGACGCCATCCGCGCCTTCGAACGCGGCGAGATCGTCGTCGTCATGGACGATGACGGCCGCGAGAACGAGGGCGACCTGATCGTCGCCGCCGTCCACTGCACGCCCGAGAAGATGGCGTTCATCGTCCGTCATACATCCGGCATCGTCTGCACACCGATGACGCGCGAGGAGGCCAAGCGGCTGCACCTCGCTCCGATGGTCGCCGACAATGACGCGCCGCACTCGACCGCCTTTACCGTCTCGGTCGATTTCAAGCATGGCACGACGACCGGCATTTCCGCCGAGGACCGCACGCTGACCGTCCGCAATCTGGCGAACGGCAATGTCGGCCCGTCGGATTTCGTTCGCCCGGGCCACATCTTTCCACTTGTCGCGCGTGAGGGCGGCGTCTTGATGCGCTCGGGCCATACCGAGGCTGCGGTCGACCTGTGCAAGCTCGCCGGCCTGTCGCCGGTCGGCGTGATCTGCGAACTCGTCAACGATGACGGCACCGTCATGCGCGGTCCACAGGTGCAGGATTTCGCGCGCAAGCATGGCTTGCGGGAAGTCTCCGTCGCCGATTTGATCGCCCACCGCCAACGCCGGGAAACGCTGATCGAGCGGATGAACGATTTCGAGGTCCTAACCGCCGGCGGCAAGGCGCGCGCGCTGACCTACCGGCTTCCGTGGGACACGATGCATCATCTGGCGATCGTGTTCGGCGACATTCGCGATGGCCGCGACATCCCCGTGCGCCTTTACACCGAAGACGTGGTTTCCGACCTGTTCGGCCCCGGGATCGAATTGAAGGATCTGATCACCAGGTTCGGCGCCGACCGTGGCGTCGTCGTCTATCTGCGCGAAGGCTCCGTCGGGGTCGGCCACAATGTCCGCCCGCGATCGGCCGCGGCCGATCGCGAGGCGCATGAAGAAGCGCTGCATCGCGAGGACGAATGGCGCGAGATCGGGCTCGGCGCGCAGATTTTGCGCGATTTGGGCATCTCGTCGATCCGGCTCTTCGCCTCCCGCCCGCGCCACTATATCGGCCTCGAAGGCTTCGGCATCGAAATCGCCTCGACGGAGATCTTGCAAAGCTGATCGCCTGTTGATCACGCCAAGCAATCGGCTCCGGGGCGTGGCCACCTGTCCCGATTGCGCCTATATCGGGTCATGGTCACGCGTCTTTACACACATCCGGTCTATCTCGAACATCTGATGCCGGCCGGTCATCCGGAGCGGCCCGATCGGTTGCGTGCGCTCGAGCGCGCGCTGGCGGCGGAAGCTTTCGATGCGCTCGACCGGCGCCTGGCGCCGATGGGCGAACTCGAAACCGTTCTCCATGCCCATCCGCAGGATTATGTCGAGGCGATCCGCACGTCGATCCCGACCGAGGGGCTTGCCCGCCTCGATGCCGACACGACGGTCAGCCCCAAGAGCCTCGAGGCCGCGTTGGCGGCGGTGGGGGCTGCCAATGCGGCGGTCGATGACGTCTTTTCAGGCGACGCCGACAATGTCTTCGTCGCCTCGCGTCCGCCCGGCCATCATGCCGAAAAGGCAACGGCGATGGGGTTTTGCCTGTTCAACAACGCGGCCGTCGCGGCACGCCACGCACAAATATCGCATGGTGCCGAGCGCGTCGCGATCGTCGACTGGGACGTCCACCACGGCAACGGCACGCAGGACATCTTTTGGGACGATCCTTCGGTTCTCTATTGCTCGACGCATCAGATGCCGCTTTATCCCGGCACCGGCGCCAAGACGGAAACCGGGGCCGGCAACATCGTCAACGCGCCGCTCGATCCTGACACCGGCAGCGAGATCTTCCGCGAGGCCTTCAACAGCCGCATCTTGCCGTCGCTGGATGCGTTCCGGCCCGACTTGATCATCATCTCGGCCGGCTTCGACGCGCATCGGCGCGATCCGCTGGCGCAGATCAACCTCGACGAAGATGATTTCGACTGGGCGACGGGCGTCCTGATGGAGCGGGCCGCCCGCCATTCCAACAGCCGCCTGATCAGCCTCCTGGAAGGCGGCTACGACCTGCAGGGCCTCGCCCAGTCGGCCGCCGCACATGTCGCCCGCCTGATGAAGGGATGAAGATGACCGAGACGAGCCAGACCCCGAACGCCGACATCCAGGCGATGAGCTTCGAGCAGGCGCTGGAAGCGCTGGAGCAGATCGTCGATGATCTGGAACGCGGCGACGTGCCGCTCGACCAGTCGATCCGCATCTATGAACGCGGCGAGGCGCTGAAGGCGCATTGCGACCGGCTTTTGAAGGCTGCCGAAGATAAGGTCGAGAAAATTCGCCTGTCGCGCGACGGCCAGCCGATGGGGACAGAGCCGCTCGACGGGGAGTAGCTGTACCGACGGCGGCCGTGCTCGCTCTTGATGAAAACAGCGATTTCGTTATATTTGAAGCTGGAGTGAGGGTCAGGCGCGAACCTGACCTCGTTTCTAGGTCCTAGAATGTTGGACCCGGACGCGCACTGACCAACTCATCCGGGTTTTTCTTATGTCCAGGGTGACGCACAGTGGAAACCACATAGGCGGCACCTCCAGTTCAAGGGCAAAGCCGTATGCCTCGGCCGGAGCGGCTCATCCTCCCCGGTTGCGCCGGCTGGTCACGGCGCGGCTGCTTTTGCCCTCGAATTCAGCCTGCCGCGAAATCTTCGAATACCGGCGGCCTCTTCAACCTCCGCATTCCTCGAGAACACGCCGTTCTTTGCCTGCTCAAGCCCGCGCAATATGCTTGCAACATGGTCACGATGAAGTTGTTCGGGCGCCTGGTCCGACCGTGCGAGATCGAGCATCAGCCGTGCGATCTTGTTCTCTGCTCGCTTTCGGCAGTTCGCTGACGGCCTTGAGAGCCTTGTCGAGAAGCTGGTTCATGCATCGATTTACACGATCTGCCCAGTTCTCGCAAATCGGCTTCAGAACAACTATGTGAGCCAGACTTGGCCAAGGAGGCATCGATGTCCACTGTCAACATGCTCGAAGCGAAAAGCTCGCTGTCCAAGCTGGTCGAAGCCGTGGAAAGCGGCGCCGAGAGTGAGATCATC
>CAZEEC010000226.1:0-3225 GCA_964511105.1 uncultured Mesorhizobium sp.
GCCTCCTTGAGTTGCGTAAGCGCCAGATTCGCCAGCGCTTCCAGACCGCGGAAAAGCCGCGGCGGCTGGCGCGTTTCAGCCACGGCAGCGACCCGCTTGCCGATGTTCTTGCCCATGTCGCCGACGCGTTCGAGCTCGGCGGAAATGCGGATCGCGCTCAGGATTTCCCTGAGATCACCGGCCATCGGCTGGCGGCGGGCGATCAAGGTCACGGCGGTGTCGTCGATCTCGCGATGTGCCCGGTCAAGCGCCTGATCGGCCTCGATGACATGACGCGCCAAGGTGAGGTCCGAATTGACCAGCGCCGCCACGGCTTGCTCGATCAGGCGTTCCGCCTGTCCGCCCATGGCCGCGATCCGCGCGCCGAGCCGGGCCAGGTCGTCGTCATACGCCCGAACAATATGGCTTGAATTCATGGTGCTGCTCCTCAACCGGAACCCATATAGCGCCGCCATATGACAATACGGAAGACGACGACCCCTGAAGGCGTTTTGTTCCAGCGGCTGCCATGGCACGCGTCGCGCAGATGACCGTGCCCAACCGTCATCAAACCGCTATGCTGGCGCGGCACAATCCGGTTCGGCAAAGTGAGCGAGACGCCAGGTGGCAGGAGACATATCGACATCGCAAGTCTCGACGCGTCGGAAAGTCGCGCGCTGGCGGCGAAATTTGAGTTGCCACGCACCGATCCTGCTCGTCTCGCTTGCCGCGATTGCGCTCCTCACGGCTTTCTCGGGCCATGTCCTGGCCGGCCTTGGTTGCGGCGTTGCGGTCCTCGGCGCCGCCCTGATCGCGCCCCAGCGCATGAGGAAGCGGCTACAGCCTGTGCCTCGCGCTCAGCCTGTCGCACCTGGCGTCCCTCATCCAAGCGCGGCGGAACTTGGAGCGGCGATTGACGATCCGCTGATCGTCTGCGACGCCCAAGGGACGGTTCTGCTCGCCAATGCGGCTGCGACGAGGGCGTTCGGATCACTGGCCACCGGCGAACCGATCGCGCTGCGCTTCCGTAGCCCGGAAATGCAGGATCTCATCGACAGGGCCTTGCGCGGCGACGACCGGGCCTCGGTCGACTATTCGGAGCGCGTGCCGATCGAGCGAAGCTTCAAGGTGAGCCTGACGAGGATCGGCGGGGGCGGCCGCTTCGCACTGTTCTTCCGCGATCAGAGCGAGACGCGCCGCATCGACCGGATGCGCGCCGATTTCATCGCCAATGCAAGTCATGAACTGCGGACGCCGCTCGCCTCGATCGCTGGCTTCATCGAAACATTGCGCGGCCCGGCGAAGGAGGATGCGGCAGCGCGTGAGCGGTTCCTCCAGATCATGCAGGGCCAGACGGGGCGCATGGCGCGGTTGATCGACGATCTCCTCTCGCTGTCCCGCTTGGAAATGAAGCCATTGGCCGGCGCCGATTCCAAGGTCGATCTTGCACGGCTGGTCCGGGAGGTCGCCGACTCGCTCGGGCAGATGATCCGCGACAACGATCTGGAGCTCGATCTCGATCTTCCCGACGAACCGGTCTGGGTTCCGGCCAACACGGACGAGATCGTGCAGGTCGTCTACAACCTCGTGGAGAACGCGTGCAAATACGGCCATGGCGGCAAGTCGCTCGACATCAAGCTTGAGAACGCAGCCGACGAAGCGCGGCTTTCGGTGCGCGATCACGGTCCCGGCATCGCGCCTGAGCATATTCCGCGGCTGACGGAACGCTTCTACCGCGCCGACGGCGACACAAGCGGCAAAGGCACTGGCCTTGGGCTTGCCATCGTCAAGCACATCCTGACGCGCCACAAGGGCCGTCTCACCATCAAGTCACAATTGGGCGACGGCGCTTGCTTCACTGTCCATTTGCCGCTTGCCAAGGATCCTGTGGCGTGATGGAGCGTGGTGGTCGCTCACAGACTGCAGCGTCCGAAATTGCGAGCGGATCAACTCGGCGCGAGCGCATAACCCGAACCTCGCACCGTGCGAATGAGATCCTTTGCTCCCTCCGGATTGATGCTCTTGCGTAGCCTGCCGATATGCACGTCCACGGTGCGCTCATCGACATAGATCCCGTTTCCCCAGACGCTGTCGAGCAGTTGCTCGCGCGAGAACACCCTTCCGGGTGCCAGCATCAGGAATTCCAACAGCCGGAACTCGGTCGGTCCCAGGTGAAGGGGCTGTCCCGCCCGGTGGACCTGATGCTGCTCACGGTCGAGCACCAGATCGTCGACTGTCAGCACTGCTGAAACCACCCCCGGCTTTGCTCGACGCAGAAGAGCGCGCACGCGGGCAATCAGTTCCGGCATCGAAAAAGGCTTGACCAGATAATCGTCCGCGCCGGTCGACAAGCCCCGCACCCTGTCGGCTTCCTCGCCGCGCGCCGTCAGCATGATAATGGGCAGACGCTCGGTCTCGGGGCGCTTGCGCAACCGGCGGCACAGTTCGATGCCGGAAACCGCGGGCAGCATCCAGTCGAGAACGAGAAGATCGGGGACGATCTCCTGCAGGCGCATGTCGGCGTCGTCGCCGCGCGTGATGAGCTCGACCTGATAGCCTTCGGCTTCCAGATTGTATTCGAGCAGAACGCCGAGCGTGTCTTCGTCTTCGACGACGATGATCTTCGGAGCGATCATTGGGGTGCCTTATCCAGCATCTTCGCCCATCGTAAGCATGTCTCTATACACGATGGGAGGCCTGCGGACAGGCCTCCCCGATTTACCACACCGTCGAAAGCTCTAAAGCTGGTCAGCCGTCAGCGCCTCACGGGCGTCGAAGCTGTTCTGGACTTCGCCGGTCTCTTCCTCAGGCGCCGGGATCAGCCCGGCCTCCTCGAGCGTTCCACCCGCGCCGGCGATCTGGTCGGACAGGAAGAACGTCACATATTCTTCGAGGCCGGGCACGATGCCGATATGCTCGCCCTTGACGTAGAAGAACAGCGGACGCGAGACCGGATAGTCGCCCGAAGCGATCGTCTCGAGCGACGGCGCGACACCGGAGATCGTCGCAACCTTCAGCGTGTCGCGGTTCTGGTCGTAGAAGGAAAGGCCGAAGACGCCCATGGTGTCGGCATTGGACTGCAGGCGAGCCAGTGTTTCGGTGTAGTCGCCGGAAATTTCGATGACGACATCCTGACGCAACGACGTGCAAGCTGCCTCGGCGGCTTCCTCGTCTAGTCCCGGAAGTTCAGCGGCTTCGCAGCCTGCGGCCAGAACGCGCTCCTCGAACACTTCGCGCGTACCGTGA
>CAZEEC010000227.1:0-3206 GCA_964511105.1 uncultured Mesorhizobium sp.
GCTGACGGACCTGTTGAACGGCAGCCCGTAAGGCCGCCTCGCGCCGCCTTCACCTTGCCGGCATCGTCAGCGAATGGCATGATGGTGGGCATCCCGGAGCGAAGCCATGGACCGCATCAATCTCGACGAAACGCAGGAAAGCCTCGCCGACGTGATCGCCCGCGTCGAAGGCGGCGAGACCGTTCTGGTCACGCGCGGCGACAAGGTGATCGCTCGCATCGAACCCACGGCGCAAAAATTCCCGCCAAAGAAGCCGATTGATTTCGAGCGGCTGAAACGTGTCCGGGACTCCCTGCCTTATCAGCACGAGTCGGCTGGAGAGTTCATGCGTCGCTTACGCGACGATGCACGCTATTGAGCTACTATCTCGACACGTCGGTGCTTGTGTCGGTCCTCACCGAAGAAGGCCACACGGCGCGCACGGAACGGTGGCTCGCTGCCCATGACAGCGACTTGAAGCTGATCAGTTGGTGGGTCGAAGTCGAGTGGGGCGCTGCCATCTCGATGAAGGTGCGCTCCGCGACGTTGGATCAGCGCGGTCGCGAGTTAGCCGACGCAGCATTTCGCCAGCTTGTCAGTTCTTCTATTGCAATCCTCCCGGTCGAGCACAGCCACTTCATCGCGGCCAGCGATCTTGCCCGCCAGTCCACCGGTCTGCGCGCCGGCGATGCGCTGCATCTCGCCATCGCCGCCTCGCAGGAGGCCGCCATCTGCACGCTTGACATCGGGATGGCGCGGGCGGCGGAGGAACTCGATTTACGGGTAACGCGGATCTGATCGAACGGAGCACAGCGGAGAAACCTGCCGAATGCCTGCGCCAGCCCGGAGAGAGTCTCTGCGCGCCCGCTTCACAATGGTCTATCTTTCGTCGCGCTCCGGCTAGGCTGTCCTCTCACCAGCCCTGGGAGCGCCGCAACATGTCCGCCCACTTCAACCAGCCTGTCCGCCACCAAGCTCTCGCAAGGCTTGCCGACCGCCGGCTGCATCGCGAGCTTGCTTATGTCGGCGGAAACTGGACGGCCGGCGCGGACGGACAAAGCCTCGAGGTCACCGATCCTGCATCCGGCGCCAGCCTGGCCTGGGTCGCATCGCTCGGGAAGAACGAGACGCGGGCAGCGGTCGACGCCGCCGCCCAAGCCTTCTCAAAATGGCGCGCGATGCTGCCGCAGGACAGGTCGGCGATTCTGCGGCGCTGGCATGATCTGATCCTCGCTGCCAAGGATGATCTGGCGCTCCTGATGACGCTCGAGCAGGGCAAGCCCTTGGCCGAGGCGCGTGGCGAGATCGAGTATGCGGCGTCCTTCGTCGAGTGGTATGCGGAGGAAGCGAAGCGGGCCAATGTCGAGGGCGTCACCAGCCATCTGCCGGACGCCGAAATGGTGGTGCGCCGCGAGCCGCTCGGCGTCGTTGGCCTCGTCACGCCGTGGAATTTTCCCGCCGCCATGCTGACGCGCAAGGCCGCCGCCGCGCTCGCCGCGGGCTGTACGATCGTCGCACATCCCTCCTCCGAAACGCCGCTTTCGGCGCTCGCGCTGGCCGAACTCGGCGAACGGGCGGGTTTGCCGGCTGGCGTGTTCAACGTGTTGACCGGCGATGCCGCGACGATCGTGGGCGTTCTTTGCGAAGACGCGCGCATTCGCGCGCTGAGCTTCACCGGTTCGACCGAAGTCGGACGGCTGCTCGCCGCCCAATGCGCGCCGACGATGAAGCGCCTCGTCATGGAACTGGGCGGCCATGCGCCGCTGATCGTGTTCGATGACGCCAACGTCGAGAAGGCCGTCCGCATCGCGATCGACGCCAAGTTTGCCACCTCGGGCCAAGATTGTCTGGCGGCGAACCGCATCTATGTGCAGCGCGCGCTTTACGAGCGCTTCTGCGCCGCCTTTGCCGAGCGCATCGCCGCGCTGAAGGTCGGGCCCGGCCTCGAGGACGGTGTCGAGATCGGGCCGCTGATGCATGGACGAGCCGCCGCCAAGGTCGAGGAACAGGTTTCCGACGCGCTCGCCAAGGGCGCGCGCTGCCTGGCCGGCGGAAGCCGCCACAAGGCCGGCCCGCTCTTCTTCGAGCCGACGTTCCTGGCCGACGTCCCGGACGATGCCCTTATCATGCGCGCGGAGACGTTCGGGCCCGTCGCCGCCGTAACCGTCTTCGACACGGAAGAAGAAGCGGTCGCGCGTGCCAACGACACCGAATACGGCCTCGTCGCCTATCTCGTCACCGAAAACGGCGCGCGCCAGCTTCGCATGGGCCGCGCGCTCGATTATGGCATGGTGGCGATCAACCGCGTGAAGATCACCGGCGCGCCCGTGCCGTTTGGCGGCGTCAAGCAGTCGGGGCTCGGCCGCGAAGGTTCGCGCCACGGCCTGGAAGCCTTCACCGAACTCAAATATCTGTGCCTCGACGCAGCCTGAAAGGACATATTATGCTCGACCGCTCGAACGAATTGACCGCCTGGGACCGCGACCACTTCTTCCACCCCTCGACCCATATGGGCACCCATGCGCGCGGCGAAAGCCCGACCCGCGTGATCGCGGGCGGCGAAGGGGTCTGGATCCAGGATGCGGCGGGCAAGAAGAGCCTCGACGCCTTTGCCGGCCTTTATTGCGTCAATGTCGGCTATGGCCGCACCGAGATCGCCGATGCGATCGCCAAGCAGGCGCAGGAACTCGCCTATTACCACGCTTATGTCGGCCATGGCACGGAAGCCTCGATCACGCTTTCGAAAATGATCATCGACCGCGCGCCGAAAGGCATGAGCCGCGTCTATTTCGGTCTCTCCGGCTCGGACGCCAACGAGACCAACATCAAGCTGATCTGGTACTACAACAACGTGCTCGGCCGGCCGGAGAAGAAGAAGATCATCTCGCGCTGGCGCGGCTATCACGGCTCGGGGCTGATGACCGGCTCGCTGACCGGGCTCGAGCTCTTCCACAACGCCTTCGACCTGCCTCGCGCGCCGATCCTGCACACCGAGGCGCCCTATTACTTCCGCCGCGAGGACCGCTCGATGTCGCAAGAGCAGTTCTCGCAGCATTGCGCCGACAAGCTCGAGGAACTGATCCTCGCCGAGGGACCCGACACGGTCGCAGCCTTCATCGGCGAGCCGATCCTGGGCACCGGCGGCCCGGTGCCGCCGCCGGCCGGCTATTGGCAAAAGATCCAGGCGGTCCTGGAGAAATACGACATCCTGCTGGTCGCCGACGAGG
>CAZEEC010000228.1:0-3197 GCA_964511105.1 uncultured Mesorhizobium sp.
CGATCCTGGCCAAGACGCCGGTGCCGGGGCTTTACGTCAATTGCGGCTGGGGCACGGGCGGCTTCAAGGCGACGCCCGGGTCCGGCCATGTCTTCGCCCACACGATCGCCAACGACAACCCGCATCCGATCAACGCGCCATACACGCTGGAGCGCTTCCGCACCGGACGCCTGATCGATGAGGCGGCCGCCGCCGCCGTCGCGCACTGAGACCGTTATGTGGAGCGTTGACCAGACAGTTCATACGAGCAAGGGCGAGGTCGCATGGGGCCGCGCGGGCAAGGGACCGGCGCTCGTTCTTGCCCATGGCTGGCCATGGTCGTCCTATAGCTGGCATCGTGTCATCGAAGCCCTTGCCGGAAGCTTCACCGTCTATTGGTACGACATGGCGGGCTACGGAGCCTCATCCAAGGATGCGGACCGGTCGACGGCACTCGATGCACAGGGCGAGTTGCTTGTTGAAATGATCGATTTCTGGCAACTCGACGCACCATCGGTCGCCGCCCATGATTTCGGCGGTGCGGTCGCGTTGCGGGCGCATCTTCTCCACGATGCGGATTTCGAGCGGCTGGTATTGATGAACGTCGTGGCGCTCAGCCCGTGGGGATCGGATTTCTTCGACCTCGTCAGCGCGAATACCGACGTGTTCGCACGGTTGCCGGTCCATATTCATCGCGCGGTCGTCGGCGCCTACATCAAGGGTGCGCTGGTCAATGAGCTTGCCGGCGAGGATTTCGACAGGCTCTGCGCGCCGTGGTTGGACGATGACGGATGGCGCAGTTTCTATGCCCAGTTCGCGCAGGCAGACGAACGCCTGACGGATGAATTCAAGGATCGGCTGAACGACATCCGTTGCCCGGTCGCGATCCTGTGGGGCAAGGACGATCCGTGGATTCCCGTGTCGCGGGGTAGGGAACTTCATGACAGGATCGAGCGATCGACTTTCAAGCAGATGCCAACCCTTGGACATCTGCCCCAGCTTGAAAATCCTCAATATGTGGCGGACGAACTTCTCGCCGCTCTCGATGTGACACACTAGAACGAAACGGCAGCGCCATGCTTCTGATCCCTTGTCCCTATTGCGAGGAAGAGCGCCCGGAGCTTGAATTCCGCCATGCCGGCGAAGCGCATGTCGCGCGGCCGGCCGATATCACGGACATCTCCGACGAGGCGTTCGAGCAATTCTTCTTCATCCGGCAGAATCCGAAGGGGATCGTCTTCGAGCGTTGGCGGCACATCCATGGCTGCGGCCGGTTCTTCAACGCCGCCCGCCACACCGTGTCCGACCGGTTCTATACCACCTACAAGGCCGGCGAGCCGAAGCCCGCGATCGTGCCCGCGGCCCATGATGAACCGGCCGTTCACGGCAACCGCGAGCCGGCGGAACTGAATGTGTCCGAGCCGGCGGAAGGAGCGGCGCAATGACCGAATCCTTCCGCATTACGGGCGCTGGCCGTCTCACACCGGCAAAAAGCGTCCGCTTCACCTTTGACGGCAAGCCCTATCGCGGGTTTGATGGCGATACGCTCGCCTCTGCGCTGCTGGCCAACGGCATTCACCTCGTCGGCCGGTCGTTCAAATATCACCGCCCGCGCGGCATCCTGTCGGCGGGTGCCGAAGAGCCCAATGCGCTGGTCGGTATCCACCGCGACGGCGCGCGCAAGACGGCCAACGTCCGCGCCACGGTGCAAGAGCTCTATGACGGCCTAACCGCCATTTCGCAAAACCGCTGGCCATCGCTTGCCTACGACATCGGAGAGGCCAATGATTTAGGTTCACCCTTCTTCTCGGCCGGCTTCTACTACAAGACCTTCATGTGGCCGAAAGTGGCCTGGGACAAGGTCTACGAGCCGTTCATCCGCCGTGCCGCGGGTCTCGGCGTCGCACCCGATCAGCCCGACCCCGACCCCTATGCCGCGCTTTACGCCCATTGCGACGTCCTCGTGCTGGGCGGCGGCGCGGCCGGCCTTGCGGCGGCCTCTGCCGCGGCCCAGGCAGGCGCGAGCGTCATCCTCGCCGACGAACAGCCTGAATTGGGCGGCGCGCTGCGCTTTGAAACGGGCGCTAAGATCGACGGCCGCTCGGGCTGGGATTGGGCGCAGGCCTGCGTCGCTGAACTGATGGCCATGGACAATGTCCGCGTGCTTCCGCGTACCACGGCCTTCGGCTACTACGCCCAGAACATGGTCGGCCTCGTCGAGCGCGTGACCGAGCATCTTGCCCATCCGGGCGGCGACCGGGCGCGCGAGCGCCTCTGGCAGGTGCGCGCGAAAAAAGTGATCCTCGCCACCGGCGCGATCGAGCGACACATGGTGTTCGCCGACAATGACCGGCCGGGCATCATGCTGGCTTCGGCGGCGCGGATTTATCTCACCCATTTCGGCGTCGCAGTCGGGCGCAATGTCGGCGTCTACACCGCCAATGATTCCGCCTATGCGGCCGCCATCGACCTGAAAAGGGCCGGCAACGCCATCGCGGCGATCGTCGATATCCGCGACAATCCGCCAAGCGCGATCATCGAAGAGGCGAGGGGCCTCGGCATCGAGGTTCTGACCGGCCATGCGGTGATGAAGACCGGCGGCCGGTTGCGCGTCTCCTCGATAACCGTTGCGCCTAAATCCGGCGGCCCATCACGGGTCATTCCCGTCGATGCGCTCTTGATGTCGTCGGGCTGGACGCCGTCCGTGCACTTGTTCTCGCAGTCGCGTGGCAGGGTTGCGTTCGACGAAGCGACGCGGCGCTTCTTGCCGGGCGACTACGCGCAGGACTGCGTCTCGGTCGGCGCCTGCAACGGAACGGATGCGCTCGAAGCCGCCCTCGATGAAGCCTATGCGGCCGGTGAAAAAGCAGCGAAGCCAAGCACTTCACGTTTATCTCCGGGCGATCTTTCGGGTGTGAGCAAAGCCCGCTTCGCCTCGACGTCCGAAAATTGGACCGGCGGCATGCTCGGCGCAGCGCCCGGCGCCGAGGCGGGGACCATCGCCAAGGCTTTCGTCGATTTCCAGAACGACGTCACCGCCAAGGATATTCGGCTCGCCGTGCAAGAAGGCATGCGCTCCATCGAGCACGTCAAGCGCTTTACCACCAACGGCATGGCGACCGACCAGGGCAAGACCTCGAACATGCACGGTCTGGCGATCGCCGCCGAAACGCTCGGCAAGCCGATCCCGCAGGTCGGGCTGACGACTTTCCGCGCGC
>CAZEEC010000229.1:0-3195 GCA_964511105.1 uncultured Mesorhizobium sp.
GCTCGCGCGACAGGTTCGGGCGCGTTGAAATTGTTCTTCATCACCGGCGACGTGCCGGTGAAGTCGACAGTCGCCTCGCGCTTGTCGCGGTCGACCGTGATCTTGACCCTGATGACCTGCCCAGTGTCCGTAGGGTACTCATAGGACGATTCGTCCGGGAGCCGCTCCAGCACGCGGGCGACGCTCTCGGCAGCGTTATCCTGCACGTGGCCCATATAGGCCTCGACGACATCGAGCCCGAAATGGGAAACCATCTTGCGAAGCTCCGCCACGCCCTTTTCGTTGGCGGCGATCTGTGCCTTCAGATCGGCGATATTCTGATGCGGATTGCGGGCCGGGTAGGGGTGGTTGGTCAAAAGCTCGTTCAATTCCTTTTCGAGAAAGCGGCCGCGGTCCACGATCCGGAAATTGTCGAACAGCACGCCTTCCTCGTCGACGGTGGTCGCGAGCGGCGTCATCGATCCAGGGGCGGTGCCCCCAACATCGGCATGATGACCGCGCGAGGCCGAATAGAAGAGGATTTCCTTGCCGGCATCATCGAATACAGGCGTCACCACGGTGATATCGGGCAGGTGCGTGCCGCCATTATAAGGCGCGTTGAGCGCGAAGACGTCGCCGGGATGGATGTCGCCTTCGTTCAGCCGGATGATGGTCTCCACCGAACGGTCCATTGAGCCCAGATGAACGGGCATGTGGGGTGCATTGGCAACCAATGCGCCGGTGCGATCAAAAACGGCGCAGGAAAAATCGAGCCGTTCCTTGATGTTAACCGAGTAGGCGGTGTTCTGAAGCGTTACTCCCATCTGCTCGGCGATCGACATGAAGAGATTGTTGAAGACCTCCAGCATGACCGGATCGGCCTCGGTTCCCAGTGCCGCCTGCCGACGCTTCTTCGCGACGCGGCGCAGGAGAACATGGTCCCTGGGTGTGATCTCGGCCTGCCAGTCCGGTTCAACGACGATCGTCTGGTGATTTTCGATGATGAGCGCAGGGCCGGAGACCTTGTTGCCAGGTGCAAGACCCTCTCGGCGATAGACCCCAGCCTGATGCCAGGCACCTTCGCAGAACATGGGGCGGCGCTCATCCGTAAAGGCGACCGCATCGTGCAGCGCGGATTGCGATTCTTCGCGTCCGGTTGGCCGCGAGTCCTGGCCCTCGACACTGATTGCCTCAACGACCATCGGCTTGTCGTCATAGATGAACCCGAACTGCGCCTTGTGCGCGGCCTCGAAATCCGTGCGCGCGGCATCCAGCGATCCTTCGAAGGGGACCGGCAAGGTGGTGTCGGTCCCGTCGTAGCGGATCTGCAGGACGGGGCGCCAGGACAGGTCGTTCCCTGCGATGCCTTGCTCGGCCAGTTCCGCGAAAACCGCATCACGCAAATCGGCAATGGTCGAATCGATCTCGCCGCGCGCGGCTTCCTCGAGTGGTTTCACCAGCGCCTGCTGACGCGAGGCGAAGACCGATGCCAAGCCGATGCCATAGGCTGACAGCAGCCCTGACAATGGGTGGACCAGGACCGCTTCCATACCAAGCGCGTCGGCCACAAGGCATGCATGCTGGCCGCCCGCACCGCCGAAACAGTTCAACAGATACTCCGTGACGTCATAGCCGCGCTGCACAGAAATCTTCTTGATGGCGTTCGCCATGTTCTCGACCGCGATCGTGATAAAGCCTTCGGCGACGGCTTCGGGCGAGCGACCGTCATCCGCCCGTGCGGCCAGTTCGGCAAAGCCGCTCCTGACAATGTCGGTGTCGAGGCGCTGGTCCTGGTTCGGCCCAAAGATCGCCGGGAAATAGTCGGGCACCAACTTGCCCAGCATGGCATTCGCGTCCGTCAGGGCGAGCGGGCCGCCGCGGCGGTAACATGCGGGACCGGGGTTGGCGCCGGCCGAATCCGGCCCCACCTGAAACCGCCCAGCCTCGAAGTGGAGGATCGAGCCGCCGCCCGCAGCGACCGTGTGGATGCGCATCATCGGCGCGCGGACGCGCACGCCAGCCACTTCCGTGTCGAAGGCGCGCTCGTATTCGCCGTCGTAGTGGGTGACGTCGGTTGAGGTTCCGCCCATGTCGAAGCCGATCACCTTGTCGAAACCGGCGATCTTTGCCGTTTCGACCATGCCGACCACGCCCCCGGCCGGGCCGGACAAGAGCGCGTCCTTGCCCTGGAACCTGTCGGCAGCCGTCAGGCCGCCCGAAGACATCATGAACATCAAGCGCGGACCGTCGTCACTTGCCGTGGAGACGCCAAGTTCGTCGGCAACCTGTGCGACGTAGCGCGAGAGGATGGGCGACAGATAGGCGTCGACCACGGTGGTGTCGCCGCGACCGACGAGTTTCATCAGCGGCGAAACGCGGCTGGAAACCGAAATTTGGGCAAAGCCTGACGCCTGACAGAGTTCGGCAACAGCTTCCTCATGTGCTGGAAATTTCCAAGAGTGCATAAAGACGACCGCAACGGCATCAATGCCGTCGGCCCGTGCACGATCGAGCTCAGCCTGCACGGCAGCTAGATCAGGCGTCGCCTCCAGCGTTCCATCGGCGCGTACACGCTCGTCGACCTCGAAGACCCGATCATAGAGTTGCTCGGGGAGAATGATCTGCTTGGCGAAGATGTCAGGACGGGCCTGATAGGCAATCTTCAGCGCGTCGCGGAATCCCTTGGTGATCAGCAAGAGCACCCGGTCGCCCTTGCGTTCCAAGAGCGCATTGGTGGCAACCGTGGTTCCCATCTTGATGTTGCCCACGCTGCCGGTGGGGATCGGCTCGCGGGGCGCAACTCCGATCAGATCGCGAATGCCCTGGATCGCGGCATCGCGATAGGCTTCGGCATTTTCCGACAACAGTTTGCGCGCGTGGAGTTGTCCCTCGGGATCGCGGCCGATGATGTCGGTGAAGGTACCACCGCGATCGATCCAAAAGTCCCAGCGTCCCGCCGATCCACCCATGACAATCCTCCACTCACATTCTCGTCTGCTGGTAGTCGGCTTTTGGGATCGGGGCAACGCCCGGCAGGTCGAGTTTGGCGTCGTTGTAACAAGGAGTCACCCAACGTTATGAAACGATCCTATGGGAGAACCATTGTTGTCGCGAACGCCTGCTTAGAGGTGGGTGACAAGGAGAGAAGGAAAAGACCATGAAAAAGATCATTCTTGCTTCCGTGTCGGGCATTGCGCTGATGGGCCTTGCCGCCTG
>CAZEEC010000230.1:0-3185 GCA_964511105.1 uncultured Mesorhizobium sp.
TTCCGCCACATTCACAAGGGCTGAAAACAGCATTGAGCCCTGACTGGAGTTTCTTGATGAACGTACTCATTCGCCGCCTTTCCGCCGCCGTGGCGCTTGTCGCGCTGACCGCCGGTATGGCGCTTGCACAAGACGCCGCTGCGCCGGCGACGCCTGCCGATCCGGCGGCCGTTGTCGCAACCGTCAACGGTCAGGAACTGACCGAAGGCGATCTTGAATTGGCGCTTCAGGGGCTTGAACAGCAATTTGCCGCTTTGTCCCCGGAGCAGCGTCGTGCCGCGGCCCTATCGGCGCTGATCGAGATTCGTCTGCTTGCGAATGAGGCAGAAGAAGAGGGCTTGGCGGACGGCGATGAATTCCAGCGGCAGATGGACTTCCTGCGCCAGCGTGCACTCCACAGCGCGTTTATCGAGCAGCAGATCGCAGCCGATGTCTCCGATGAGGAAGTGCGCGTCCGCTACGACGAGGAAATCGCCAACACGGCGCCCACCAATGAAGTGCGCGCGCGCCATATCATCGTCGATAGCGAGGAACGAGCGCAGGAACTGATCGCCGAACTCGACGGCGGCGCGGATTTTGAGGAACTCGCTCGCGAAAACTCGACGGACGGCGCTGCCCAGCAGGGCGGCGATCTCGGCTATTTCGGCCAGGGCCAGATGGTGCCGGAATTCGAGCAGGCGGCCTTTGCCATGGAGGTTGGCGACCATTCCACCGAGCCTGTCCAGACCCAGTTCGGCTGGCATGTCATCAAGGTCGAGGATAAGCGCCAGCAGCAGCCGCCGGCCTTCGAGCAGGTCGCGCCGCAAATTCGCTCGATCCTGCTGCGCGAGCGCTATTTTCAGGCTGTCGAAGACATTCGCGAAGCTGCCGATATCGAGATCACCGACCCTGCCTTGCAGGCGACACTCGACGAGATGGAGGCGGCCTCGCAACCTGGAGCTGTCAGCGAAACGGATGCCGAAGCTGGCGACCAAGGCTCACTCGAGGCCGCTCCGTCCGACGAGACGGTAGACGAAATCGAATGACCATCTGAAGGCCAACGAATACCCGCCATGTCCGACGCCGTTTCTCCGCTCGCCCCGAGAAGATTTCCTGAGATGCCGCCTGTCGAGGGTGTGCGGATCGCGACGGCGCAGGCCGGCATCAAATATCGGGGTCGAACCGATCTTCTGGCGATGGTCTTTGACGAAGGCACGACGGTTGCAGGCGTTTTCACGACTTCAAAATGCCCGTCAGCCCCCGTCGATTTCTGCCGGGCCAATCTGCCCGGCGGCCGCGCTCGGATCCTGGTCGTCAATTCCGGCAACGCCAACGCATTTACCGGAATGAAGGGGCGCGAAACCGCGCGAACGACGGCAGAATTCGCTTCCAGAGCAATCGGCTCGGCATTAGGTGAGGTGTTCCTGGCCTCGACCGGGGTTATTGGCGAGCCGTTGGATGCCCAAAAATTCGCTCACCTGCTCGACGAGATGGTCAAGCGCGCGGAATCTGGGCTTTGGGCGGACGCCGCCAAGGCGATCATGACGACCGACACCTACCCGAAGTTCCTGACGACGACCGCCAGGC
Source organism: uncultured Mesorhizobium sp. (assembly GCA_964511105.1). Classification (GTDB taxonomy): domain Bacteria; phylum Pseudomonadota; class Alphaproteobacteria; order Rhizobiales; family Rhizobiaceae; genus Aliihoeflea. Next base: position 1,567 of record CAZEEC010000230.1, read on the forward strand.
TTAATGACGTCGACGTCACGATCAACGGGATCGCCAAGGGAGCCGGGATGATCGCACCGGACATGGCGACGATGCTGTCCTTCCTCGCCACCGACGCCCCCATCAGCGCCAAGGCGTTGCAGGGTGTGTTGTCCGGGGCCGTTGGCACAACCTTCAATTCCATCACCGTGGACAGCGACACGTCGACCAGCGACACGCTGTTGCTGTTCGCCACCGGCGCGGCGGAAAAGCGCGGTGCGCCGCGCATCGAGGACCCGGCCGATCCACGTCTCGCCGGGTTCCGGTCTGCTATCGAGGCGATGTTGAAGGCGCTCGCGCTCCAGGTCGTTCGCGACGGGGAGGGCGCGCGCAAGCAGATCGGCATCACAGTGACCGGCGCGGTTTCGGAGGCATCCGCCAAGCGGATCGCGCTTTCGATCGCCAATTCGCCGCTCGTGAAGACGGCCGTCGCGGGCGAGGACGCAAACTGGGGTCGTGTCGTGATGGCTGTCGGCAAGGCGGGCGAGTCGGCCGACCGGGACCTCCTCTCGATCTGGTTCGGCGACATCCGCGTCGCCCGTCAGGGCGAGCGCGACCCCGATTATTCCGAAGCGGCAAGCTCGGCTTATATGGAAGGCGAAGAGATCGACATCCGCGTCGACCTTGGGCTTGGCACTGGCGAAGCGACGGTCTGGACGTGCGACTTGACCAAGGAATATGTCGCGATCAATGGCGACTACCGCAGCTAGCATGGCGGATCTGCCGACCGTCAGGCGTTTCGAAGCTGCAGGGTTTCGTGCCTGGCCCGCAGAGCGCGCCTTTTACGACGGGACGTGGTCGGTCCGGCTGACGCCCGACATGAAGACGCGGCGGCTGAATTCGGTCAATCCGCTGGATCGCGCGGACTTGGCGCGGATCGACGAACGGATCGTGGCACTTCGCCAAATGTTCGAGGGCGCGGGGCGGCCGCTCGTCTTTCGCATCTCGCCTTTGGCCGGTCCGGCTCTTATCGACCACTTGAAGGATTGGCAGGTGTTTTCGCCCTCCTTGGTCATGCGCGCCGACCTTGGCAATATGCCGGCGCTCAGCGCGAGCGATGCACTCCAGCTTTCCGCAAGTGAATTCATCGGTGCTGCAACAAGCATCGGCGGTCTCGACGCGGAAGAGGCGCCCGGCTTGGCGCGGCTGCTCGATCGTCTGCAACCCGAGCGAGCCCTGTTTCAGATATCCGTCGATGGCAGACCGGCCGCGGTTGCGCTTTGCGTACGCGACGGCCAGATGGCGGGGCTGTTCGAGGTCGCGACCGCGCCTGAATTGAGGGAGCGCGGGCTCGGTCGCCGGATCGTCGGTGCGGCCCTCGATTGGGCGCGCGGAAGCGGTGCCAAAACGGGCTGGCTTCAGGTCGATGAAGGCAACGTGCCGGCGCTAGCGCTCTATCGCTCGCTCGGCTTCGAGACTGCCTATCCCTATCATTACCGCATGGAAGTCGAAGACGTGTCATGAACGATGCGGCTCGAAGACCGTTGGTGCTTGTGGTCGCCTGCGCGCTCGTCGACGCGGACGGCCGTGTCCTCCTGTCGCAAAGGCCAGCTCATAAGACGATGGCGGGTCTGTGGGAATTTCCTGGCGGCAAGATCGAG
>CAZEEC010000231.1:0-3178 GCA_964511105.1 uncultured Mesorhizobium sp.
TATTTCAAGTTCTGCTTCGATCATGTGCGCGCCTATAACAAGGGCTTCAACTATTTCTCCGGCCTTGCCGAAGGCGACATTGCGCGATTCCAGAAGGAAGCGCTGACCGGCCATCGTCCGACCTGGAAGATGGGTGTGGCCAAGGGCGCGCAGGCATCGCCGGATTTCGCACGCATGCGGTCCGGCCGTGCCGGCTATCATGCGCGTATGCGTGATCCCTATGGCATGTTCAAGGACGGGATCGATCCGGCCGACCGGCCACGCACCCGCAAGCTCAAATCGCTTGAGGCCAAGGCCATGGAAACCTTGGGCCTGGACCCGTCGGCGACTGGCACGCAGATCAAGCAGCGCTATAAAGAGCTTGTGAAGCGGCATCACCCTGATGCCAATGGCGGCGATCGCGCGTCCGAAGACAGGTTTCGTGATGTCATCCAGGCCTACCGCATGCTGAAACAAGCGGGTTTGTGTTGATTGCGGGGTCTGCTAAACCGTGCCCCGGACAAGAATGGACTGGCGGATGCGTGGGCGTCCGCATCTGGAGACATGATGAACAAGGTTGACCGCGACATCGCAAATCTGCCTGACACGACTGTGTCGGTAAGCGAGAAATTCGGCTTTGACTCCGACATGGTCGTGCCGGCCTATTCGGTGGCGGACGCTCACGTGCCGGATCTGGACCCCGACTATCTGTTCGACAAGCAGACCACGCTCGCGATCCTGGCCGGCTTTACCTATAATCGCCGCGTCATGATCTCCGGCTATCATGGCACCGGCAAGTCGACCCATATCGAGCAGGTCGCCGCGCGCCTAAACTGGCCCTGCGTGCGCATCAATCTCGACAGCCACGTCTCGCGTATCGACCTCGTCGGCAAGGACGCGATCGTGGTGCGGGACGGCATGCAGGTCACCGAGTTCAAGGATGGCATCTTGCCTTGGGCCTACCAGCACAATATCGCGCTGGTTTTCGATGAGTACGATGCTGGCCGTCCCGACGTGATGTTCGTCATCCAGCGCGTCCTGGAATCGTCCGGTCGCCTGACGCTCCTCGATCAGAGCCGCGTCATCCGGCCGCATCCCGCCTTTCGCATCTTTGCCACCGCCAACACCGTGGGTCTAGGCGATACGACCGGCCTTTATCATGGTACCCAGCAGATCAACCAGGCACAGATGGACCGCTGGTCGATTGTGGCGACGTTGAATTATCTGCCGCATGATGACGAGGTGAACATTGTCCTGGCAAAGGCCCGCCACTTCCGCACCGACAAGGGCCGCGAGACCGTGAACAAGATGGTTCGCGTCGCCGACATGACCCGCTCGGCCTTCATCAATGGCGATCTGTCGACCGTCATGAGCCCGCGCACCGTGATCACCTGGGCGGAAAATGCCGAAATTTTCCAGGATGTCGGCTTTGCCTTCCGCTTGACCTTCTTGAATAAGTGCGACGAACTCGAACGCACCGTCGTGGCCGAATTCTATCAGCGCGCTTTCGGTCAAGAACTGCCGGAGAGCGCGGCCAATGTGGTGCTGGCCTGAACAGTATGGCAGGTCCCGGTGACAATTCCCGCAGCAAGCCCGTAAAGGGTGCCGATGCCGACGCGTTCAAACGTGCGCTGACGTTATGCGTGCGCGCGGTTGCCGGCGATGCCGAGATGGAAGTTGTCTTTTCTAAGGAAAAACCGGCCTTGTCGGCCAATCGCGCTCGTCTGCCTGATTTGCCGCGCAAGCCCACCGCCAGCGACATAGCGGTGACGCGCGGCGTCGGCGACTCGATGGCGCTGCGCCGTGCCTGCCATGACAATTCCGTCCATTCGCGCTTTGCCCCGCAAGGCAAACAGGCACGCGCCATCTTCGATGCCGTCGAGCAGGCGCGTGTCGAAGCAATCGGCGCGCGCGCGATGGCCGGCGTTGCCGACAATATCGGCTCGATGCTCGAGGACAAATACGCCAAGGCCAATCTCGCCGCCATCACCCAGCAGTCGGAGGCGCCGCTTGAGGAGGCGGTCGCACTGCTCGTCCGCGAGAAGCTCACGGGACGCGCAGCCCCCCGCAGCGGCGAACGCGTCGTGTCACTCTGGCGCGACTGGATCGAGGAGAAGGCTGGCGAGGCGCTGGACGGGCTTGACCAAAATCTCGACGATCAGCAGGCTTTTGCCCGCGTGATGCGCGAGATGCTGGCTTCGATGAATATGGCCGAGGACCTTGCCGAGGACGAGCAGTCCGACGACACCGAGGACAATGAGGACGACCAGCCCGAGGGCGAGGAAAACGCCGAGGAGGGCGGCGAGGACGATTCCGGCGCCGACCAATCGCAGGCCGACCAGACGCAGGAGACGAGCGAGGATCAGCAGGCGGGCGAGACCGAGGCGACCGACACATCCGCCGATGACATGGCCGATGATGAGGATCTCGACGCCGAGACCGCGGGAGAGACGCGCCGCGGCAATGACCCCTTCGCAAATTTGCCGCGAGAGATCGACTACAAGGTCTTCACCCGCGACTTCGACGAGACGGTCGGTGCCGCCGAGCTTTGCGACGAGGAGGAACTTGATCGTCTGCGCGCCTTTCTCGACAAACAACTCGCCAATCTGCAGGGCGTGGTGGGTCGTCTCGCGAACCGACTCCAGCGCCGCTTGATGGCGCAGCAGAACCGCTCTTGGGAGTTCGATCTGGAAGAAGGCTATCTCGACCCCGCCCGGCTCGTGCGCGTCGTGATCGATCCAATGCAACCGCTCTCCTTCAAACGCGAGCGCGACACCAATTTTCGCGACACAGTTGTGACCTTGGTCCTCGACAATTCGGGCTCCATGCGCGGCCGGCCGATCACCGTTGCCGCCACCTGTGCCGACATCCTTGCCCGCACGCTCGAACGCTGCGGCGTCTCGGTTGAAATACTGGGCTTCACCACCCGCGCATGGAAAGGCGGGCAGGCCCGCGAGCGCTGGCTGAAAAGCGGCAAGCCCGCCAGTCCGGGCCGGCTCAACGATCTGCGCCACATCATCTACAAGTCGGCGGATGAGCCCTGGCGGCGCGCGCGCCGCAATCTGGGTCTGATGATGCGTGAAGGCCTGTTGAAGGAAAACATCGACGGCGAGGCGCTGTTGTGGGCGCATCAGCGCTTGATTGCGCGGCCCGAGCAGCGCAAGATCCTGATGATGATCTCCGATGGCGCGCCGGTCGA
>CAZEEC010000232.1:0-3173 GCA_964511105.1 uncultured Mesorhizobium sp.
GGGTTGAAATGACGGCGCGGATACTGGTTGTCGATGATATTCCGGCGAATGTGAAGCTGCTCGAGGCACGGTTGCTGGCCGAATATTTCGAGGTCCTGACGGCGAATAGCGGCCGTGAGGCGCTTGAGATCTGCGAGGCGGGCCGGGTCGATGTCGTCCTCCTCGATGTCATGATGCCGGACATGGACGGCTTTGAAGTCTGCCGGCGCTTGAAGAGAGACTCGTCCACGGCTCATATTCCGGTCATTATGGTGACGGCGCTCGACCAGACAGCCGATCGCGTGCGCGGCCTCGAAGTGGGGGCGGATGATTTCCTCACCAAGCCCGCCAACGATCTCCAACTGATGACGCGCGTCAAGAGCCTCGTGCGGCTCAAGATGTTGACGGACGAATTGCGCATGCGTGCCTCGACCACGCGCAATATCGGCATCGAGGAATTGCTGAAGAAGCGCGATGTGTCTGAGGATGCGCCGTTCCGGGCGCTCCTCGTGGATGACCGCCAATCCTCGGTCGGGCAGATCGAGAAATATCTGCGCGGGATCTGCACACTCGACGTCGTCCCCGATCCGCAGGCGAGCCTGTCCGAAGCCGCTGAGAACAGCTACGAATGTGTGCTGATCTCGACCTCGTTGGTCGGCTACGATCCGCTACGCCTGTGCTCGCAGCTACGCACGCTTGACCGGACGCGTTTCCTGCCCATCATCCTTATCGCCGGTCAGGACGAACATTCCCGTCTGGTGCGGGCACTTGAACTGGGCGTCAATGACTATGTGACCCGTCCGGTTGATCGCCAGGAACTGATCGCTCGCCTGCGCACACAGGTCAAGCGCAAGCGGTATAATGAGCAATTGCGATCGAGCGTCACCCAGACCATCGAGATGGCCGTCACCGATGGCCTGACGGGCCTCCACAATCGCCGCTATCTGGACAGCCATTTGGCGAGCCTTGCCACCAAGGCGCGCAATCGTCAGAAGCCCTTGTCGGTGCTGATCACTGATATCGACAAGTTCAAGGTGATCAACGACACCTACGGCCATGATGCCGGCGATGACATCTTGCGTGAATTCGCGATGCGCCTTCGCCAAAGCGTGCGTGGCTTCGACCTGGCCTGTCGCTATGGCGGGGAAGAATTCGTTATTGTCATGCCCGATACCGAGTTGGCCGTCGCCCAAAAGGTCGCTGAGCGCATTCGCGAGCAGATTGCGGGCGCGCCGTTCCGGATTGAGGACGGCGCTCGACAGGTCGATGTGACGATTTCCATTGGCGTCGCCGCCCTTAAGGCAGAGCCGGATATCGCCGAAAACATGATGAAGCGGGCAGACATCGCGCTTTACCAAGCCAAGAATGCCGGCCGCAACCGTGTGGTCGCCGAAGCAGCTTGAAGATATGGCGGGATGAATCGGTCTACGCAGCAGGCAAGACAAGCCAAGGCGATTGACCGGCGCGTTTACCTTAATCTGAGACAGTCGACCTCACAGTTAAGAAACCGTTGATTCTGAAGCTGTCTTGCGCGACTGTGAAGCCATCGGATAGCGATTAAGAACGCGCCTATCCTCCAGCTACCCCATGATGCTCAGGTCCGCCGCATCTCCTGGGTCCGTGGGGACGGCCGGCCGACCCTGGCAACCACGTGGTCTCCTCGTACCACAGCCAGCGTCGGTCGGCTTCTTTATCCAACCATTCAAAATGTAAAAACGCCGTCCGGAGACGGCGTTGACAGCAATCCGATCGTAAGCCCAAAGCTTACTTGATCTTCGTTTCCCTGAACTCGACGTGCTTGCGCGCGATCGGGTCGTATTTGCGCTTCGTCATCTTCTCGGTCATCGTGCGGCTGTTCTTCTTCGTCACGTAGAAGCTGCCCGTGTCGGCAGTCGAGAGAAGCTTGATCTTGATCGTGGTCGCCTTGGCCATATTGGTCGTCCGATTCTGAAAGGAGCTGTCACCGCATGCAAACGGGAGCCTGGCCCGGGCGCGGAAAACGTGGCGCGACACATACTTGATCGGCGCTGGTTGTCAACCCCGGCTGGCCGCGGAACCGAGCCGGACGGTGCCCAAAGCCAGGTAAGCTGCGAAGAACAGCAAGATGGCGTAGGCGAAGCCGTTTGGCCCGAACAGGTCCATGCCGATGCCGATCGCCTGCGGACCGAGCAGCATGCCGATCCCGTAGCACAGGACGAAGGCGGCATTGGCTGATGCCAGGTCACGGCCCGCCAGGCGGGAGCCGAGATGTGCGAGGCCGACTGTGTAAAGACCTGCGACCACCCCGCCCCACAGGAACAAGATGCCGGCGGTGAGGTACCAGTCATGTGCCACCAACGGCAGAGCGAGCATGCCGGCAAAGCCGATCACGGCGCAGACCATCAGCAGATGTCGTCGGTCCCGGATCCGGTCGCTGATCAACCCCAGCGGAATTTGAAAAAGAACATTTCCAAGTCCGATCGCCGTGAGCAACAGAGCGGCGTCCGCCTCGGTATAGCCGACGCGCGTCCCATAAAGAGGAAACAGTGCGAATCCGCCGGTTTCGACGGCGCCGAAAACCAGGACGGCGCCCGTCGCCATCGGCACCATCCAGATATAACCGATGAAGCGCGTACCGGTCGGGGCCCTGTCGATCTTCGGGCTTTCCTTGAGTGCTGCGAGAACCGGGATGGCTGCCATCATGATCAAAACGAAGGTAATCCCGAATGGAAGGAATCCCTGGCTGCCGACCTGCGAAAAGAGCCAGGGTCCGAAGGCAAATCCCAGCGACAGGACGGTCGCATAGACCCCAAGGATCAGGCCGCGCTTTGCCGGTGGCGCGGATGTCGCGATCCAGAACTCGGAAAGGATGAACAGAATCGTGATGGCGAAATGCAGCACGGCGCGTAAAGGAAACCACATCCAGAAATGCGGCACGAAATAGAAGCCGACAAAGGCGGATGCTCCGGCCAGAACCATGGCGAACATCGTCCATACGACGCCGAAGCGGGCGGCGAGCGGGGTGGCGCACGGGGCGGCCGCGATGGATGCCAGCCCGGCCACGGCCGCATTGAAGCCGATCATCGTCGTCGACAGGCCGCGTTGTTCAAGAACGACGCTCAAGAGGGGCATGCCGATGCCGATTGCGATGCCGACGACGCTGATCGCGGCAATGGCGGCCGAGACTGAGAGCCACCGGATTTCGCCGGACGCGT
>CAZEEC010000233.1:0-3166 GCA_964511105.1 uncultured Mesorhizobium sp.
GGGCGTTCTTGCAGCCATGTATTGCGATGATGTATGCGAGGATCAAGCAAGAACGCTCCGAAACCGGGCTGGGGGACCGCCTCTATGGCGCACAAGAGTGGCGGCGAGTTGAATCCGACGCCGATCGTCGACCAAAGCATGCGCCTGTCGACGCTGTCGCGTCTCGTCGGGTTCATCGTGGCGTTGGTCTTGTGCGTCATCGTTTTGATCGCCTTCAATGACGTCTTGACCCCGAGCACGCTGTTGGGGCTGCTCGGCGTTCTCGCGATGATTGGCGTCGGCTTCCTGTTCGCGCTTGCCATCGGGTTCGTTCAGGTCTCGGGACGCAGGCCATCGGATAACCTGTCACGTGCCATCGTCGACAGTTCCGCTCAGGGCATGGTCGTCGCCGACGCCAAGGGCCGCATCCTCTACGCCAATCGGGCTTATGCCGAGTTGACGGGAGCGGTTTCGCAGGAAGACACCCGCACCATCGAAGGCCTCTTGTCTGACAGTCCCGAAGCAGCCCAGGTCGTCTATAAACTCGCGACTGCGGTGCGGGACGGTCGCCTTGCCGACGGCGAGTTTCGTCTACCGCGGCCGATCAAGGCGGGAGGCGAGGGCGGTGCGCGCTGGTACCGCGTCGCGGCCCGCACGTTTCGCATTCCGGACCAACGCCAACCGGTCGCCTTGTGGACGCTCGTCGATATTTCCGATGAGCGCGCCGAACAGGAGCGTTTCTTTCTGGACTTGCAAAAGGCGATCGACCATCTCGATCATGCCCCCGCAGGCTTCTTTGCCGCCGATCCGGCGGGGCGCCTCACCTATCTGAACGCGACGCTTGCCGATTGGCTGGGCATCGATCTGGCCAATTTCGTTCCCGGCGCGGTCCGCCTAGCCCAGATCGTCGCCGGTGACGGCATGGCACTCCTGGCATCGGTCAAGGCAGAGCCCGGATCGACACGTGACGCTGTGGTCGATCTTGATCTGATGACCGTCTCGGGCACCGCCATTCCGGTCCGTATCATGCATCGCGTCGGCAGTTCACGCGACGGGATTGCCGGGACAAGCAGAACGATCGTCCTCAATCGGGCCGAAGGAACCGATAGTTCCGCCGAGCTTCGCGCATCGGAAGTGCGGTTCACACGGTTTTTCAACTCGACGCCGATGGCGATTGCGGGGATCGACGGCGACGGCCGCATTTTGCGAACCAACGCCCCGTTTCTGTCGCTCTTCGCCAGTGTCGTCGACCGGGATGCCATCGATCAGCGCGCGCCGCTCGATCGGGTCATTCATGAACGCAACCATGGGGCCTTCCGCGCGGCTCTCGACGCCGCAACACAGGGCCAGGCTGACATCGCGCCCATCGATACGGTCTTGCCGGGCGATGAAGAGCGGTATCTACGCTTTTACATCAATGCCGTTGCCGATGCCGGCGGCGAAGACGGTGCCGAAGAGGCGGCTATCGTCTATGCGGTCGAAACCACTGAGCAAAAGGCGCTGGAAGCGCAAATGGCGCAGAGCCAGAAGATGCAGGCGGTCGGCCAGTTGGCCGGCGGTATCGCGCATGATTTCAACAATGTGCTGACGGCGATCATCATGGCGTCCGATCTCCTACTGACGAGCCATCGTCCGTCGGACCCGTCTTTCGCCGACATCATGAACATCAAGCAGAACGCCAATCGCGCGGCATCGCTCGTGCGCCAGCTTCTGGCCTTTTCCCGCAAGCAGACCCTGCGTCCGGAGGTGCTGAACCTAACCGATGTGCTGGCGGATCTTCGGATGCTCCTCGTGCGCCTGGTCGGCAAGGACGTCCAGCTTTCCGTCGAGCACGGGCGCGACCTGTGGCCGGTCAAGGCCGATATCGGCCAGTTCGAACAGGTTGTGGTCAATCTGACGGTCAATGCGCGTGATGCGATGCCGGATGGAGGCATGTTGGCGGTGCGCACGCGAAACGTGCCAGCGCAGGAAGCTGCGGCGTTCGGTCACCGGGAACTGCCGCAGGCGGATTATGTCCTGGTCGAAGTAGAAGATTCGGGAACAGGTATCCCGCCAGAGGTGGTTTCAAAGATTTTCGAGCCATTCTTCACGACCAAGGAGGTTGGCAAGGGCACCGGCCTTGGCCTGTCGATGGTCTATGGAATCATCAAGCAAACGGGCGGCTACGTCTTCTGCGATTCCGCGGAAGGAACGGGCACCACTTTTCGCATTTTCCTGCCCCGCCATGTCACGGCTCCGGTCGACGTGCAGGCCGGCGAACGCGAAGCCGAGCAGGCACCTGTGCAAAAGCAGGATGACGTTGCCAAGGATCTTTCCGGGTCCGCGACCGTCCTTCTTGTCGAGGATGAGGACGCGGTCCGCATGGGTGGCGTGCGTGCGCTGTCGTCCCGGGGCTATACCGTCCATGAGGCGGCATCAGGCGTCGAAGCCCTGGAGATATTCCACGAACTAGGTGGTCAGGTTGACATCGTGGTCTCCGATGTTGTCATGCCCGAAATGGACGGACCGACGCTGCTTGGCGAATTGTTGAAGCTTCAGCCGGACATCAAGTTCGTCTTCGTCTCGGGCTATGCGGAAGACGCCTTCGCCAAGAACCTTCCGCCGGAGGCGAAGTTTGGCTTCCTGCCCAAGCCATTCTCGTTGAAGCAGTTGGCGACGGCTGTGAAGGACATGCTCGAAGAACGCTGATCGTCGCCGAGAAGCCGGCAACTCGGAACTTCAATTCCATCTATTCCCTTGTGGAGGCGCCGATGAACGCCAGCGAGAACCGGCCCGAGGGCGGCGCTGAACTGTGGCCCGAGGTCTACAATGAGAATGGCGCCATCCGGCAAGAGTTCGTGGCAGCGATCACTGGCGCCATTGCGGCCGCCGACGCGGATGCGCTGACGGCGGCCATCGGCCGGCTTCACCAGTCCGAAATCGGCGACCTTTTGGATGTCTTGCCGCCGAACGACCGGCGCCTGCTCGTCATACTGACGGGCGACGAGTTCGACTTCGCCGCGCTCAGAGAGGTCGACGAGGCGATCCGCCTCGATATCGTCGAGCATCTGCAAAACGATCAGATCGCCTTGGCGCTCCAGGAACTCGATTCCGACGACGCGGTCTTCATTCTCGAAGATCTCGATCCGGAAGATCAAAACGACATTCTCGATCGTTTGCCGTTTTCCGAGCGCATCCGGCTGCGCCG